>CAYSBD010000008.1:0-36002 GCA_964429175.1 uncultured Marinosulfonomonas sp.
AAATCGCCACGGGGCAATCGGCCGATACCGATACGGTTGTGGCCTCGGCCAAGGCTTATATCAATGCGTTAAACAAGCTGCTGGTGCGGCGCCAGAAAACCAAACCGGCGGCCTGAAACCATTTGGCAGAGCTGTGGGATTTCGATTTTTCACAGCTCTGGCGGCTCTAACGGCAAAAACACGCTGAAAGGTGCAATTCTGCCCCTTTACCCACCCCGATCTGCCCGCATATAAGATAGTTTGGAGCGTGGCGCTAAGAATCGCGGGCCAAATTTATTTTCTAAAGCAGGAAGTTTAACGCATGTTTGGTCTATCTTGGCTGTTTACATCCGATATCGCAATTGATCTGGGCACGGCAAATACGCTGGTTTATGTCAAAGGCAAAGGCGTCATTTTGAACGAACCATCGGTGGTGGCCTATCACGTCAAGGATGGCGTCAAAAAGGTGCTGGCCGTGGGCGAAGACGCCAAATTGATGCTGGGGCGCACGCCCGGCAGCATCGAGGCAATCCGCCCCATGCGCGAAGGCGTGATTGCCGATTTTGACACGGCCGAGGAAATGATCAAACATTTCATCCGCAAGGTGCATAAACGCTCGGTTTTCTCGAAACCCAAAATCATCGTTTGCGTGCCCCACGGCGCGACTCCGGTTGAAAAACGCGCGATCCGTCAGTCGGTTTTATCGGCCGGTGCGCGCCGGGCCGGGCTGATCGCCGAGCCAATCGCAGCCGCCATCGGGGCCGGAATGCCGATCACCGATCCGACCGGAAACATGGTTGTCGATATCGGCGGCGGCACCACCGAGGTCGCCGTGCTTTCACTGGGCGATATCGTTTATGCGCGCTCGGTGCGGGTGGGCGGCGACCGGATGGACGAAGCCATCATCAGTTATCTGCGCCGCCAGCATAACCTGCTGATCGGCGAAGCCACGGCCGAACGGATCAAAACCTCGATCGGCACCGCGCGCATGCCCGATGACGGGCGCGGGTCATCGATGCAAATCCGCGGTCGTGATTTGTTGAACGGGGTGCCCAAAGAAACCGAAGTCAATCAGGCCCAGATTGCCGAAGCTTTGGCCGAACCCGTGCAGCAAATCTGCGAAGCGGTGATGAATGCGCTTGAGGCAACCCCGCCGGATCTGGCGGCCGACATTGTGGATCGCGGCGTGATGTTGACGGGTGGCGGCGCGCTGCTGGGCGAGCTGGATCTGGCGCTGCGCGAGCAAACCGGATTGGCGATTTCGATTGCCGATGAATCGCTGAATTGTGTGGCGCTTGGCACCGGCAAGGCGCTTGAATATGAAAAAATGCTGCGTCATGTGATAGACTACGACAGCTAGGCCAATTTTGGCCGCAAAGGCGGGTAAACGGGGGCCAGTTTGATGAATAATCGCAGACAGGGCAGACAACAGACTGATTATGCCCGCCCCGTCCGGCGTATTGTCGTCGGGCTGCTGGTGTTTGCGCTGTTTGGTTTATTTTTACTGTGGCGCATTGATAACCCGCGAGTCGAGCGGTTTCGGGCCGCGCTGGTTGACAGGGTTGTGCCAAATTTCGAATGGGCGCTGGTGCCTGTCAGTGCTGCGGCCGGAATGGTCGGCGATTTTCGGTCTTATCAAAAAATTCATGCCCAAAATCAGGAATTGCGGCGTGAACTTCAGCGCCTGAAATCCTGGAAAGAAGCCGCCGTTCAGCTGGAGCAGCAAAATGCCAAATTGCTGGCCTTGAATTCTGTGCGGCTAAATCCGAAATTAACCTCGGTTTCCGGCGTGGTTATGGCCGATAGCGGATCGCCCTTTCGCCAATCGGTGCTGTTAAATGTCGGTAGCCGCGATGGCATCAAAGACGGTTGGGCCACAATGGATGGCATCGGGTTGGTCGGGCGGATATCGGGGCTTGGCAAAAATTCGGCCCGGGTGATTCTGCTTACCGATTCAAACAGCCGCATTCCAATCACGATCCAGCCCTCGGGCCAGCGCGCGATTTTGATGGGGGATAATTCACCCAGACCGGCGATTGAATTTCTGGAAAAACCCGGACAGGTTAAACCGGGCGATCAGATCATCACATCGGGCGATGGTAAGGTGTTTCCGGCCGGATTGCTGGTCGGCCAGGTTACCGAAGGCCCCGATAAACGGCTGCGCGCACAGCTGGCCGCCGATTACGAACGGCTGCATTTTTTGCGCGTGTTGCGCAGTTTGAAAAGCCGGGCAATCACGGATCCGGGTGCCTTGATGGTTGCACCCCAAAAGCGTCTGGAAAATCCGGCAGCAAAAACACAGGCGCAAAATGATGGGTGACGCAGCGCCCCACAGCAAATGGGTTTACTGGCTGGTGCTTGTCATCCTGTCCGTGGTTGTTATCTTTTTTCAACTGGTCCCGTTCCAAATTTTACCCGGCGGCTGGGCCATGCCTGATTTGCTGATTTGTTTGTGTTATGCGTGGGTTTTGCGCCGCAGCGATTACGCACCGATCATACTGATTGGCGCAATTATGTTGGTTGCCGACATGCTGTTTATGCGCCCGCCCGGATTGATGGCTGCGTTATTTGTGCTGGGTGCCGAATTTTTGCGCGCCCGCGTAAATTTGCTGCGCGAGCTACCTTTTGCGCTGGAATGGGCCATGGTCGCGGGTGTTTTACTGGCGATTTTACTGGCCAACAGGTTTGCCTTGGTTTTGGTGATGCAACCACGCCCCGCGGTTTGGCTTTCGCTTTCGCAACTGCTGACAACCTTGGCGGCCTATCCGTTTGTGGTGCTGTTTTCGCGATATGCGCTGGGTATTCGCAAGATGTCGGCCGGCGAAGTTGATGCATTGGGGCACAGGCTATGAAACCGGGGGGCCGCGATAAAGGCGAAAGCAGACGGCGCATCAGCCGCAGAGCCTTGTTTTTAGGCGCATCCCAGCTGGCATTCATCGGCGCGCTGGGGGTCAGGATGCAATATTTGCAGGTCGATCAATCCGACCAGTTCCGGCTGCTGGCCGATGAAAACCGCATTAACATCCGCCTGATTGCGCCCGCCCGCGGCCTGATTTATGATCGTAACGGTATTGCTTTGGCCACCAATAAACCCGTTTATCGCATTTCTATCGTGCGCGAAGATGCCGGCGATGTCGATCTTGTCGTGAAGCGCCTGAAAGCGCTGATTCCGCTTGAGCCCGACAAGCTGGAGCGCGCGCTTGCCTTGATGAAACGGCGCAGCGCCTTTGTGCCGGTCACAATTGCCAGCGATCTGACATGGGAGGATATTGCCAAGGTTGCCGTCAACACCCCCGCCCTGCCCGGCATCAACCCCGAGCTTGGCTTAAGACGCACCTATCCGATGGCCGATGATTTTGCCCATATTGTCGGATATGTCGGTGCTGTGAGCGAGGCACATTTGAGTCGCCCCGATGATCGTGATCCTCTGCTGCGGCTGCCGCATTTCAAGATCGGCAAAATCGGTGTCGAGGCACGGCTGGACAGACCGTTGCGCGGCAAGGCCGGAATTAAGCAGATCGAGGTTAATGCCATCGGGCGTGTGATGCGCGAATTGGGCCGCGACGAGGCGAGCAGCGGGGCCAATATTCAGCTGACCGTTGACAGCGGCTTGCAAAATTATGTGCAGGCGCGGCTGGCCGGCGAAAGCGCTGCCGCCGTGATTATGGACATGCACAGCGGCGATTTGCTGGCCATCGGATCCGCCCCTGCGTTTGACCCCAACCTGTTTGTTAACGGGATTTCGCAGGCCGATTATTCTGCCCTGCTGGAAAATAAATACCGCCCCCTGCCCAGCAAGGCCGTTCAGGGGATGTATCCGCCCGGCTCGACCTTTAAAATGATCACCGTTCTGGCCGCGCTAAAGGCCGAGGTGATCACACCCAAAGAGACCGTAAAATGCGTCGGCCATGTCGAGGTCAGCGGGCGCAGGTTTCATTGCTGGAAACGCTCGGGCCACGGCAATGTAGACCTGATCGAATCCTTGAAAAAATCCTGTGATATTTATTATTACGAACTGGCCCAACGCACGGGAATCGAAAACATTGCAGCCATGGCCAGACGGTTCGGTTTGGGCACGCGGTTTGACATTCCGATGTCATCGCCGGCCCGCGGGCTGGTGCCGACCAAGGCATGGAAACTTAAAAACAGGGGCGTTGGCTGGATGATCGGCGACAGTCTGAATTCTTCGATCGGACAGGGTTTTATGCTGGCATCGCCTTTGCAGCTGGCTGTGATGACCGCGCGGCTTGCGACCGGAAACGCGGTGATTCCGCGGCTGGTTAAATCCATCGATAGCCAAGAGCAGCCGGTTGAGCAGAGCGACAGCCTCGGGATAAATGAAAACCATTTGCGGCTGATACGACAGGCCATGTTTGAGACCTCCAATGATCGTCGCGGCACGGCTTACAGCTCGCGTATTTTGGGCGCCGAGCATCTGATGGCCAGCAAAACCGGCACGAGTCAGGTGGGCAACACGGTGGTGGATAACAGCCAGGTCGAATGGGAGCGGCGCGATCATGCCCTGTTTGTTTGCTACGCGCCATTTGACAATCCACGTTACGCGGTTTCGGTGGTTGTGGAGCATGGCGGCAGCGGCTCCAAGGCGGCCGCCCCGATCGGGCGCGACATTTTGTTGCAAGCGTTATTTAGCGGGCTGCCGCCGCTATCGGCCTATCCTAAAAGGGATCGTGCCCGCATTAAGCGCGAACAAAATGCGCTGAATTTACGCAGCCCCAAAACCGGAAAACTGCGGGACGATCAGGCATGAGCTATCTTGAGTATAACATCAAAACTGTCCCCGCCGGGCCGCAGAAAATCCTTAGCCTGAACTGGGCGGTTATTTTATTACTGGTGGCCGTTGGCAGCGTTGGTTTTTTAATGCTTTATTCCGTGGCCGGTGGTTCCATGACGCCTTGGGTCGAGCCACAGATGAAACGTTTTGCGCTGGGGATGGGGCTGTTGTTTTTTGTGGCCATGGTGCCGATCTGGTTTTGGCGCAACATGTCGGTTCTGGCCTATATTGTTTCGATTATACTGCTGTTGGGCGTTGAATTTTTCGGGGTTACAAATATGGGGGCCAAGCGCTGGATCAACGTAGGGTTCATGAATTTGCAGCCCTCCGAGCTGGCCAAACTTTCAATTATCATGGTGCTGGCGGCCTATTATGACTGGCTGGATATTAAGAAAACCTCGCGTCTGTTATGGGTGTTGATACCGGTTTTGATCATATTGGTTCCAACCGCTCTGGTGCTACGGCAGCCGGATCTGGGCACGGCTATTTTGCTGCTGACGGGCGGTGGGTTTGTGATGTTTCTGGCCGGTGTCAGCTGGTTTTATTTTGCTGCGCTGATTGGTACGGTTGGTGCAATAATTACAGCCGTTTTTCAGTTTCGCGACACGGCGTGGCAGCTTTTAAAGGACTATCAATACCGGCGCATTGATACATTTTTGAACCCCGAAATAGACCCTTTGGGCGCCGGATACCACATCACCCAATCCAAAATTGCGCTGGGTTCAGGCGGCTGGACCGGGCGCGGATTTATGCAAGGCACACAGGCGCGGTTGAATTTTTTGCCCGAAAAACACACGGATTTTATCTTTACAACCTTGGCCGAGGAATTCGGCTTTATCGGCACGATGTCACTGCTGGGCCTTTACACATTGATCATCGTTTTCTGTGTCAGCTCGGCGCTGAAAAACCATGACAGGTTCTCGTCGCTGATCACGCTGGGGGTGGCCGCGACGCTGTTTTTATTCTTTGCGGTGAACATGGCCATGGTGATGGGGCTGATACCAGTGGTCGGGGTGCCGTTGCCGCTGGTGTCTTATGGCGGCTCGTCCATGTTGGTGATACTGATCGGCTTTGGCCTGATGCAAAGCGCCCATGTGCATCGCCCCCGCAGAAAAAGTTAAGGAGCGCCAGATGATCAATATCCTGTTTGCCGCCAATTCTTACCGCTGGGCGCAATATAAAAAACCGCTACGCCGCGCGCTGGATGATGCGGGGCTGCGCTATCGGCTTTGCACCGAAACCAACGCGCCCGAAACGATCGATTATCTGATTTATGCGCCAAAGGATTCCATCACCGATTTCACCCCGTTCAGCCGCGCCAAGGCTGTGCTGGGGCTTTGGGCCGGGGTGGAATCCATCGTCGGCAATAAAACCCTGACCATGCCGCTGACACGCATGGTTGATCACGGCTTGACCGAGGGCATGGTCGAATGGGTCACGGGCCATGTGCTGCGCCACCATCTGGGAATGGATCGCCATATTTTAGGCCAAGACAAAGAATGGCGCAGCGACATCCCGCCGCTGGCCCGCAATCGCAACATTACGGTGCTGGGGTTGGGCGTGCTTGGCGGGGCCTGCGCAAAAGCCTTGGCAACGCTGAATTTCAAGGTCACCGGCTGGAGCCGCCGCCAAAAAACGGTTAACGGGGTGACGTGCCTATGTGGCGATGCGGGGTTGGAGCAGGCCCTGTCGATGGCAGAAATCCTTGTGCTTTTATTGCCCCACACCGCTAGCACGCAAAACCTAATCAATGATAAACGCCTGGCACAAATGCCGCGTGATGGCGTTATCATAAATCCGGGGCGTGGCGCGTTGATTGATGATTCTGCTTTGCTAGCGGCCTTGGATTGCGGCCATATCAGCCACGCCACGCTGGATGTTTTCCGCGTTGAACCGCTGCCTGAAAAGCACCCGTTTTGGGCGCATAAAAATGTAACCGTCACACCGCATATTGCATCGGAAACCCGCCCTGAAACGGCATCGCAGGTAATTGCTGAAAATATTGGCCGCTCGCAAGCGGGTTTGAGCATGCATCATCTGGTGGATCGCAGCGCCGGATACTGAACAGCGAATTTTGCAGGGAAATGTTTCGAATTTATAGATATCCTTGAATAATTTTACCGCCTGTTAATTCAAACGCTTCATAGATGGCTGAGCCGAAGTATCCGATTGATCAGCTGCAAAGCCAGCCAGCCTTGCATGACAATACTCACTAAACCATTGACAAACAACAATATATGGGAATTACTACATGTCAAATGAAACGTTAATTGACCAGATTAACAGCGCCCTTATCGCCCACGGACATTGGAAAATAAAATTACGCACTGCCGTAGCCAAGGGCAAAAGCGAACACAGCGTTAACGAAGTGCGCTGCGATGAGAAATGCGAATTTGGAAAATGGCTATATAGCACAGAGATTGATAGCGAAATGCGCGCCAGCATACCTTACACTGTCGTCAAGCGGCTGCATGCAGAATTCCACGTTTGCGCCTCAGATGTTTTGTACAAAGCCCTAACAAATGATGCCGTGGGTGCCGCCACTATTCTGGAGGATGAATTTATGAATAAATCAGAAAAACTGTCTCTGGCTTTGCGCAAATGGAAAGGCGAGGCCGCTGCAAGTTAAAACATTGATCAACCTGCCTGATCCTGTGGGCATATGGGTAACCAAGCTGATAAAATCTATAAGTCAGGCTTTTATTTTTAGGTTATTCAGCTGCCAAGGGTATTTTTACGGAACCAATCTGTGAAATATCCTGCGCAATCGAGCAGATCATCTTTTGAAAGCTTTGGAAGTTTTTATTTGGCCGGATCCTCTGCTCATTCATATAAAGCGAACGGTCAATTTCGATCTGAACAACATGTTGTCTGCGCGCAGGCTTGCCGTAATGTTGCGTTATAAATGCACCTGCAAACGGGGCGTTACGCGCAACTTTCAATCCGGCCGATACAAACGCGGCCTCAATGGCGTCCATAACATCGCCACCCGCAGCGCCGCCAAACTGATCCCCCAAAACGATCTCGGCCTTGGGTTGCCCTAGTCTTGATGCACTCTCGATAGCTTCATGGGGCATTGAATGGCAATCAACCAAAATCGCCTCGCCAAATAATGTCTGGCTCTGCGCCAACAAATTTTCAAGGACATCGTGATAAGGCTGCCAGTGGTTGCGCAGCCGCATTTCGGCATCCAGTTTTGAAATCTTGCCACGATAAATTGCCCGCCCGTTTGAAACAACCCGCGGGATCACCCCCAACCCCGATGCCACCCGCGGATTATGCGCAGTTCGCCTAACCCCCTCGATCAATGCCGGATCCAGCTCGTCACTATCGCGGTTCAGATCAACAAACGCACGGGGGATTTGCGCACAAAGCAGGGGCGCGCCGAAATCGGGTGCATCGGCAAACAACAAATCGACAAACGCATCTTCGCTAGACCTGATCACATGCGCATCCAAAACCGATTTTCGCAGGAACGACCACGGGTAATTCCGCCCGCTATGGGGCGAGGCAAAAACCACACTGGTGCTGCGATTTTGCGGCATTTTCAATTTGAACGTAGGCTTTGGCATCTTTAATCCTTACAATATCTTTATAACCGACAAATCCTGTTACCAAAAGCCCTTGATCCTTGCCGCGACTCCTTTTATAGACCGCCATACCGACGTGGTTCTGCCGCGCCATACTTGGCGTCAGAATTTGTTTGGCCATATGGGCGCTTAGCTCAGCGGTAGAGCACTTCGTTGACATCGAAGGGGTCACTGGTTCGAACCCAGTAGTGCCCACCATATGCCCCATTCGGGGAAGAATTTGAAACAAGGCGCCGGGCGCGCCGCGAGAAAAGGATAAGGTTATGAAAGTTCGTAACTCTCTGCGTTCACTCAAAAACCGCCATCGCGATTGCCGCATTGTGCGTCGCAAGGGCCGTGTTTATGTGATCAACAAAACAAACCCGCGCTTCAAAGCCCGTCAGGGTTAAACCGCTTGAAATAACAATCTGCAGAGCCGCCCCTTAACCGAGGCGGTTTTTGCTGTTGCCAGTTTGGTTTCTCTGCCCGTTTAACTTATTTGAATAAATGCCAAACGCAGACCAAACCGCAAGAATAGCCCGCCAAGCAGCGCCATGTCGGCCACCGGAGTCGTGGAAGATGCGCTGATAAATGGCGGCAGCAGGGCAGAAAAAACACCGGTAATTTCGGGTTAAGCAAGCTGACAGAAATACCACACCAAACCATTTCACCACCATGGTGCAGCTCAAGGTTTTCGTGCCAATCAAAACAGGATTTTTTATTTACCGTTTTCCAGCCCAGATAAATTAGATACGCCACCAGCCCAGTTTAGCAGCTGAAGGGCACTGGCATGTGGCACAGCAGCCAAGCCAAAATCGCCGCAACTATACGGCAAGATGCTTAAATTTCCGCCCAAAGCGCCAAAAAGCGCGGCCCTTCGCCCTTGGGATAATCTACACATTAAGGTGTAAATCATGCCGGTGCCGAGGGTCAAAGCCAAATCAAATCGGGTAACAAAAATTCAGCGCTCATGGAAATGACCTTTGGTTACGATCAATATCCAGCCAGCCTAATCATAAACCCGCTGATCATCAATCACCTTGCCATCATTTGGCAAACTGCCCTTTGGCACCAATTCCACCCGCCCCTTTAATTTCAGGGTCGCTACAATACTGGCCGCAAAAACGCCGGCATCGGTTATTTCGGTTTCAATCTGCACCGTCATCACATCCATTTCGTCATCACGGCTGGCAACCACCCGCGCACGGTGGATTTCATCATGCTTGGCGACAAAATCCGCCACCTGTTCGGGGCGCACAAACATACCCTTGATCTTGGTGGTCTGATCGGCGCGCCCCATCCAGCCTTTGATGCGCATATTGGTGCGACCGCATGGGCTAACGCCCGCCATCACCGCACTTAAATCGCCGGTGGCAAAGCGGATCAACGGATAATCAGGATTAAGCGTGGTCACGACAACCTCGCCCACCTCGCCCTCGGCCACAGGGTTGCCAGTGCCCGGTGTGACGATTTCAACAATCACACCCTCATCGACAATCATGCCTTCCTGGGCCTGACTTTCATAGGCAATATTTCCTAGATCCGCGGTGGCATAGTTTTGCAAACACAAGATCCCGCGATCCGCATATTCAGCTCGAAGCGACGGGAAAAGCGCACCCCCGCCAACCGCCGCGCGGCTGAAATTCAGCTTCAGACCCATGGTCTCGGCCTTGTCCAAAATCAGCTTCAGATAATCGGGCGTGCCGGCATAAGCCGTGCTGCCGACGTCATGCGCCGCGCGCACTTGCAGCTCGGTTTGGCCGGTTCCGGCGGGCAACACGGCCGCGCCAACGGCACGCGCACCGGATTCAAAAATCATACCTGCGGGCGTTAGATGATAGCCAAAACAGTTCTGGATAATGTCGCCTTTGCCGATACCACAAGCATGCAGAAAACGGCCAATGCGCCACCAGTCATTGCTGATTTTTCCCGGCTCGTAAATGGGGCCGGGCGATTGGTGAATATGGTCAAATTCATGCGCCCCAATCGTGGTGAAGCCACCAAAAGGCGCGTTATCGGCCTGAGCTGCAACCAGTTCGGATTTGCGGATCACCGGCAGGCGCGCCAGATCGGCCACCGACGAAATCGCGGATGGCACGACGTTTTTCAGCAATGGCGCAATGCCTGATGCCGTCTTGGCGCGCGCGATCAGGCGCGGTAATGCGCGTGCCAAATCACCGGCGCGCTCATCGGCCGAGCGGGTTTCGAGTTTATCAAAAAAGCTCATGACCTCACCCCGCATCAAGACAACCAACGCTTGCGTCGACGGTACGAACGCACATCGCGAAACGATTTACGGCCTTCATCAGAAACACCCAGATAAAATTCTTTTACATCCGGATTTTCGCGCAAATCGGCGGCCGGGCCATCCATCACCACGCGGCCCGATTCTAGAATATAACCGTAATGCGCGTATTTCAGCGCCATGTTGGTGTTCTGCTCGGCCAGCAAAAATGAAACACCTTCTTCCTCGTTAATCTTTTTAACGATCTCGAAAATCTGCTCGACCAGCTGCGGGGCCAGCCCCATCGACGGCTCATCCAGCAGCACGGTTTCAGGGCAGCTCATCAAAGCCCGGCCAATCGCAACCATCTGCTGCTCGCCACCCGAGGTGTAGCCGGCCTGTGATTTGCGCCGCTCTTTCAAACGCGGGAAATAATTGTAAACCATTTCCAGATCCGCCGCCACAGCCGCCTTGCCGTCGCGCCGCGTGTAGGCGCCGGTCATCAGGTTTTCTTCGACCGTCAGATGCTCGAAACAATGGCGCCCCTCCATCACCTGAATCACGCCCATTTTCACCATATCGGACGGGTTCATGCCCTGAATATTCTTGCCGCGATAGGTGATTGTGCCCTTAGTCACATCGCCACGTTCGCTTTGCAGCAGGTTTGAAACAGCTTTCAAAGTTGTGGTTTTACCGGCCCCGTTGCCGCCCATCAGCGCGGTAATTCCGCCTTTTCGAACCGACAGGCTGACGCCCTTTAGCACAAGGATAACGTGATTATAGATCACCTCGATGTTGTTGACATCCAGAATTATTTCTTTGGTTTGGGCCGTGTCAAGCATGGTAATTATCCATAATTATCAAACGAATTATCCGGGCCACAGGGAGGCGGCCCGGATAGGTGGATTTATTTGCAATCACGCAAAGTGATGTTGTTTTCTTTTGCGTAAGCCAGTGAATCTGCTTCGATCAATGGCAGCGTCACAGATTTGTCGGATTCGATGAAGTCTGTAATCAGGCTCCATTTTTTGGCATTCGCATCCCACTGGGAAATCGCCGCCATACCCGGGCCGCCGTGGTTTTCACAGCTCACCTTGAAGGATGGGCCAAAGCCGGGCATGCCCAGTTCTGTCATCCGCTCTTCGGTGATTTCCAAGGCTTCCAGACCATCGCGCATCTGACCCGATGTGATCTCGGCAACACCGTGCATTTTCTGAGCTGTGCGCGTGGCTTCGGCCGCTAACATCGCCGCGTAAAGACCACGGTTATAAAGCACGTTACCGATTTGATCGCCCGAACCTGCTGCTTTGCCCGTATCGACCACATATTTCTGAATGTCGGCAAAAATCGGGAAATCATTGCCAAGGCTGTGCATCGCCAGCGCCTTGTAACCATGCGAAGACATGCCGGTTGGCAACACGTCGTGATCCGCGCCGGACCACCAAGCGCCAATGAAATTCTCCATCGGGAAACGGATGTTGGAGGCTTCTTGAATCGCAACCTGATTCATCACACCCCAGCCCCACATGATCACATAATCGGGACGCTCACGGCGAATTTGTAGCCATTGGGATTTTTGCTCTTGGCCCGGATGGTCAACCGCGATGATATTGAATTTGTAGCCGTGCTTTTCAGACAGCTTTTCCAGCGTGCGGATTGGCTCTTTGCCAAAGGCCGAGTTATGGTAAAGCAGGGTGATTTTCTTGTCCGAAATATCGCCGCCGTTGGTTTCCAATATATGCTTTACCGCAACCGATGCCGCATCCCAGTAATGGGCCGGAAAGTTGAAAATATGGCTAAACACCTTGCCGTTGGCAACAGCCGTGCGCCCGTAACCTTTGGTTAACATCGGAATGTCATCGGCCGTAGCTTTGGGGATCAACTGATAGGTGATGCCGGTTGACAGCGGTTGATAAATCAGCGCGCCGTCGCCTTTGGTGGCCTCGTAACATTCCACGCCTTTGGCCGTATTAAAGGCCGTTTCACATTCCGGCACCCGGGTCATCACACCGCCAATGCCGCCATCGCGCTCATTTAACAGGGTGAAATAATCGGCGTAACCATCCGCGTAAGGAATGCCGCCAGCCGCGTAAGGGCCGGTGCGATATGACAGCGACGGATAAACCAGATCCGCCATCACAGGTGCTGCAACCATTACGGCGGCAACGGCCATTGATGCTAGTTTAAGTTTCATTTTATTCTCCTTGCAAGATTTCATCCAGTTTAGCAAAGCCGGGGTTTGCCCGATCTGTTATGATTGGCCTAATGCGGGAAAGGCCAAAGCCGTAGTTTTTCTTTTATCAGGCGCCAAAGCTGGGCCAGACCGTGTGGTTCGACAATCAGGAAAAATATAATCAGGCCGCCAACGATAACGTATTCAAAATGTGCCGCCAAATCCGTCGGCCAGCCAAAACCGCCAACCAGAACATTTTTCACCAGCACCGACATCAAAACCATAAATGCCGCACCGGCAAACGAGCCAAGGATCGAGCCAAGCCCGCCGATGATAACCATGAAGAGGATGAGAAAGGATTTTGAAATCCCGAAGGCCTCACCCGCTTCGGCCGCACCGAGGTAAACCGTGAACAATAATGCCCCCGATATCCCGATGAGAAAGGACGAAACCGCAAAGGCCGAGAGCTTGGCCTTTAGCGGGTTCACCCCGATAATTTCTGCCGCGATATCCATGTCGCGGATCGCCATCCACTCACGCCCGATACTGCCGCGCGTCAGATTGCGCACCAGCCACGCAGAAGCCACCACAAACACCAGACAAATCATATATTGCGCCCATGCTTCTACATTCGGGCCGGTAACATTAACGCCCAGAACCGAACGCTCGGGGGCGGCGATCATGCCCGAGGCCGAAAAGTTGTAAAACCACGGCACCCGGTTGAACAGCCAGATCAGAAAAAACTGCGCAGCCAATGTTGACACGGCCAGATAAAACCCCTTGATCCGCAGGCTGGGCAAGCCGAACACCGCACCAACCGCCGCGGTAATCAGGCCCGCCAGCAGGATGTGGATAACGATAGAAACATCGGGAAAGGACGTCATCAATTTATAGGCCGAATAAGCCCCGACCGCCATAAACCCGCCGGTGCCCAATGACAGCTGGCCGCAATATCCGGTCAGAACATTCAGGCCCAGCGTGGCAATCACAAAGATCAGGAACGGCACCAGAATGGCATTGGCCCAGTAATCATTGATGAAAAACGGCACCACCAGAAAGGCGACGGCCAAAATCAGATAATAGGCAACCCGGTCGAATTTAATCGGAAAGGTCTGGTTATCTTTGGCATAGGTGGTTTTGAAATCACCGGATTCACGATACAGCATTTATCAAACCCTCTCGATAATCTTGTCGCCAAACAGCCCTTGAGGCCGAAAGACAAGGAACAGCAGCGCCAGCATATAGGCGAACCAGTTTTCCGTGGCACCGCCCAAAAATGGCGCACCGATCAGAAATTCAAACATTTTTTCACCGACCCCGATGATCATCCCGCCGATAATCGCGCCGGGGATCGAGGTAAAGCCGCCCAGCATCAGCACCGGCAAAGCCTTTAGTGCAATCAGCGACAGCGAGAATTGCACACCCGATTTCGCGCCCCACATGATGCCGGCAACCAGCGCCACAAAACCGGCGATTGACCAGACGATAACCCAAATCGCACGCAACGAAATACCCACCGAAAGCGCGGCCTGATTGTCATCGGCCACCGCGCGCAAGGCGCGTCCGGTTTTGGTGTATTGCGAAAATAAAACCAGTGTCAGCACCAGAAAAACAGCCACAATCGTTGCCACGATATCCAGAGAATCTATGTATATGCCAAGGAAATCGGGGCCACCCAGAAAGGCTGTGTTTTCTTCAATCCACAGATTGCCGCCCTGCGGAATACCCACATCCAGCTTTTTGATATCAGAACCCCACATCAAATCACCAAAGCCCTCCATGAAATAGGCCAGCCCGATAGTGGCCATGAAGAGGATGATCGGCTCTTGGTTAACCAGACGCTTCAGTATCAGTTTTTCGACCAAAATGGCAAATATCACCATCACCACGGCCGTCAGCAAAATCGCGAACAAGGCCGGCACGGTCCAGCCGAAATGATAAACATGGGTGCCAAAAATCGCATTGATCAGATGGGCAAACGGGATCTGGCCATTCTGGATCCCGACCAAAGTCAGGGCCGCAAACAGTGCCATCACGCCTTGGGCATAGTTGAAAACGCCCGAGGCCTTGAAAATCAGAACAAAGCCCAGCGCCACCAGAGAATACATCACCCCGGTCATCAATCCGTTCAGAAAAACCTCGACGCCAAAATAAAAACCTGCCGACATTATATGCGCCCCTTTTTCAGTAAATCAGTCATTGCTCACCCCCAGATAGGCATCGATCACCGCCTGATTGGCCAAAACTTCGGCCGGCGTGCCATCGCCGATTTTTTTGCCGTAATCCATCACCACAACACGATCGGAAATATCCATCACCACACCCATGTCATGTTCGATAAGTGCAATCGTGGTGCCATATTCCTCGTTTACCGACAGAATAAAGCGGCTCATGTCCTCTTTTTCTTCGACATTCATGCCCGCCATCGGCTCATCCAGCAGCAGCAATTCCGGCTCGGCCGCCAACGCGCGCCCCAGCTCGACCCGCTTTTGCATCCCGTAAGGCAAGCGCCCGACCGGCGTTTTGCGAATGGCCTGAATTTCTAGAAAATCGATAATTTCTTCAACCTTTGCGCGGTGTTCTTCTTCTTCGCGCGCGGCCTTTCCCCACCAGATTGCCTGTGCCAGCATCCCGGTTTTCATCTTGGTCAAACGGCCCGTCATGATATTATCCAGCGTGCTCATCCCCTTGAACAACGCGATATTTTGAAATGTGCGCGCAACACCCAGCTGGGCCACCTGATACGGTTTCATCGCGGGGCGTTTTGCACCGCGAAACCAAACCTCGCCTTCTTGCGGGTTATAAAAACCGGAAATCACATTCAACATCGACGATTTTCCGGCACCGTTGGGGCCGATAATGGCACGAATTTCGCCCTCATGAATATCAAAGCTGATATCCTCGATCGCCACCACACCACCAAAGCGCAGGGTGATGTTTTTCATCTCCAACACGGTGCCACCGATTTGGCGCCCGTCCGCGGTCATGTAGCCAACCGTGGTATTTTCAGTCGCCGCGTTCATTGAGCTATTCATTGGGCCGCCACCTTTTGATTAGTCGCAACCACCGCCACATCGCGAATTTCCAGCGTGGCCGAGATCGAGCCTTTGCGCCCGTCCTCGTAGGTTACTTCGGTTTCGGTGTAGATTTCGGATTTGCCACCATAAAGCGCATCCAGCAGATCGCTGAATTTTTCGGCCACAATCTTGCGACGCACTTTGCGGGTGCGGGTCATTTCGCCGTCATCCGCATCCAGCTCCTTGTGCAAGATCAAAAACCGGCTGATCTGACAACCCGACAACATTTCATCTTGTGCCACAGATTTATTCACTTCCTCGACAAAACCGGCGATGGTGGCATAGACTTCGGGATGTCCGGCCAATTCCTGATAGGACGCATAGGCCACATTGTTGCGCTCGGCCCAGTTGCCCACGGCCGTCAGATCAATGTTGATAAATGCCGTGCACATCTCGCGCCCGGCACCAAACACGACGACTTCCAGAATATCGGGGTAAAATTTCAGTTTGTTTTCAACAAATTTAGGCGCGAACATTTGGCCATCGGCCAGTTTTCCCACATCCTTGGCCCGATCAATAATCCGCAAATGGCCGCTGGATTTTTCGATAAAACCGGCATCACCCGTGGCCACCCAACCCTCGGCATCTTTGGTGTCAGCGGTGCTGTCGGGGTTGTTGAAATATTCGACAAACACCCCGGGCGAGCGGTAAAAAATCTCGCCATTATCCGCAATCCTGAGTTCGACATCCGGCGATGGCACCCCGACCGTATCGGCCCGCACTTCTCCATCGGGCTGCTGGGTAATGTAAACTGTGGCCTCGGTTTGGCCGTAAAGCTGCTTTAGATTAATCCCGATTGAGCGGTAAAATTCGAACAAATCAGGCCCGATCGCCTCGCCCGCCGTATAACCAACCCGCACGCGGCTAAGGCCAAGTGTGTTTTTCAGCGGGGCGTAAATAAACAAATTTCCCAAAAAATAGCTGATTTTATCGCCAAAACTTACGTCTTTGCCATCCAATATTGCCGGCCCTACCTTTTTGGCCACAGCCATGAATTTTCGGAACAGCCATTTTTTAAACCGCCCGGCATCCTCCATCCGGATCATCACGCTGGTCAGCTGACCCTCAAAAAATCGCGGCGGAGCAAAATAATAAGTCGGGCCGATTTCACGCATATCGGTCATCATGGTGTCGGCCGATTCAGGGCAGTTCACACAAAACCCGGTCCAATACGCCTGCCCGATCGAGAAAATGAAATCACCAACCCAAGCCATCGGTAAATAGGCCAGAACCTCGTCACCGGCCTGCAAATCATCAAATTCGCTGGAATTTTTCGAGGTCGCAATCACGTTGAGATTGGACAGAACTACGCCCTTGGGCCTGCCTGTGGTGCCGGATGTATAAAGCATCACGCAGGTGCTATCCAGATCCAGCCGCGCCGTGCGCGCGTTTAGTTCGGGCATAAATTCATCGCGCGCGGCATCGCCCTGCTGCTGAACATGCGAATATTGGTGCAAACGGGCGTGATCATATTTACGCAATCCGCGCGGGTCGATATAAATCATATGCTCGAACTGCTTCAGGTCTTGCTGAATTTCGATGACTTTATCGACCTGTTCCTGATCCTCGACCACGACAAAACGCGCGCCGCAATGCTCCAGAACATACTGGGTTTCTTCGGCACTTGCCTCGTGATAAAGCGGCACGGGGATCGCCCCGACAGATTGCGCCGCAACCATTGCCCAATAAAACCGAGGCCGGTTGCCGCCGATAATAGCAACAAAATCGCCCTCGTTAATTCCTAGATTCAAAAAACCGAGCGCCAGATTTTCGACTTCTTGCGCAACTTGGCCCCAATCCCAAGACTGCCAGATACCGTATTCTTTTTCGCGATAAGCCGCCTTGTCACCAAAGCTGGCCGCATTTCGGGCCAACAAAGCCGGAATTGAAGCCAAAGCAGCGTCTAAATTTGCCAAATCTAATCCTCCCCATCCGTCATCTGATCGACGGCCCAATCGCGTCAGGCGATTCTTCAACTTATCTTTAGCCTGACCAGATTTGTCTGAAGGTCAATTTTTTCTTAACTTTTGCGCAAACCTTTCAAATTGTAACAAGCACTTCACAGGCCTTTCACTGGCCTACGTCTGATGATAGCGATTGGCCCAAAGGAAAATGCCATGACCATCTCAAGCGCAAAATCCGAAACCTTGACCCGCGCGGGGCTGAACCTGATCGGTCAGGCCCTTTCGATTTACGATAGCAATCTGCGTTGCGTTCGGGTGAACCGGCCGTTCAAGGAAATGTTTGATCTGCCCCAAACGCTCTGCCAGCCCGGGGCGCGTTTTTCCGACACCATCCGGTTTTTGGCCATCCGTGGTGAATACGGCGAAGTTGGCGACATCGATGAATTCGTCACCAGCCGTGTTGAGCAGGCCCGCGATTTCTCGGCCCATTACATGGAGCGCACCCGCGCCAACGGGCGAATAATTTCGGTCGAGGGATCGCCGCTGCCCGAAGGCGGCTGGGTCACGGTTTACACCGATATCACCGCAATCAAGGATCAGGAAAAACTGCTGCACGCGCATACGGATGAATTATCCGACCAGATCCTGGCCCACACCCGGCGCCTGAGCCAGACCAACCGCGAACTGGCCGCCAGCAATGCCGCGCTGCAAGAAACCAAGCACGAGCTAACCGAAATGGAGGCCCGCGCCCGCATCACCACCGAAATGATGCCGGCCCATATTTCGCATGTGAACCGGGCCGGAGTTTATACTTACTCGAACCGCAGGCTGAATTCGATCCTGCCCTCATGCCCTTCTGAAATTATCGACATGCATATTAGTGCGGCTTTGGGACCCAGCGTATTTGCCAAAATCAAGGCCAATTACGAGCAAGCCTGCAACGGCAGCCCCAGCGTTCTGGAATTTAGCGATGATGATTCCAGCCGCCGTATTCGCGTGGCTTTTAACCCCGATCAGCACGGCGTTTACATTCTGTCGATGGACGTAACCGAAGAAACCCAAACCCGAAACGCGCTGACCCAGACCCATAAACGCGAATTGGCTGCCCAGTTAACCAGCGGCATGGCGCATGATTTCGCCAATCTTTTGACCATCATTCTAGGCATGCAAAGCCGGCTTGCCAAAATGGAGCAAAGCCCCGAGGCGGCCGAAATGATCAACGCCACCCAATCGGCCGCGCATCGTGGTGGGCGGCTGCTAAACCGGATTGCGTCGATGTCCTCGCCGCGCAAAATTCAGCTGGCACCGGTGGATTTCACCCAGTTCATCAATGATTTAAAAACCATCGCCAGCCCCACCTTGCCCGACGGCGTGAGCCTAAACAGCCACTGCCACGGCATTGATCAAACCCTGCTGCTGGCCGCCGGTCCCTTGCAGGATTCGTTGCTGAACCTGATCCTGAACGCCAAAGATGCGATCGGTGCCGCCCCCGGCCAAATCAATCTTGCCTGCAAATCCGTGCGCAACACTTGGCTGGAAATCACCGTCAGCGACACCGGCGGCGGATTTAGTGGCGAAGCATTAAAACGCGCGCTGGATCCGTTTTTTTCGACCAAAGGTGGCGAGGGCACGGGCCTGGGCCTGTCGATAGTTTATGATTTGACCAAACTTGCCGGTGGTGATCTGCAACTTGCCAATGATGCGCGCGGCGCGGTGATTACCCTGCGCCTGCCTTTGCGTTTTGCGCATTTTTCCAGCGCCCAAACCAGCCCCAAACTGGTTTTGCTGGTTGAGGATTCCGACGACATCCGCGCCAGCGTCCGCGAAATGTTAACCGATATGGGCCACAAAGTCATCGAGGCAAAATCGGCCGAAGAAGGCAGCGCGCTTGCGGTGCTTAAGGGGCTGAATTTTGTGCTCTCGGATATTTCGCTGATTGGTGAAACCACCGGCGTTGAAATGCTGGACGCGTTGAAAAAAAACGGGCTAAAGGCCGCGACCTGCCTGATGACCTCGTTGCCCGCAAATGATCCGCTCCGCATTGATGCGACCAAACGCTACCCGTTGATTGCCAAACCTTTCTCGGCCGCCGATCTGGCCGCTTGTTTCAAACCGGAGCCAAAATGAGCCAACCCCTGGTTACCATCCTTGATGATGAACCCGAAATCCGCCAGATGCTGGCCGATGCCCTGAATGACGCCGGTTTTCGAACGGCCACTTACGGGCGCGCGACCGAATTCGAGGCCTCGCTAACCCACACAACCCCCGATGTTTGTCTGGTCGATCTGGGGCTGCCCGATAAAGACGGGCTGGCTTTGGTGCATCGTTTAGCGCTGGAATCCGGTGCCTCGATCATCATAATTTCGGGCCGCGCCCAAGTGCAGGATCGGGTCACGGGGCTGGAGATGGGGGCGGATGACTACATCATCAAACCCTTTGATCCGGCCGAGGTCGTGGCGCGGGTTCGGGTGCGTTTGCGCAAAGGAAAAACCAGCGACAGAACCGCCAATCGCGCCCGTTTTGAAGGCTGGACAGCCCTGTTTGGCAGCTACGTTCTGATTGACAAATCCGGCGCTGAAACCCCGTTTAGCCATGCCGAGGGCGAAGTTTTGCGTCTATTTCTAAACAGCCCCAAGCGCTTGATTTCACGCGCACAAATGCAGGAAACGCTGGGCGGGACTGCCGGTGAAAGTTTTGATCGGGCGATGGATGTTCGCATTTCGCGCCTGCGCACAAAACTGCGCGAGGACCCCAAAAACCCGCGCTTGATAAAAACCATTTACGGGGCTGGATATATTTTTCTGGGTGATGTTAATTGGGATTGATTTTAGACAACAAAAAAGGTCACGCCATGACACATTTATGGGTTCGCGCCGAACAGCGCGCCAATGAAGAACGCGTCGGAATTACGCCGGAGGGGGCAAAATCCTTGTTGGAAGCCGGCATCAAAGTCACCGTCGAGCAAAGCACGGTTCGGGCGATTTCGATTGATGGCTACCGGCAAGCGGGCTGTGAAATCGCGGTGCAAAACAGCTGGCCGGACGCGCCGGACGATGCCATTATTTTTGGCCTAAAAGAGCTGCCCGAAGACGCCAGCCCCCTGCCCCACAAACACATCCTGTTTGGTCACGCTTACAAAGGCCAGCCATCGGGGCAGGTTTTACTGCAACGTTTCAAGGCCGGTGGCGGCACGCTGTATGATCTGGAATATCTGGTCGATGAAGCCGGTCGGCGCGTGGCGGCCTTTGGATATTGGGCCGGTTTTGCCGGTGCGGCCGTGTCGCTGAAATGCTGGGCGGCCCAACAGGATGGCGGCATTTGCGGCCCCGTCGGGGTTTATGACGGCAAAGACGCGCTGCTGAAAGATTTACAAAAAACGCTGGACGCAACCGGTGCGCCGCGCCCAACGGCCATCGTAATCGGGGCCTTGGGGCGCGTGGGATCGGGGGCGTCGGATTTATGCGCGGCCCTGAATGTTGCCACCACAAAATGGGACATCGAGCAAACCAAATCCGGCGGCCCGTTCCCTGAAATCATGCAACACGATATTTTCGTCAACTGCATTTTTGCCGCCCCCGGCACGCCGGTATTTGTGCCCGAAAATGCGAAATTCGCGCCGCGAAACCTGGCCGTGATCGGCGATGTGGCCTGTGACCCAGACAGCGATTTTTCTCCGATCAAGGTTTACGACCGAACCACAAGCTGGGGTAATCCGGCCCTGCGTGTCCATGATAATCCGCCACTGGATGTGACCGCGATTGACAATCTGCCCTCGATGCTGCCGATTGAGGCAAGTCAGGATTATGCCGCCCAGCTTTTGCCAACGCTGCTGGCGCTGGGTGATTTGCAAAGCGGTGTTTGGGCGCGGGCAAAAACCGAATTTGACACCCATCTGAAAACATCTGAAGGAATAAACCCGTGACAATCCACTGGTGCGGCACTGGCCTTTCGTCAATCCCCGGCTTGCGGCGTTTAATCGAAACGGGCCACGAAGTCACGGTCTGGAACCGCTCGGTTGACAAGGCCCAAAACGCGGTGGGGGACATCACGCAACGGATCAATCCGTTTTCAATCGATGCGCTGGAGAGCGCGCTGCAACCCGGTGATGTTCTGGTTTCGATGTTGCCCGGCGACTGGCATGTAAAACTGGCCGCGCTTTGCATTTCCAAGGGCGCCAATTTCGTTTCCTCCAGCTATATTTCGCCCCAAATGCGCGCCTTGGACGGGGCCGCAAAAGAGGCTGGCGTGGCGTTGGTAAACGAGGTTGGGCTGGACCCGGGAATTGACCATTTGATGGCGCATTGGCTGGTAGCTGATTATCGTAAATCCGCGATTTATGACGTTGAAAACCACATCAGTTTTACGTCTTATTGTGGCGGGGTGCCAAAGCATCCGAACCCGTTTCGCTATAAATTCAGCTGGTCGCCACTGGGTGTGTTAAAGGCGTTGAAGTCGCCCTCGAAATCCATCCAGAATTATACGGTGCTGGATGTGGCGCGCCCATGGGATGCGCTCAGCAGTTACCGCGCGCCGCTGCCTGCGCCCGAAATATTCGAGGTTTACCCGAACCGTGATTCAATCCCGTTCATTGCCGATTACAAATTTGATCCGAGCTGGAAAATCAAGCAATTCGTGCGGGGAACTTTGCGCCTGAATGGCTGGTCGGACGCGTGGGCAGATGTGTTTAAAGAGGTGGAAACGGCCGATGATACACGCCTGAAAGAGATGTCGGATCAGTTCTGGGCCGATAACACATATGGCGCAGATGATGCGGACCGCGTGGTGATGTGCGTTATGTTAAAGGCGCAAAAGGCGGGCAAAGCGGTTTACCACAAAACCTATGTGATGGACGCGTATGGCGATGCGCGCGGCTCGGCCATGGCGCGGCTGGTTTCGGTGCCGGTTTCATTGGCGGTTGAGGCGGTGATAGCGCGTGAAATTCCTGCGGGGGTTTGTGCGGCGCCAAGTGATCCCAAATTGCTGGCACGCTGGTTGGCCGAAGTTGATAAACTGGCGCAACATTTGCAGGTGGCGGAGCATTTATAGGGCCGGATTGGCGCGATTTTGATTGCAGGGTTGCGCCGCGTTTAGCGCACAAAGATTTACATAAAATCTTCTTTGATTTCGCTCACCGAATAGCCCAGCGCTTCTAGCCCGTCCTCGAGATAATCGGGCAACATCGGGATGCCTAACAGATAGTTTTCTGTCGGGGCCGAGGCCTCGGATTTGGCGGTCTGGATTGCTTCGTCCAGATCCTCGGGGCCAAAGGTTTCACGCCCGATCCACATCACGGCCACAAGGCTGGCCTGTTCGTCGTCATTCAGATCTCCGACATACTGAAACAACGTCGGATCATCGGCGGATTTTCCGTCCATTTCACGGGCGCGGATGATAATACGGGCGATTTTATTGGTGCTGATTTCTAACATGCTAACCTCCGAGTCACCCGATACGATAGCCGCAAAACCGCGCACAGCAAAGCCTAATCGACGGGCTTTTCCAAAGGCACCACATTTGTATCGGATGCCTCTGGTGCCAGTTCCTCAAAATCAAAATTATCCAGCTTGGCGGCACGTTTACCAGCCCGCTCAGCCGCTGTGCCAATCCCGTCCAGATCGGCGCGGGCCTGATTGAAATGGGTGTCCAGCTTGCCAACCCGCTCGACCACCATCTCGACATCGCGGTGCAACAGGCGCAAGGTTTTGCGGATTGCACCGGCTTGTTGACGCATCCGCGCATCCTTCAAAATCGTGCGCATCGTGTTTAACGTGGCCATACAGGTGGTGGGCGAAACGATCCAGACATGCGCGGCAAAACCGATCCGAACCAGCCCCGGGAAATTGGCGTGCAACTCGGCATAAACCGCCTCGGAGGGCAAAAACATCAAGGCCCCATCTGCCGTTTCACCCTCGATAATATAGCGCTCGGAAATGTCTTTGATGTGCTTTTTAACCGAAGTTTTGAAACTGCGCACAGCCTCTTTCATTTCCCAATCATTGCTGGCATTTCGCAACGCTTCATAGGCCTCCAGCGGAAATTTGCTGTCGATCACAATCGGTCCCGGAGGGTTGGGCAAATCAATCAGACAATCGGCGCGCTTGCCGTTTGATAGGGTGAATTGTAATTTATAACTATCGGTGGGCAGCGCCTTGGAAACGATATCATTCAACTGGATTTCGCCAAATGCGCCGCGCGTCTGTTTGTTGGATAAAATATCCTGCAACGACAAAACATCGCCCGACAGTTTTTCAATATTGTCCTGCGCCTTGTCGATCGTGGCCAGACGTTCCTGCAACTGGGCCAAAGATCGCGTGGTTTTCAGCGTGCCACCATGCAGGGTTTCGCTCATTTTGGCCTGCACTTCGGCAAGGCGTTGCTCAAGCGTATTCATCAATTGCGCCTGCGCCACGACCTGGGTTTGGCTGACATTCTGCAACCCACCGGCCAGCTGCGATTGACCGTCGGACAGGTTTTGCACATGCTGGCCCAGATACCCGATTTTCTGGTTCAGCGGCGCGATCATTCTGGCCGATCTGCCGACACGCAGCAGCACCACAATCAACAAAATCACCAGCAACAAAAGCAGCGCCGCACCAGCCGCCGCCAGCACCAGCCACAGCTCGCCAAACATATCCATCATATTTTTCATCTGCGCCCAAACAGCCTCTCGATATCCGCCAATTTCAGTTCAACATAGGTCGGGCGGCCATGGTTGCATTGGCCGGAATGGGGCGTGGCCTCCATTTCACGCAGCAGCGCGTTCATCTCGTCGGCCTGCATCCGGCGCCCCGACCGGATCGAGCCGTGACAGGCCATGCTGCTCAGGATCGCCTCGATGCGGGCCTGCACAGACAGGCTATCGCCCATATCGGCCAGCTCGTCGACAATGTCCAAAATCATGCCGCGCGCGTTAACCGTGCCCAAAACCGCCGGCGTTTCGCGCACCGCGATTGATCCGGCCCCAAAGGGTTCAATCCGCAAACCCAGCTTGGCCAAATCATCGGTCATTTCCAACAAACGCGCGGCATACGTTTGAGAAAGTTCAACGATTTCAGGTATTAACAAGGCTTGCGAGGCCACACCGTTTTCAGCCATCTGCGCCTTTAGTTTTTCATAAACCAGCCGTTCATGCGCTGCGTGCTGGTCAACAATCACCATCCCATCCCCAGTTTGGGCGATGATATAATTTTCATGCACCTGCGCGCGCGCAGCCCCCAGCGGCAAATCTGTGGGCGCATCATCCGTGATCGGGGCCTCGAAACGGGCGCTGGATTCGGCAAAACCCTGGCCTTCAAACGCCGGTGCCTGCGCCTGATAACTGGCCTGCAACGTGTCTTGCGACGGGCGATCCATTTGGTAAACCCGCCCCGCCGGTTGGGGCTTGAATGCGCCCAAAACCCCGTCGGCCACCGTGGTTGAGGCCCGATGCCCCGCCTCGGCCAAAGCATGGCGCAGCGCCGAAACGATCAGCCCGCGCGCGATGCCGGGGTTGCGAAACCGGACCTCGGATTTGGCCGGATGCACATTCACATCCACCTGATGCGGATCACATTCTAAAAACAACACGGCGGCCGGATGCCGGTCGCGCGACAAAAAATCAAAATAGGCCCCGCGAAGCGCACCGATCAACAATTTATCACGCACGGGCCGGCCGTTAACGTATAAATATTGCATCATCGCCGAGCCGCGCGAAAATGTCGGCAGCGCGGCGTATCCGGTGAGGGCCAGCCCCTCGCGCTCGGCATCTATTTTCAGAGCATTTTCGGCAAAATCAGCACCCAGAACCTGACGCAACCGCCCGTGTAGCGCGTCAAATAAATCGCCGGTTTCGGCATCGGCACGAAAACTCGGACGCCCCGCACCACCGCCCGAAACATCGCGCAAACTAAAGCTGACAAAAGGCTCGGCCATCGCCAGACGTTTAACCACATCGCCAATCGCCTGAACCTCGGCGCGGTCTGTGCGTAAAAATTTCAACCGCGCGGGCGTGGCGTAAAACAAATCGCGCAATTCCACCACGGTTCCCGATGTCAGGGCGGCGGGTTTTACCGGCTCCATTTTGCCACCCGCCACCCGGATCATTGCGCCATCCTGACCGTTGACCCGCGAGGTAATGGTCAGTTTTCCAACCGCGCCCAATGACGGCAGCGCCTCGCCGCGAAAACCGAAGGTGTGGATGTTCAACAGGTCGGATCCGTCGATTTTGCTGGTGGCGTGGCGCGACATGGCCAAGGGCAAATCAGAGGCCGAAATCCCGCAGCCATCATCCACCACCCGGATCAGGGTTTTGCCGCCATCGGCATAGCAAATCTCGACGCGTTTTGCACCGGCATCCAGCGCATTTTCAATCAGCTCTTTTACCGCCGAAGCGGGCCGCTCGACCACCTCGCCCGCCGCAATCCGGTTAATCGCGGTGTCATCCAGCTGCCGAATCACGGGCGGATGATTTGGGCGGTTTTCGCCTATATTGGGGTTTTGTGCGGACATGCCACTAGAAATAGCACAGCGGATGCCGATTCGACCACCTGCATTTGACCGCTCTGGTTAATCTGTTGTCTGCAGATCTTCGGGCTGTCCAACCACCACAAAATGCAAATCTTCGGGGCGCACCAGACGTTTGGCCACACGCGCAATATCTTGCAAGGTCACCGCATTTACCTTGTCATTTCGCGTCGCAATATAGTCAACCGGCAGATTATCCAGCTGCATCCCGACCAGAATATTTGCAATCGTGGCGTTGCCGTCAAAGCGCAAAGGATACGCGCCGGTCAGATAGGTTTTTGTCCGCTCCAGCTCCTCTGCGCTGACACCGTTTTCGGCCATTTCAACCCATTCATCACGGATTACCTCAACGGTTTGGGCGACCCGATCATTGGCCGTGGACACCCGCCCCATGTAAACATCGGCAAGATCGCGCGAAGCAAAATAAGTGTAAATCCCGTAAGTCAGCCCACGGTTTTCGCGCACCTCTTGCATCAGGCGCGATTGCATGCCGCTGCCGCCCAAAATCGAGTTCATTAAAAACGCGGCAAAGAAATCATCATCATCGCGGTGAATGCCCTGATGGCCAAATGTCACGACCGATTGCGGGGTGTCAAAAGGCACCACGGTAATGCCGCCCTGCAGTAAAAAATCGGCCCGCTTCGGCATTTTGGCGCCGGTTGCGGGCAATGCGCCCAGCAGATCGTCCAGCAATTTGCCCAGCGCCTCTGGTGTGATATCGCCGACCGCCGAAACGAACAAACGGTCGCGCGCCATCACCGCGGCTTTGGCGAGAATTAAATCATCGCGGCTCAAGGATTTTACCGTCTCCAACGTGCCATCAGGATTTGATCCATAAGGGTGATCGCCAAAGGACAAGGCATTGAAATGTTTGCCGGAAAGTCGGCTTGGGTTTTTCTTGCCGCTCATAATATTTGTAACGACCTGCGCGCGAATCCGGTCAATATCGGCGACATCAAAGCGTGGTTCATGAATCGCAAGCCGCAACAGCGCCATCGCATCATCACGGTTTTCGCTTAGAAATTTTGCCGAAATCGACAGGTTGTCATGAGAAATATCAAAGGTAAAATGCGCCGCCAAAGCCTCGGCATTTGCGCCAAATTCGCGTGCGTTCAGATCACCGGCGCCTTCCTCCAATGTGTAGGCCATCAACGCCGTCGCGCCGCGTTTGCCCGCAATATCCAGACTGGCCCCGCCCTTGAAACGGATTTCAAGCGCTGTGAAAGGGATGCTGTGTTCCTGCACCAGCCACGCGGTTATGCCGCCGGGCGAGGTGACTTCCTGAATTTTCACCTCGGCCTTGGCCGCCGTGCCGATTGCCAGAAATGCGATCAAAACAAAATAAAACCGTTTCATTGCAAAGCCTCCTTTTGGGCCGTCGGATTGGTTAGCCAGCCCGTGACCGCACGGTTTTTATCCAGCAGCAATTCGGCTGCCTTGATCACATCATCAGCCGTGACATCCTGCAAAATCTGCGGCCAGTCTTTTACGTCCTGAATGGTCAAACCCTGCGTCAAAGCCATGCCGTATTCATGGGCCATATCGCGCGCGCTATCCTGCCGATAAACCAGATCAGCGCGGATTTGCATCTTGATACGGGCCATTTGTTCAGCATCGACACCCTCGGCGATAAATTCGGCAATGGCTTGGTCAAGCAGCGCCTCGCCCTCGGCCAACCCGATGCCTTCGCTTGGCACCATCACCAGATTAAACATCGTGCTATCCAGCGACATGCCGTTATAAAACGCCGATGTGTGAATAGCCTTATTGCTTTCAAATTGCAGCTTTTTACCCAGAACCGAGGTTTGCGGATTGCCACCCAGTAAATTGGCCAGCATGGTCAGGGCGGCCGCCTGTTTTTGAGCGCCACTGTTGCGCTCGGGTGCCAGATAGCTGCGGATAACATAGGGTTGGGCAATGCGCGGATCGCTAAATTTTAACCGCCGTTCGGACAGCTGCGGCGGCTCGGACGGGCGCTTGCGGTCGGGCAAATCGACGGTCGGGAGCAACGGGCCGTAGTATTTTTTTGCCAGCGCCAGCACATCGGCGGGCTGCACATCACCGGCCACCACCAAAATCGCATTATTGGGCGCATAAAACCGGGCGTAAAAATCCAGCGCGTCTTGCATCGACAGCTTTTCCATCTCGTGTTTCCAGCCGATCACCGGAATGCCGTAAGGGTGGTTCAGATATTGCGCCGCGCGGCGTTGCTCGCCAAATAATGCATGTGCATTGTTCTCGGTGCGTGCGTTGCGTTCTTCTAAAATCACATCGCGCTCGGTGACGATATCATCCTCTGTCAAGCGCAAATTGCGCATCCGGTCCGCTTCCATACGCATGACCAAATTTAGACGATCCGCTGCAATGCGTTGAAAAAACGCGGTATAATCGTAAGAGACAAACGCATTATCCGAACCGCCATTGGCCGCCACAGTGTCCGAAAATTCGCCCGAGGCCAGATTATCGGTGGCCTTGAACATCAAATGTTCTAGAAAATGTGCAATGCCCGACAGGCCCGCAGGCTCGTCCGCGGCGCCGGCCCGATACCAGAGCATATGCACCACAACAGGCGCACGGTGATCTTGAATCACCACAATATCCAGACCGTTATCAAGTGAAAAACTGCTGATTTCCTGTGCCGACGCAGGGCGGATCAACACAGTCAGGGCCAACAGGGCAAAGCCGAAAATACGCATATTTGGGTCTCCGATGAAATTTCTTACACCAACCTAAGGATTGCCAAGATCAGCCACAAGACCCGCTAGCAGCTTCGTGATTATTTTCCGTAAATTTCAGGGTTGGGCGGCGCGGAGGGTGTGCGCACACCGGCGCGCCGAAACCTTGCCAATTCGCGGTGCTGGTCCAGCGACATTGCTTCATAGGCTTTGAAATAAACGTTCTGATTAAACCAGCGCTCCAAAACCCTGCCTTGGTTGCCGCGCCGGTGGTTCAGATCCTCGGCTGCAAGCGCCTGACGGATATTCCCGGACGCCCCGAACCGGCGAGCATGCGCAACAATCGTGCCATCGCCACGCCCGATATTTCCGGCACCCGTGCGGCTAACACGCGCGCGGTCCCCCCCGAGTGCGGCCACCGCATCGGCATTGGGCGTCGGGTCGGTCAGATTGGCGCCACCCGGTGCCGGGCTGGGCAATGCTGCGGTAAAATCCGGCGTTTGAAGCGGCTTTCCGGGCAGAATGGCAAATTCGTCCGGCCCGCCTGTGCTGGAGCGGATATTCATCAAATTCAAATCATTTTTACCGCCACAAGCCGACAGGCCCATAGCGCCAATCAAAGCCAGTGCAACAGTGCTACGCGTGATCCACATTGATGTCTCCTTTAGCAAACTTGCATCTGTCTAACCCAACAATCAGGCCGCGTCACCCAGTCTTTTTTTCAGGTTTTTTTTCGCCGGTAAAAAAGATCAAACCAAAGGCACCGACAAACACCCCGACATCGGCAACATTGAAAGAAAACGGATTTTCAAAACCGCAGCACGACATATTCAGAAAATCCGCAACCGCGCCATAAAGTATCCGGTCCAGCACATTTCCCAGCGCGCCGCCAACCAGAATACCGGCCGAAATATAGGCCAAACGGCCAAAGTTTTCTTTCCTGACCCAATAAATAACCCACAAACAAATCGCCAGCGCCAAGGCAATCAGCAGCCAGCGCACCCAATCGGAATCGCCTGAAAACAAGCCGAAATTTATGCCCCGGTTCCATGCCATTCTGAAATTCAGAAACGGCGGCCACACATCAATTTCGCCCAGACTGCGCAAATCCAGCCAATGCACCACAAAATATTTACTGGTTTGATCCAGCATAAATGTCCAGAAACCTGCCCAAAAAGTTAACCGCATCATCGTTCGCTCCTTAATGCCGGAAATGGCGCATGCCGGTGAAAACCATCGCCAACCCGGCCGCGTCTGCCGCCTTGATCACTTCGTCATCGCGCATTGATCCGCCGGGCTGAATAACCGCCGTTGCGCCCGCCTCGGCCGCACTTAGCAACCCGTCGGCAAAGGGAAAAAACGCATCCGACGCCACAACCGATCCGCGCGTCAATGGCGCATCCAGCCCTAAAACCTCGGCCATATCTTCGGCTTTTCGCGCGGCAATTCTTGTGCTGTCAACCCGGCTCATTTGCCCCGCACCGATGCCCACCGTCGCGCCATCCTTAACGTAAATGATCGCGTTGGATTTAACGTGTTTGGCCACCCGCCAGGCAAACATCAGATCGGCCAGTTCGGCATCTGTCGGCGCACGTTTGGTTACAATTTTCAAATCATCCAGCCCGACATATCCGCAGTCTTTATCCTGCACCAACATGCCACCGCAAACCTGCCGATACGTCAACGCAGCCGCGCGCGGATCGGGCAACGCATCCACCGTCAACAGGCGCAGTTTTTTCTTGGTTGCAAATATCTCTCTGGCCGCATCATCCGCGCCCGGCGCAATCACAACCTCGGTGAAAATTTTACAAATCTCTGCGGCTGTTTCCCCGTCAAGCTTTTGATTTAAAGCAATAATTCCACCAAACGGCGAGACATTATCACAGTTGAACGCCGATTTATAAGCTTTGAGCATGCTAACCCCACGCGCCACGCCGCACGGGTTGGCGTGCTTGATAATCGCACAGGCCGGCCCATCGGCAGGGTCAAATTCGGCCACCAATTCAATCGCGGCATCGGTGTCGTTTATGTTGTTATAAGACAGCTCTTTGCCCTGATGCTGAACGGCCGTGGCCACGCCGGGGCGATCCGTTCCATCCAGATAAAACGCTGCCGATTGATGCGGGTTTTCACCGTAGCGCAATTTCTGTGCAATCGTGCCGGCAAAAGCGCGCCGGCGCGGCACATCAAAGCCGATTGCCGCCGCCATCCACGTCGACACCGCCGCATCATAAGCCGCGGTGCGCGCATAGGCAATCTGGGCGCGGCGCTTGCGAAATTTCGCGCAGGTCGCCCCGTTATGTTTGGCCATATCGCCCAGCAGTTTTTCGTAATCCTCGACATCAACCACAGTCGTCACAAAAGCATGGTTTTTGGCCGCAGCACGGATCATCGCCGGCCCGCCAATATCAATATTTTCAATGCAAGTGTCGTAATCGGCGCCCTTGGCCACGGTTTCCTCGAACGGGTATAAATTAACCACGAGCAAATCAATCCCGGCAATGCCGTGCTGTTTCATCGCCGCCAGATGGTCGTCATTATCACGCAGCGCCAGCAAACCGCCATGCACATTCGGGTGCAGTGTTTTCACCCGACCGTCCATCATTTCAGGAAATCCGGTGATATCGGCAACATCCATCACCTCCAGCCCCGCAGCACGCAATGCCTTGGCCGAACCTCCGGTTGAAAGTAGCTCGACCCCGTGACCGGCCAACGCGCGGCCCAGATCGATCAGGCCGGTTTTGTCAGATACAGATAAAAGAGCGCGGCGGATTGGCATTGAGCTGGTCATCTCGGTTCCCCATTTGGTTGGCTTTGTAAAAATTCATCTTCGTCACGCGCTAAATCGCGCAAATTGTCCGGTGTGCCGTGGGCTTTGGATAAATTCCAGCTCACGCGGCTCGCATAATCTATTGCACGGGCAGATAAAACAATTTGTTTGCTCACGCGCGGTTTTAGCCGGTTACGTTCCAGATAAACGCTTGGCTCAAGGCCTAGATTTGCACCATTTGCGCTGTTGTTTTCTCCGTGGCGAAACACCCAGATTTCGCCGCTTTTTAGCGCCAGCGAAACCGCCGTTCCGCCCATATCCAGCCTTGCGTTCACATCAGGGTGTAGATGAAACCGCACAGAATAAGCAATTCCCTGCAATTTTACCGCATCCATCGCCGCATCGAAAACCTGTTTATCTTTGTCGCAAACCGCCAGCAAAAAATCCTCGCCGGTAAGGCTGCGGCCATCCGGTGTCAAATCCAGCCGGCGCATGTGGCTTAGACCGTGGCCGGCCACATAACCGTCATGGCTAAGTTGAAGGCCAAAGCGGTTTGGCTCGCTATTTTGTTTGCATTCCACCAAGTTCGGCGTGTGCAGCAGAATTTCGTGATTGGCCGCGGCACCGGCCCCCAAACGCGATGACGAAATCCCGTCCAGACCCAAAACCGAATGCGACGGCGTGGCACGCCCTGCCCGTTGCCATGCGTCACCAAATGAAATGCCCGACCCGCAACTGACCACCAACGGGCGGCGCCCCGAAGTCAGCTCGAACGCCAGCGTCGAGGCATGCCCGAGCGCTGAATTGGCACCTTGCGGTGGGCGGCTTGCGTCGACAATCACACTACTGCGCCCGGCTTTTAGCAGCGCATATCCCATCGAAAGCCGCTGGCCCGCGCCGCTTCGCACCCCGCTTGCAGCCAGCGCATGATCCAGCCGTCCTTCGATGCCGCGCCCACCGCCGTGAAACCGCGCCAAACTACCGTCAGAATGGCGCAAGGCACGCAAGGTCGGCGCGATGCGCTCAATCGCGGCCAAATGATCGCGCCCCGAAACGGCTCCGGCTTTGCTCAACGCTGCCGCAGCCCAGATCAGCAGGGTGAAAACCTCAAGCAATTCCTCGGGGTTACGGCTGGGAATGCCACCTTCGTCGTCAATTTGTTCGCGGCATTCCTGCGCCAGTGCCTTGGTTGCCGGCCCGACAAAACCGTCCATGCCCTCCAGGGCCAAACCGGCATAAATCAAACCGGTGAGCGCCTCGAAACGTGGCAATCCTGCCCCCGCGGCCTTCCAGCGTTTGCTTAAAAAAATCGTCTGCTGACCAAGCGATTGAAAATAGGTTTTTGAGGCGGCTTGATCTTGGCCATTCAGCAATAAAACCGCGTGATTGATCCACCGGATTAAACGTCGCCCGGCCAGATCCGGCGTCCAGCCAGCCCCGCGGCCACGGCCAAAACGTGCGATCCATTCAAACAGCCAATCCTGCGCAACCTTTCGCGCCGCCCCGTCGCCCACAGCGGCCAAATCATCCAGCCATTGAAACCCGTGTAATTGCTGCTCGAAATCATCCGAGGGCAGATCAATATCCCACAATCGCGTATTTTCAGCCGTCACCAAAACCCCGGCAAACTGAAAGTTTCCGGCCAAAAACTGGCGTCCGCGGGCAAATGATCCGATGGTTTTAGGCTCTGGCTGCGACGTAAAGGCCGTGGCGGGGCGCGCGCGTGTGCTGCTGCGGGCCGCGATGCGGTTCAGCAGGCGCGATTTGCGCGCAGAAAAACTTGTTGGTTGTGGCACGGCCTGCTTCACCTTATTCGCGGGGGCGTCAGTTTTGTCTTGCTTGGCGCACCATAGAACGTGGCAGGGCCAGTGTCACCGGTGAAATCGGGCGGGCTTGAATTTTATTGGGTCTGGTGGTTTTGTCTGGTGGTTTTTCACCCTCATAGAAATCTCGGGCACGCAAAAACAGGGGCCAAATCTACCCGCACTAACTTTGTCAAAATGTGGATTGGAAGCCAAAAGAAAAGGAAACCTGCGAAGCATTAAACCGGCTGATGCTGGATGTCGTTTGTGATGCGAAAAGCGATATCGTTGGCACAAATCCCATGTATTCCTGCTCTTTAAGCAAAAGCTGAACCGAGGCATGAATATTGCGGTCTTGACGCCCGCCGGGCGCGCGAAAAAAGCCAACCCGATAGGCAGAATAATCCCGCATACTTGCGCCAACACCAAAAGATAACGAGGTTTTTCCAATCGGTTTGGCCAAAGAATAATGCAGCCGCAAACCGGCGCCATTGTAATCACTGTTAATATTATCCGAATTTGTCTTTCGCAATTCCAAAGCAATATCAAAACGGTCATTATTCGCGAAATTATGTGTCAATTTTGTTTTGATCTTGTGTGTTGTGGTATCGGCCCCTTGCCTTGAGGTCAGCCATTGCCGCTCGGTCGAGAATTGTAAATTTGCACTTGTTTTGGCATTAAACAGAAAGGATTTGCCAAAATCCAGCCTTGCCATACGGGATAAATCATCGCCGCCAAACCACATTTTCCCAAAAGACAGCTCAATGGAAAATGGCCCCGCCCCGGGTTTGTGGCTAAAGGAATGGCGCAACGAGATTTCGGCCAAAGACAGGTTGTAATCTGATCCTTTACCGTCCGGGGCCAGTGCTTTTGCCTCTTTGCTTAAAGCATTAATTGTTTGGTAAAAACGCAAGCCCGCATGCGTTGAGCTGCTTTTTGATTGACGGATCCTGAAACTGGATTTCGCATCAATAGTAAGCCGGTATCCAGATAATGCCTGCGCGTTGCCGCTTAATACGCCGATTGGCCAAATACCGTTTATAATCAATTCCTTATCGTCGCTTCCGCCGTTAATATTTGACATCGGAGCGAATGAAATGCCTAGACTTGTGCGCCAAGGATTAAGCGCCCGAACGCGGCGAAAATCGGTTATGGCTTGACGGCGATGCGTTGGGTTTGGGGCGATCTGCGCCGTTTTCCGCAGCCAAAATTGCGAAAGAGCGTAACGCCCCTCAAGCAATGCGGCCTTTGCGGTAAATTGGGCGGCCTCATATCGTAAAATTGCATTATCTGTGGTTTTATACGCCAGCTGCCCCGCCTTGCGCCCTTGGCCGGGCTGGCCCAGAACCGGCGCGGTTGCGGCAATTATTATTAATGCAGCAACGTCTTTTGGATTATGTTTCAATAAACCTTGCGCTAAATCATGCGCTAATTTCAGCTGGCCCGCACGATAAAGGTCTTGGGCCAGAACACGCGCCTGCGGGATCGAAAGCGTTAACGGATCGGCCTTAACCCCGTTGCCGCCAAAAGCCAGAAGCAGACAAAATGTTAGCGTCAGTATGCGCATTTTTTATGGCGAAACGGCATCACAGATCGCAGAAGCGCCGACCGTTCCACACCGCGGAAGGACAAATATACCAACTTCATTGTCAAAGTCCTGATCGCGGATAAGATCATCAAGATAAATCACCCCGGCAACATCACTTGCATCGGTCCCGCCAAATATCCCCCCATATGTGCCAATAGAACCGTATTCAGGGTCGCCTGAAAATTCAACCTCTCCCAAAAATTCGCCATTTGCATCAATGGGTCCAGAGGTAAGCGTGATGCTCTCCAAAGCTGGCCCACCAACAAATTGGCGATTATAAATTGCCCCGTTTATCGTATCATCCGAGAAACTGACATTGAGAAAAATATCGCCCTGTGTCCGGCGCGCCTGATCGGGGATGGCCTCAGGTGGTGTTCCTGGCGGGGTCGGAAGCAGGTTCGGCCCCCCCGGCTCATTAAGATTTGTGATACCAGCATACCGACCTGCATAAGAAACCAGACCAGTCGTTGTGGGGATGGAATGTGGGCCGGTGCGTTCATAATACCCGCCATTAAAAAAGCGGTTGAATTGGCCGCCGTCAGATACGGCTCCGGCCTGAACTGTGCGCCTGTCGCTAGCGGCGACAAGAGCAATAAACATTCTGTCAAGCGGATCATCTTGAGCAGAATATGCTGTGTAACCAGCAACATCCAAGGCAGGATAGCGCGTGTAGGAGGCGATTGTGTTTGGTGCATCCAGTGTAGACATTTCAACCGTCAAAGTGCCGGCATCGGGATTATATGAAATCTTGTGCAGGTTTTTAGCAAGCGATCCTGGGATCGGATTATCCTGCAAGCCGTCGCCGCCACCGTCGTGGCCACCGCCACCACCACCGCCACCGCCACCGGCACCGCCACCGGCACCACCACCGCCACCGCCACCGCCGCTTTGGTCAACACCGGAACCACAGGCTGCTAATGTAAAAAGACACATTCCGGCGAACAAAA
>CAYSBD010000009.1:0-12138 GCA_964429175.1 uncultured Marinosulfonomonas sp.
GAATCGTTTTCAAAATTCTTCTTTAAACTATAAAGGTTCATCAATGAGTAACAATCAAGCCATAACATTTGAGCAGGTTGAACAAAAACGCCGTGCATTTTCGAAAGCCTTGAAAGAGTTTGCAGCGGCTAAGGGGCGTTATCATAATCCAGCCCCTCAGCTTCCGGCTGAAAAATTAGCCGATTGCCAGATATTGCCAAACAGGATGGTGCTGCTGGACAAGGTCGCCAAGGGCGGGGTGATTGCTGAGATTGGCGTAGACACCGGCAACTTTTCACAGGAAATACTTCAACGTTGTCAACCTTCTGAACTGCACCTGTTTGATATTGACGCATCCCGGGTACAAAACAAGATAACCCTTGCAGCACTTAACGACGCAAATAATCGGGCCAAACTCCATGTTGGTGATAGCTCGACCAGTATGAGCGCTTTGCCCGATGGAACGTTCGATATTATTTATATCGATGCTGATCATAAATACGAAGGTGTGGTTAAGGACATCGAGGCATCATTGCCAAAGTTAAAGCCCGATGGAGCGTTTATTTTCAATGATTACGCTGTTTGGTCTCCAACCAGTATGTTCCATTGCGGTGTTGCGCGGGCCGTACATGAGCTGTGTTTAAGAAAGCCTTGGAAGTTTCGTTATCTAGCACTGCAAACAATGATGTATAACGATGTGATGCTTGTGCGGGATTAATAAACTCTTATTTCAATTTGGCCGTGAACTGGTCGAAATAGTAGGCTCAACTCTATTTTTCACAAATCCTTTGCAAGCTAACCCATTCACCATCTGAAATAAGCGCAGGGGGTGCGCTATTCATAAATGGGTCGGCTTCGATCAGCTCTAACGTAGTTTCGCCGGTCGGATCTTGGGCAAACGCATAAGGCGAGGACCGTAGTTTGGCGCTCTGAAACCCTTGCAGGAACTCTTCTGTGCCTAGGTTTTCTGAAGGGGTTGTCAGCAATTCTTGGGCATATCTTGCCAGTATATCGTTTGATATTTTGCCGGTGGTTAAAAAGGTGAAGGTGTTTCGCAAACCAATTGATCGCAACAGCGTATCAAGCGGATCGTGGTTGATTTTCCGGATTTTCTCACCAAGAATAAAGCCCGCAACAACATCCGGCTCCTCAAAATCCTCAACCAGAGCGCGGTTTAGCAGAATAAAGCCGCCGGGTAGATGACTGGATTTAATCACCCCTGCGGGCAGAATGACGAGTTTGGTATTTACATCCCCCGTTATTCGAATCCCCAATTTGTTCAAGGCGTTATTGCCAGCGGTGCTTGTGCAAGGCTGGCCGGAAATCCGGTAAATATTGGCAAGTAATGCGTTGCCGATGTGCAGCCTTTTGGCTTGGGGAACAACAGAAGTGGTATGGCGCACCAACGCATCGGGTAGCCAAAATATAGCCAGCGCTGCCACAATTGCCACAAAAACAGTTAGCAAAAACCAGCGCAGGCGGCCCTGTTTGGGGCGTTTTTTTTCTATCCAGCCCAAAACCTTTTCCAGCGCCTCGATCATAATCTCATCTTCCAGCTCCAGCGTTTCGTCGGCCTGTGCATCGGGGCTGTAAGTGGGCGGCGTTTGTTTCGGGTTCAAGCGCTTGATCGCAGGCAGCGCCCAATGGGCCAGCGCGTTATCATTATGGTCGGAAATCACAACGGTTTCATTGCCAAAAGACACAATCACCTCGCGGCGCTGGGCGTCAGGGTTTTCACGCCAAAGGCCGGTTGATTCCAGCCGGTCATATTCGGATAATGCTGTCATTTTTGGCAAGCCTGCTCAATTGCCTCGTTTGATTGCACCTATAATAGCGTAAATTGGCGGCGCTGCCAATCAGCCTATTTTACCACCGCCATCACCGATTTGTCCGCGATGAAGCAGCAGATGATCCAGTAAAACACAAGCCATCATCGCTTCGCCCACAGGCACGGCCCGAATTCCAACGCAAGGGTCGTGGCGGCCTTTGGTTATAATTTCGGTGGCCTCGCCGCTGATGGTGATGGATTTGCGCGGGGTCAGAATGGACGAGGTGGGCTTAACCGCAAAGCGAACCACGACGTCCTGGCCTGTGGAAATCCCGCCCAAAATCCCGCCCGCGTGGTTGCTGCTGTAGATTGGCCCGTCCGGTCCCATCGAAATTTCATCGGCATTTTCGGTTCCTGTCAGCTTGGCCACCGCCATGCCATCACCGATTTCAACGCCTTTTACAGCGTTAATCGACATCATCGCCGCCGCCAAATCGGTATCGAGTTTGGCGTATACCGGCGCGCCCAATCCGGCGGGCAAACCGCTTGCCACTACCTCGACCACAGCCCCGACAGAGTTTTTGGCCTTGCGGATGGCTGCAAGATAGCTGTCCCATTCTGTGGCGGCTTTGGCATCGGGGACCCAGAAATCATTGCGTGAAATCTGGTTAATATCAAAACGGTTACGGTCAATAACCTGATCGCCCATTTGCACCATATAGCCAAGGATTTGCAGCTTTGGCACCAAATTATCCAGCACCGCACGCGCCACACCACCGGCCGCAACCCGCGCAGCCGTTTCGCGCGCCGAAGAGCGGCCGCCACCGCGATAATCGCGTAGCCCGTATTTTTGGTGATAGGTAATATCGGCGTGACCGGGGCGAAAGGTGTTGGCGATGTCGCCGTAATCTTTGCTACGCTGGTCAGTGTTTTCAATCATTAACTGAATGGGCGTGCCAGTGGTTTTGCCTTCAAAAACCCCCGACAAAATTTTTACCGCATCAGGTTCCTGGCGTTGAGTCATGTTTTTATTTTGGCCCGGGCGACGTTTATCCAGCCAGACTTGCAGCATAGTTTCACTTAACGCGATGCCGGGCGGGCAGCCATCAACCGTGGCACCCAAAGCGGGCCCGTGGCTTTCACCCCATGTGGTGACGCGAAAAATATGGCCAAAACTGTTCATAGACATATGCGTGCTCCTTTAAGGCTATTGGTTTAGCGGGCAGCTGGCGTTGGCTCAAGCGTTATCGCCAATCGCACCAATTATCAGGCATAAAAAAACCCCGCCAGAATAGAGCGGGGTTTTGATTTTTTACAGGCTTAGGGCTAACTTGTTGCGTCTTTGGCCTGTTTTTTGATCGGCGCCCAGATGCGTTTATTGGTAGCATAAAGCAGCACCGTCAGCATTGTCAGCAAGATAATGGCAATAAACCCGGCCCGCTTACGCTCCATCATTTTAGGCTCGGCCGTCCACGTCAGGAAAGCCGCGATATCTTCGGCCTCTTGCTGCAAGCTATTGTCAAACCCGCCTTCATACTCCACGTCTTCGCCAAACAGCGCGGGGGCCATAGATGTCCACCCACCAGAAAAAGCAGTGTTTTTGTAAAATAGCGTCCCCGCCTCTTCCTTGTCTTCACCGGTGTAACCCGTAAGAAAAGATGCAATATACTCGGCACCGCCTATGCCTTTGAACAGCTGGTTTATACCCGTCCCGTAGGGGCCTGAAAAACCTTTGCGTGCTTTTGCCATCAACGACAAATCAGGCGCATTTGGATCAAACCCGGCAGGGAAATGATCCGCAGGTTTTGCCTCGCGCGTGTCGCCCGGCTCGGCTCCGTCACTGGTGTCAGGCACCTCGAATTGTTTGGCATATTCACGCACATATTCAGGGGGCAAACGTGGCCCGCCAGCATCAGACAATGTGCGGATCGGCACATAAATCAAGCCATGACAACCGGCACAGATTTCGGTGTAAAGCTGCAAACCGCGGCGTAGCTGTGCTTCGTCATAGGTGCCAAAAGGCCCCTCAAACGAGAAATCCACGTCATTAATTTTACCTTTTTTACCAGCAGAAAATGCGCCAGAGGTCGTCAAAGCCAAGGCCGTAAGTGCGACTACAATAATTTTACCAAATTTCATTGCACTTCTCCCACTTTTTGGGGTTGTGTATCCGTGGAAACCGGAGCGCTGTGACCGTAACGCTGGTTGAAATCCGCCTCGATAGTTTCTGGTGGTTCGGTAGGTTTTTCTACCAACCCCAGCACTGGCAGAATAACCAAGAAATAGGCAAACCAGTAAATAGATCCGATCAAGGATATCATATCATAAGGATATTCGGCAGGCATTGCACCAACCCAGGCCAAAACTATGAAATTGACGATAAATATCCAGTAGAACCATTTGAACAACGGCCTAAAGCGCCCGGAACGAACCGAAGATGTATCCAGCCACGGAACCGCTGCCAGAACCCCGATCGCGCCGAACATTGCCAGAACCCCGAAGAATTTGGCGTCGACAATACCAAAGGTAATAAAGCTGACCAATTGCACAAGCCAGACATCGGCCGTGAAGGCGCGCAGGATGGCATAGAAGGGCAGGAAATACCATTCAGGTACAATAAAGGCAGGCGTGGATAGGGGGTCGGCTATCATATAATTATCCGGATGGCCCATGTAATTTGGCATGAAACCAACGACGGCAAAGAACAGGATCAAAACCACGGCCAGCGCAAACAGATCCTTAATTACAAAATAAGGCCAGAATGGCAGAGTGTCCTTTTCGACCTCTTCTTTTGAGCTGCGGCGCACTTCGACACCGGTCGGGTTGCTGTTACCTGTGGTGTGAAATGCCCAGATATGCAGTGCCACCAAAGCGACCAGAACAAATGGCAGCAGATAATGCAATGAAAAGAAGCGGTTCAAGGTGGCATTACCCACGGCAGGGCCGCCCAGCAGCCAAGCCTCGATGGCGCCACCGATGAACGGGATTGCACCAAACAGGCCGGTAATCACGGTCGCGCCCCAAAAAGACATTTGCCCCCAAGGCAGCACATAACCCATGAATGCTGTGGCCATCATGGTCAGGTAGATCAGCATACCAAGGATCCAGGTGATTTCACGCGGTGCTTTGTATGAGCCATAGTAAAGGCCGCGGAAAATATGCAGATAAACCGCAATAAAGAATAGCGCAGCACCGTTTTGATGCAGATATCGCAACATATGGCCGCCGTTTACATTACGCATGATATGTTCAACCGACGCGAACGCCAGATCGACATGCGGGGTATAATGCATGGCCAGAACGATGCCGGTAACAATTTGCAGCACCAGACAAAAAGCCAGAACAATGCCCCAAATCCACATCCAGTTCAGGTTTTTCGGAGTGGGCATCATGATGGTAGTATAAATCAGCCCGACGATGGGCAATCTGACATGAAGCCATTTCTCGGCGCCGGTTTTTGGCTCGTAATCGTCATGTGGAATTCCAGACATTATCTTGCTCCTTAACCTAGCTTGATAGTGGATTCGTCAAAAAATGCATTTTCAGGGATCGGCAGGTTCGTAGGTGCCGGGCCTTTGCGAATCCGGCCTGCAATATCGTAATGCGAGCCGTGGCACGGGCAAAACCAGCCCTCGTATTCACCGGAATTGCCGCCCAAGGGAACACAACCAAGATGCGTGCAAACCCCCATCATCACCAGCCATTCACCGGCTTCATCCAATGTGCGGTTTTGATCAGACGCATCGGCATCCGGGTTTTGGGCGTTGCGGCTCATTTGATCGGGCAGATCGTCCAGCGGCGTGGCACGTCCGCGTTCAATATCTTCGGGCGTGCGGCGCCGGATGAAAACAGGCTTGCCGCGCCATTTTACCGTAATCTGGGTGCCGACCTGGACATCGGAAACATCAACCAGAATAGAGGCCAAGGCACGCACATCCGCAGAGGCATTCATTTGATTTATCAGTGGCCAAACAGCCGCGCCAATCGTAATGGCAGCGGTTCCGGCGGTGGCATGATACAGGAAATCCCTGCGGCTACCTGGGTGTTCTTCTGTATGGGACACAAGAAATCCCTCCTATGGTTTGGTACAATTAACAAGCCGCAGGCATTTTTATAGCCGCAGCTAGTGATACGTTCCTTGGGTGACTCATAACTATTGAATCGTCTTGCGCCTAGCATACAAATAAATGAGAACATTTAGGCGCACCGAAACCCTAATATTTCGTCTGTCTACTTGATTAATATCAATAAAGGTGACTTTCACTTCTGACAAATAAGGCACATGTGTGTTTTGGGGCGCTATCGCATTGATTTAAAGGCAAGACAATCGAACCCCAAACCTGATGCGGTTTTCGGTTTTGTGAACCCATTTATGGTGACAATACCAGCAGCATCACCGCAAAACGCGTCTGTGTGTTTTATGATGATTCCTGCCCCCTTCCATGCAATCCTTGCTCGAAAGGGACCAGAGCTAAACCGTGACAAGACCGCGATGGCCGCAACGGAACTATGATCATCTCTGGACATATAATAAAATCTAAACCATCATGCCCAAAGCGCGTAATATAACGCCTTAAAATCAAATGGCGGCACAATGTGTTAGCCACCCTTGGCAAACCGGGGGATACACTATTCTGGGAGGAACCATGAATTCTGAAGATCGCCCTTGGACGAAGTTCTATGCCCCGTCCGTAAACCCGGAAATTTCAACCTCGGCCTATAACAGCATTGGCGATATGATCAGCTCGGTCGCCGGCACTTATGGCACGGCGCCGGCCTTTACCACCTGCCTGCCCAACGGCATGAACGGCACGCTAAGTTTTGCGCAGGTCGATGAAATGTCGGACGCGCTGGCGGTTTATCTGCGCGATGTTGCCGGGCTGAAACAGGGGGATCGCGTGGCCTTGCAGCTGCCCAACGGTCTGGCCTTTCCGGTTGCCGCCTTTGCCATATTCAAGGCGGGCTGCATTCTGGTAAACGTAAACCCGCTTTATACCGCCGAGGAAATGGCCGGATTATTTGCCACATCTAGCCCCCAAGCCCTTATTATCATGGACATGTTTGCCCATAATCTGCCCGAGGCAACCAAAGACCATCCGATCCCGAATGTGATCGTCACCAAGGTCTCCGAATATTTGCCAACCATGCCCAAGGCGATTGTCGGGCTGGTGCAAAAATACTGGGACAAATCGGTCAAACCAATTAACACGCCCCACATCCGCCTGCCCGCCGCCATTATCGAGGGCCGCTCCAAACAAAAAGCCGACGCCATTGCCCCCGACAGCTATCGCAGCACGCTTGCCCCCGACGATGTGGCCTGCCTGCAATTTACCGGCGGCACCACCGGCCCGCCCAAGGGCGCGATGCTGACGCATAAAAACCTGTTGGTGAATATGGAACAGACGATGGAGCTGCTTTCGGATTCGATCGAAAAAGGCGAAGAAATCGCGCTGACGGCATTGCCGATGTATCACATTTTTGCTTTCACGGTGAACTTGATGGGCTTTTACTGGTTGGGCGCGCGCAATATCCTGATCCCCAATCCGCGCCCGCTGAGCAGTCTGAAACGTGCCTTCGAGAATTACGACATCACTTGGCTGAGCGGGGTTAACACGCTGTTTAACGGGCTGAATAACGAAACCTGGTTTATGGACAGCCCGCCAAAGCACCTGAAATTTGCCGCCGCCGGTGGCATGGCGCTGCAATCATCCGTGGCCGAACGCTGGCTGGAAATAACCGGCAAACCAATCCTGCAAGGCTATGGCCTAACAGAAACTTCGCCGGTTCTAACCTTTAATCCGCTGGGCAGAACCCGCCCAAATTCTATCGGTGTGCCCCTGCCCTCGACCGATCTGTGCTGCTTTGATGACGACGGCAAACCGGTGGCTCAGGGCGAACGCGGCGAGCTGGGCGCAAAGGGCCCGCAGATTATGCCGGGCTATTGGGAAAACGTTGATGCCACCGCCGAGACATTTAATGACGGCTGGTTTATGACCGGCGACATCGCGGTGATGGACCAGGACGGCTATTTCGAAATCGTTGATCGCAAAAAAGATATGATCGTGGTTTCGGGCTTTAATGTTTATCCCAACGAGGTCGAGGATTGTCTGGCCACGCACGCGGATGTGCTTGAGGTTGCGGTGATCGGTGTGCCGGACGGGGCGGCGGGCGAGGCTGTAAAAGCCTTTGTCGTGGCGCGCGAACCGGGCATATTAACCCGCGAAATCATCCGCGCCCATTGCAAAGAGCACATGACAAATTACAAAGTGCCAAAGCTGGTCGAATTTCGTGATGATCTGCCAAAATCCAATGTCGGGAAGATCCTGCGCAAAGATCTGCGGTCTGAAATCAATGCCGAAAGCTCTGAAACCTGAGCGGCAGAGCGAAAAACAGAACAAAAGCAAAAATACCTTAAGGGGATATCATGGTCGGACCACTAGAACAGGCAATTCTTGCATTAATGATTTTTGTCATCATGTTGGGCATGGGCGCATCGCTGACACCGCGCGATTTCAGCTTGGCCTTGAAACGCCCAAAGGGGTTGTTCATCGGCGTGGTCTCGCAATATGGCTTCATGCCGCTGATCGGGTTTTTGCTGGCGATGACGCTGCCGGTTTCGGACCCGATCAAGATCGGCATCCTGATCATGGCCTGTATGCCGGGTGGCACCACCTCGAATATTTTCACATATTTTTCAAAAGGTAATCTGGCGCTTTCGGTATTGATGACAGTGACTTCCACGATTTTTGGTGTGCTGTTGATCCCGATTATCCTGGTGTTCTACGCTGGCGCGCTTGATCTGGAAATCCCGCGCGAAAACATTATCGCCACGTTAATTCTGCTGCTGGTGCCGGTTGCCATCGGAATGGTTTTGCGCAAATTCAACGCCAATGTCGGCGCGGTCACCGAATTTATGGGATCACTTCTGGCGGTTATCTTTATTGTGTTTCTGGTGGTATCGTGGATCCCGCGCAACTGGGCATTTTTGATGGAAACCTCTTGGGGCACCTATGCCGCCTCGGTCGGTTTGGGGGTGATCGGCATCACGATCGGCTATAATTTTGCACGCGGCCTGCGCCTGCACCCGCGCAATGCCCGCACTGTCGGGCTGGAAACCGGCATTCAGAACGGCCCATTGGCGATTGCCATTATCGCCTTCACCTTCACGGGTGCCGAGGCCCAATCCTACATGGCTGTGCCGGTGTTATATTCGGTGTTTATCGTGATTATCGCAACACTGGTGACCTTTTGGTTCCGCCGCGCCAACACAGCGGCAGAACAGAAAATGCCGGACGGGTTATTATAACCCCACGGCCAAATTCCCCCCACATGCAGGGCGGAAAAATGCATTAAAGCTATATCGCCACGTCAGGATGCCCTATACGGATTAAATCTGATCCAAACAACAAGGCAGAGATGACGTGGCCGATTCCCAAACTTACGCGCGTTCGGTTAAGCCCAAACGCCGATCCGGTGGTAGCCGTGGCCTAAGCGCGCTATCTTATTTGATTGCCGCGATCTGTTTATTGCCGATGGTCGCCGTGGTTTTGGCCGCCTTGACGGGGGACACAGGCACCGTCGCGCATCTTCTTTCCACGGTTTTGCCCAAATACGGCCTGAACACGCTGCTGCTGGTTGTGCTGGTGGCCAGCGGCACTTTTGCAATCGGGGTTGGCGCGGCTTGGCTGGTGACAATGACCCGCTTTACCGGCGTGCGTATTTTGGAAATTGCGCTGGTGCTACCGCTGGCTTTTCCGGCCTATGTGATGGCCTATGCCTACACCTATGTGCTGGATCATCCGGGCATTGTGCAAAGCGTTTTGCGTGACGTAACCGGCTGGGGCCCACGCGATTACTGGTTTCCTGAAATCCGCTCGCTGGGTGGTGCGGCCCTGATGTTAACCTTTGTGCTTTACCCCTATGTTTACCTGCTGGCCCGCGCGGCGTTTTTGCAGCAAAGCGCCTCGGCTTTTCTGGCGGCGCGCGCGCTTGGCAACACGGCATTGGGCGCGTTCTGGAAGGTCAGCCTGCCGATGGCGCGCCCCGCGATTGCGGCCGGCGTTTTGCTGGCTGTGATGGAAACCATCGCCGATTTCGGCACCGTGGCGCATTTTAGCGTTCACACGCTTGCCACCGGAATTTACACCAGCTGGTTTTCAATGGATGACCGGGGCGGGGCGGCGCAGCTGGCGCTGGTTTTGCTGGCCTTTGCGCTGATGCTGGCGGTAACCGAGCGGGGCCTGCGCGGGCAGGCAAAATACCACCCCGCCGGCAAACAGCAAATCCCGATGCCCACCGAAAAACTGCGGGGCTGGCATGGCTGGCTGGCCTTTGGATTATGCCTGCTGCCGGTGCTGTTGGGCTTTGTGTTGCCCGTGTTGATTTTGGGCGAGATGAGCACCCATTCCGAGCAAGATCTGTTCAGCCAGCGCTACATGGATTTCTTGCGAAACTCGCTGGTTCTGGCCGGAACCGCGGCCGTGATCACGGTGTTTGCCGCTGTTTGTGTCGGGTTTTTTCAGCGCCTGCATCCGGGTCGAAAATCGGCAACGGCGGGCTATATTGCGCGGCTGGGTTATGCCGTGCCCGGCGGGGTTATTGCGGTTGGGTTAATGGTGCCGTTTGCCGCCTTTGACAATGCGCTTGATGCCTGGATGCGCGCAACCTTCGATATTTCCACCGGATTGCTGCTGACCGGATCAATGTGGCTTCTGGTGATCGCTTATATGGTGCGTTTTATGGCGGCGGCACTTGGCGCTTACGAGGGCGGCCAAAGCATGGTGCATCCCAATATGGACGCGGCCTCCAGATCGCTGGGCCAAACCCCGATCGGCACTTTGCGCCGCGTGCATCTGCCAATTCTGGCGCCCAGTTTGCTGACCGCGCTGCTGATCGTATTTGTCGATGTGATGAAAGAATTGCCCGCCACGTTAATCATGCGGCCCTTTAATTTTGACACGCTGGCGGTGCAGGCATTTCGGCTGGCCTCGGATGAGCGCCTTGAGGGGGCGGCCGTGCCGTCTCTGGTGATTGTGGCCGTGGGGCTGCTGCCGGTGATCCTGATTTGCAGTCGGGTCGGGCGGCGGCGTTAAAGCGTGGCGATGATTTCAAGGCATGCGTGTAAAATCAAAGGCTTAGAGCCTGACAAAAGAAACAAAATAAAGTCGTCAGGCTATAAAAAGGCATTAAAAAAGGCGCGAACAAATGCACGCGCCTTTCTTTATTAAAACACGGGGTTGAAATTACTCCCAACCAGCCTTGTTGAAGATCTTCTGGGCTTCTTCCAGGTTTTTGGAGATCGCAGTCAGATCAACAGTATCTGGCTTGAAATCACCCAATTTGGCAACGCTTGCGGCCAGAGGAATTCCTGCAACGGCAGGATATTCGTCATTGCCATCCGAGAAATATTTCTGAGCCGCATCGCTGGCCAGATACTCAAGGAATTTAACAGCGTTGTCTTTGTTTTGCGCGTTCACGAAAACACCGGCTCCAGAGATGTTCATATGCGCACCTTCAGCATCTTGCGACGGGAAAACCCAGCCGATTGAATCTGTGCCTTCGCTCAGACCTTTAACGTCTTTACGCAACGCACGCGCAAAGTAGTAAGTGTTGGCAACCGCAATTTCGCATTCACCCGAAACGATGCCGCGCAGCTGGTCTGTGTCGCCACCCTGTGGTGAGCGCGCAAAGTTGGCTGCAAAGCCTTTGGCCCATTCAGCCGCTTTTTCAGAACCGTGATTTTCGATGATCGCAGACATCAGGGTTTGTGAATAAACGTTGGTGGACGAACGGTGACAAACTTTGCCTTTGAATTTGGGGTCAGCCAGATCCATGTAAGTCATTGGCGGGTTGGCAACGTCGTTTTTATCATAAAAGATAATCCGGGCGCGCTGCGAAAAACCGAACCATTTATTGTCGGAATTTTGCAAATACGCTGGAATGCGTTCTTCCAGAATCGCGCTATCGATTGATTGCAGCAGGCCGGCATCAGCAGCACGGGCCAGACGCGAAGAATCCACCGTCAGGAAAATATCGGCAGGTGAATTAACACCTTCGGCTTTGATACGGGCCAGCAGTTTGTCGGGCTTGCCTTCGATGCGGTTAATGGTGATGCCTGTGGCATCGGTGAAATCCGAGTAAAGCCGCTCGTCGGTGTCATAGTGACGCGAAGAATAAAGGTTCAGCTCATCGGCGGCAAAGGCGGGCGCGCTGATCGCGATAGCAATTACGGCGGTGATAAAAGTTGATTTCGTGGACATGTGTGCTCCTATAGCTAGGTTAACTGAAGAATATCATACTAGAGTAAAACAATCAGATACCAGAAACAAGGGGGGATTCAAGGCGTGTTTTCTTGATTAACGCCGATTTCAATTTATTTGCGCCGTCTTTTT
>CAYSBD010000009.1:12238-33758 GCA_964429175.1 uncultured Marinosulfonomonas sp.
CGCCGTCTTTTTGCGCGCGCCACAAAATGGCCCCGTTCTAAAAATCAAGAGCGTCAAAACGCCGCAGATTCGACGTAATCCGGTGGAGCATCCTGATGAATTTCCGTTTATTTCGCGAAACCCGCGGCTGTATAATAAGATTAAGCCATCCAGGTTTAGTACTGATTCTTTTGCTGCGACTGCAACAGCCCCGAATTGTCATCGGCATCATCATCATGAACCGTATGCTCTGTGACCCCTGCTATTTTGCCAAACTGCGCCATCGCGTTTTTAGGATAAAACGTAACCTGCATCGCCTCGAACCCCGGCAGGCTCTTTAAAATCGCGCTGATACTTTTTGTGCAATATGCTTTTGGGGCCGCGCCATTGGCCTGCACAGCACGCAAGGCAGCCTCGGCAACTTCGGGCGAAACGGTAATTGTTTGCATCACGGTGCGGTATGTTTCGCGGGTGTGATAATCGATGTAATAACTCAGAACCTGCGGCGTTACGCCGTAATGCACATCGCCCCGCTGGGCTATGCTTGGGCTCCACCATGAACCGGCGGGGTCAAACAAAACACGCTGCGAGGCATTAACCATCAACCCCGAATGCGCGCCTGCGCCCGAGCTGTTGGAAATGACCGTAAACAAGGTAAGCGAAGGCGGGCCGGCGTGGCGATAAACAGCTTGCTGAATTTCGGCTTGGGATGCCGAAGGCGCCGGGCCTTGCACCGTGCCACAAGCAATCAGAAAAACCGGCAGCATTATCGCAATAATAAATTTACGCATCTTTTCACCCCTTAAATTCAGCGAGCCTTGCGCAGATAAAGCCAAGCCCCGTCGTCGCGCCGACTGCGCGTAAGCAGCCCTGCTTGATACAAATGACTTACATGCGCAATGGCCTCGACCAAAGCCAGCCCGTAAACATCTTCGCCAATTTTGCGCTTGAATAGCGGCGCAAAGCACTGCGCGGCGGTGCGAGGTTCAGACAGATGATCCAGCAAACGCTTTAGCGCGCCGTGGTGGTTATCGATCAGTTGACGCATTCGGGTGGGCAGGCCGGTAAACGGCAATTTATGGCCGGGTAAAACCAGATGATCCTCGCGCGCAAACGGGGCCAGAGCGGTGCAGGACTCAAACCAATCAGTAATCGGGTCAGCATCCGGTTCGGTGGCATAAACGCCGATATTGGGCGAAATCGAGGGCAATAACTGATCCCCGCCCAGCACCAGATTATCGTCGCGGCTCCAGAATGTTGCGTGTTCGGGCGCGTGGCCGTTGCCCATATGCACATCCCAATCGCGCCCGCCGATGCGGATCACATCGCCCTGTTTTATGCGCTTGAAACCCAGCGGCATCGGCGCAACCATATCGGCAAAATTAAACGGGCGCTCATTGGCCCGTTTGTCAAATATTTCGGTCTGCATCCCGGCCGAGCGCCAAAAATCCAGCGTCTCTTGCGTCGGCCGATCCTGCACATCCAGCGTCAGCATACGCGCAAATAACCATGCGGTTCGGGTGGTCCATAATTGCGCGCCGTGTTCGGTTTGAAACCAGCCTGCAAGGCCAATATGATCAGGATGGTGATGCGTGACAATCACCCGTTTCACCGGCTTTCCCGCCATTGGTCCGGCCAGCAATTTCCCCCAAATCGCCTTGCTGCGCCGCGAGGCAAACCCGGTGTCGATTACAGCCCAGCCATCGCCGTCATCCAGTGCAAAAACATTCACATGATCCAGCGCCATCGGCAAAGGCAGCCGCATCCACAGCACCCCATCGGCCACCTCAACGGCCTCACCCTCGGCGGGCGGCACCTCGAACGGATAGCGGATTTTGGCAGCGGGTTGGTCCATCAACCCGATAGATCATCAACCGAGATCGCATACAAGCCCCGCGCGCCCGCTCTGGCATGAACCAGCAGTGCGGCGTGTTCGGGCAACAGGCGTGAAATATAAAACCGGGCAAGCTCGCTGCGTGGCCCCTTGCCACCCTCGGCCATTGCCGATTTCAAATGATAATGCGCGCCCAGAACCCGCGAAAACGCCCGCAGATAAGGCACAGCACCGGCAAACCGTTCTGTCATATCTTTTTGGGACAGCAGCCATTCGGTGGTTTCGCGCAAGGTCTCGCAAGCATGCCAAACAGCATCGGTCATTTGTGGAAATACCGCGCGTTTGGCCTCGGCATTGGTCTCGATTTCGTCCAGAATCTGAAAGGCCACATCGCCGCCATCCATCATTTTGCGCGCCACAAAATCCATGGCCTGAATGCCGGTGGTGCCCTCGTAGATTTCCGTCACCCGCACATCACGCACAAATTGCGCTACGCCGGTTTCCTCGATATAGCCCATCCCGCCATGCACCTGCAGCCCCAGATTGGCCACAAATGATCCGGTGTCGCTGCCGTAAGATTTGGCAATCGGCGTTAAAAATGCAGCGCGTGCCTGCCAGCTGTTATCCTCCAGCGCATTGCCCAAATCAATCGCCACACCGCAGGCCAGCGAAATGGCGCGGGCCGCATGAATTTCGGCCTTCATGGTTAAAAGCATCCGGCGCACATCGGCGTGATCCACGATGGAACCCGTGCTGCCCTGGGCCGGAACCCGCCCCTGTTTGCGCTCTTTGGCATAATCCAGCGCGTGCTGAAACGCAGCCTCGGCCACGCCCAAACCTTGCATTGCAACCCCCAGCCGCGCGTTGTTCATCATCTTGAACATTGCCCTTAGACCTTGGTGTTTTTCCCCGATCAACCAACCGGTGGCTGCGTCAAAATCCATCACGGCAGTCGGGCTGGCGTGCAGGCCCATTTTATGCTCCAGCGACACTACCTTCAAACTGTTGGCAACACCGGGGTTGCCTTTTGCATCCGGGATCAGCTTGGGCACCATAAACAGGCTGATGCCTTTGGTGCCGGCGGGCGCATCGGGCAAACGCGCCAGCACCAAATGGCAGATATTTTCGGAAAAATCATTGTCCGCCCAGCTGATAAACACCTTGGTTCCGCTCACAGCAAACGTGCCATTGCCATTTGGTTCCGCCTTGCTGCTTAGCGCGCCCACATCCGATCCGGCTTGTGGTTCGGTCAGGTTCATGGTGGCGCTCCACTGTCCGCTGATCAGCTTGGGCAAATAGACCGCCTTTAGCGCATCACTGGCGTAATGTTCCAGCGCCTCGATCTGGCCCTGCGACATCAGCGGGCTTACATGCAGCGCCAAACAGGCCCCCGCCATCATTTCATTCACAACCGAGGTCACCGTAACAGGCAGGCCCATGCCGCCATTTTCAGGCGCCACCGACATGCCGATCCAGCCGCCATCGGCCACGGCACGATAACCATCTGCAAAGCCGGGCGAACAGCGCACTATACCATTTTCCAAAACCGCCGGATGCAAATCACCGGCGCGCTGCAACGGGGCCAGAACCTCGTCTGTCATCCGGCCGGCTTCGTTGAAAATCGCGGCCAACATATCGGGCGTGGCCTCGCAAAACCTGTCTGTGCCGGCAACCCGATCAAAGCCAATCACCTGATCAAACAGGAATTGATAATCCTTGAGGGGGGCTTGATACGGCATAGCTTAATCCTTTTTAATATGGCTACTTGGAATTTTTGCGCGGTTTGGCTATGTCACGCATATCTTTGCGGCAATCTAGCGCATGTCGCGCCCCCATCAACCAAAACGCAGCGTCAGAGCATGAATGATTTCACAACCCAAATTCTAAAAACCGACCAAGGCGGGGTTAATGCCGCCGCTGCGATTTTGCAAAACGGCGGGCTGGTGGCCTTTGCAACGGAAACGGTTTACGGGCTGGGGGCGGATGCGCGAAACGGACGGGCCGTTGCGCGGGTTTTTCAGGCCAAAGAGCGGCCCGCATTCAACCCGCTGATTGTGCATGTTGCCACTCTGGAAATGGCGCAAAATATCGCTGAATTCAACGACACGGCCCTGCGCCTTGCCACCGTTTTCTGGCCCGGACCGCTGACGCTTGTCTTGCCCTTGCGCCGTGATGCCGGCCTTTCACCGCTGGTCACGGCGGGCTTGGACACCATTGGTTTGCGCCTGCCCGAACATGGCGTGGCGCGCGATTTACTCAGCCGTTTCGGTGGTCCGGTTGCGGCCCCTTCGGCCAATCCCTCGGGTAAAATCAGCCCCACGACAGCCCGCCACGTTGCCGATGGGCTGGCCGGAAAAATTGACGCTATTCTTGATGCCGGTCCCTGTAGCGTTGGGCTTGAAAGCACGATCATCGCCCTTGATCCGGTCCCGACCCTGCTGCGCCCCGGCGGGCTGCCGATTGAAGCAATCGAGCGTTGTTTGGGCATAACTTTGGCCACGCACATCCCATCGGAAAATCCAAATGCACCGGGCCAGCTTGCGTCACATTACGCCCCGACCGCGCCCATTCGCCTGAACGCGGTATCAAAGCGCGCGGGCGAGCTGAAACTTGGATTCGGGCCGGATAAAGAGGCCGATTTAAACCTGTCGCCCACAGCAGATTTAATCGAGGCCGCCGCCAATCTGTTCTTGCATTTACACGAACTCGATGGCCGAAATAGCGCCGCCATCGCCGTGTCCCCGATCCCGCAAAAAGGGCTTGGCGTTGCGATTAACGATCGCCTTTCACGCGCCGCTGCCCCCAGAGGCCAAACCTAATTTTCGAACCGCCGCACGCCCCGCCCAGCGCCCCGTTGCAAAACAGCCGGTCAGTAAATAACCGCCCGTGGGTGCCTCCCAATCCAGCATTTCACCAGCGCAGAATATGCGCGGCGCGGCGCATAATTCCAACCCGTCGGTAAGCGCGGAAAATGCAACGCCGCCAGCTGTAGAAATCGCCTCATCCAGCGGGCGCGGGCCACAATGAGTGATCGGCAGAGATTTGATCAAAGCCGCCAGTTTTTCCGGCTGATTTGGCAAGGGACGGGCAAATTCCTGTAGCAACGCCAGCTTGACCGCGCCCAGTTTCAACGCCTTGCGCATGTGGTTCATCAAGGTGGTTTTACCGCGCGGTTTGGCCAGACGCGCTTGTATTTTTTGCAGGTTCCAATCAGGCATCAAATCAAGTTTCAGGGGCGCGCCATCGCGCATTTCTTTTGACACCGCGTAAATCCCGCTGCCCTCAACCCCGCGCTTTGAAATCACAAATTCACCGCGCACCGATTTCTTGCCGGCGGTCAAAATCACACCCTTCACAGCCGCGCCAAAATGCTTTTGCATAAAGCTGCTCCAACCCACAACAAACCCCATATTCGCGGGCTTGAACGGGGCCAAATCAACGCCTTTTTCCGCCAGCAATCCGGCCCAATCCCCATTTGATCCCAACCGCGACCAACTGGCCCCGCCCAGCGCCAAAACGCAAACCTTTGGCGTCACGGTTTGCACCCCGTCCGGCGTTTGAAAAACATAGCCATCATCCCAGCCCGACCAGCGCCAGCGAGTGCTAAACTGAACCCCCAAATCGTTCAGCTGCGCCAACCACGCCCGCAATAAAGGCGAGGTTTTCATTGCGCGCGGAAACACCTGACCGCTGCTGCCCGTAAATATTTCCTGACCCAAACCGCGCGCCCAATCCTGCACGGCGCAATTGTCAAAATCCGATAAAATATCGTGCAACTCGGGGCATTGATATTTCTGTAAAAACTGCGCGACCGGCTCGTCTTTGGTCAGGTTCAAACCCGATTTTCCGGCCATCAAAAATTTGCGCCCCACCGATGGCATCGCGTCGGCAACCTGCACGGAAACTCCGGCGCGCGCCAATTCATCCGCCGCCATTAATCCGGCCGGACCAGCACCAATAATCAACGCATCAGGCATTTGGAAACCCTCCTTTTATTTCCACCACACGCTGCGGATACGGAATTTCGATGCCGTTTTCTTTTAGCGCATTCCAGATCAAAAACAGCACGTCCGAGGTGTATTTATGATCGCCATCATCAATCCCGTTCACCCAGAATTCAAGCGCGAAATCCACACCGTTTTCACCAAAGCCGCGCAATTCGCAATCGGGCGGATAGGGCTTGTCCAGCACGTCCTTGTTTTTGGCCACGGCGGCCTCGACGATGGCGGGGATTTTATTGATGTCGGTGTCGTAAGAAACGCTGAATTCGGCCTCGTAACGGTTGGCCGAGCCGCTGTCGGAATAATTCACCACCCGCGTTGTGATGAAATCCTCGTTGGGCACCACAATCCAGCGCCCGTCGTAGGTTTCAAGGATGGTGGCGCGGGCTGTCATTTTTACAATCGTGCCGGCCTCGCCGCCGTCCAGCTCGACATAATCGCCGACCGTGGCTTGGCCTTCCAGCAACAAAATTACACCCGAAATAAAGTTCGAGGCGATTTTTTGCAGACCAAAACCCAGACCAACACCAATCGCACCACCCAAAAGCGCAAAGGTAGAAAGATTTATGCCCATGATGTTCATCAGCATCAGAAAGGCAATGCCGAAAATTGTGATCTCGGCGGTCTTGATTGCCAGCTGGCGCGTGGCGGGGCGCATTTCTTTTTGCTGCCCGATCAGCGCCGCACTTTGATTGTTGGACCAACGCCCCAGCCAAAACAGCAAACTGCCCGCAATCAGACCGCGCACCAGCGACATGATCGAAAATGAAATATTGCCCATCGTTACATTTGTGGCGCTAAGATAGGCCGTTAAATCATCCAGCACCCCCAACGCATAAAGCGCCGCGGCCGGAACCAGAATGTATTTACCCAGCAGTTTTAAAAACGAATCCTTGATGATATTTTGCACCAAAGCCCGCGCGGCCAAAAACAAAAACACCCGTTTACCAAAGGCAATCACCGCGCCGGAATCAAAGATCGAGCGCACAACCTGTTCGCCAATCGCGGTAAAACCATAGGCCAAAAGCGGCAATAACAACGGCAGGAAAGCCAGCACAAAACGGCGCGCTTTTGCCAGATAACCATGCTGATCGGCAGCCGGTTTAATCAGCGTTTCCAAAACCGGAGACAGCTTTTTGCCAACCAGCAAAGCCAGTAAAAACGCCACAATCAGCAGACCGAATTGCGACCACGCGGCGGGGCTAAGCAGCCAGCCCTGGGCGAAATCCCAACCCTGATCCAGATAGCCCAGCGCCTGTTTTATAATCTCGGGTTGGCCGCTCATAATTCACCTCTAATCGTTACACATCTGTTTAATGGCGCTTAACACTTGCGGTTTTGCGGCTAGCACATCTGCGGATAATTCGGCAATGGTTTTTGCCATTTCATCGGCTTTCACCAACCGGTCCACCAGCCCGAATTGCAACGCCTCAGCTGCCGTAATTTTTTGCCCCGCCATCAAAATCAGCTTGGTTCGGGCCGGACCGATCAGCGCGCGCATTCGCAGTGGATCAGAGGGTTGCGGCAAAAAGCCCAGCTTCATCACCGGATAGAAAAACTTGGCCCCGGGCACTGAAATGCGCAAATCACAGGCCAGAACCATGCCAAACGCGCCCCCCGCAACCGTGCCGTTTAGCGCCGCGATCGTCAAACAGGGCGCCGCCGCAATCGCCCCCGACAGCCGCTGCCAAACCGGATCGGTTGCCAGCCCCGCGCGGGCCTGATCCAGATCGGCACCGGCGCTAAACACACGCCCCTGCCCCGTGATCACCAGCACCTTTGCATCGCTGGCGGATTCGGCGATATCGGCCAACTGCTCCAACATGGCTTTGGTCAGCGAATTGGCCTTGTCAGGGCGGCACAAAGTAACGGTCCACAATGCGCCATCCTTGTGCAGATCAATCATTCAATCAAGCCCAGTTTTTTGCGCAAAGCCTCGTCACGCAAGGAAACATCCTGCCCGCGATATTCATCGGCATCGGCCGAACACATCCAGACCAGCGCCTTGGAAACCCATTCGGGCGCGATGTGATCTTCCCATTTTAACATGCTGACCGGATTAATGCCCGAGGTCTTGATTATGCGTTGCATTTCGGTGGCCACCGTGCCCGGAGACAGGCCCAGCACCCGAATACCGCGCCCTGATTCTTCTTTATGGGCGCATTTTGTCAGCATGGCCGATCCGGCTTTGGCGGCGCAATAATGGCTCCAGCCCTCCATCGGGTTGTTGGCAGCCCCCGAGCTGATGTTGATAATCGTGCCGCCACCCGCCGCGCGCATCAGCGGAATCGCGGCCCGCAAGCCGTAATAAACCCCCTTCAGGTTAATATCGACCGCCCGCCCCCAGCTTTCGGGATCCGAGCTGGCCAAGGGTGAAATCGGATCAATCACGCCGGCGTTGTTGATCACCACATCCAGCGCGCCAAATTTGGCCATCGCTGTGTGCATCGCGGTTTCCACCTGTGCGTAGCGGCTGACATCGCAGGTGATCGGCAATGCAAACGGCCCGATTTCGCGCGCCAGATCATTAATCGCCGACGCCGATCTGGCCAATAACACCACATTTGCGCCCAAATCGGCAAATTTTCGCGCAGCCGTGGCCCCGATTCCGCGGCTTGCACCCGTGATTAAAACCGTTTTACCTTGAATATCCGTCATATTTTGCTCCTTGTTGTTTACGGTAAAGTAAACATTACTTCCTTGCCCACCCGCGCTGACATACACTTGCACAAGACGTATTCAGCGTCCATTCATAGAATTAAGTCTACTTCTAATTTTACAAGGATTCGAGATGAAACACTGGAAAACATTTGGCGGCTCGCTGGCTTTTATCAGCCTGATGGGCAGCACGGCCGCATTTGCCGATATCACCGCGCAGCAGGTTTGGGATGACTGGCAGGGTTATCTTACGAGTTCCGGTTATCAGCTCACATCAAATGATACCGCCGATTACGGGACCGTCACGGTGAATGATTTGACGATGTCCATGTCGCTGCCCGATGACGGTCGTATTATAACGATCGCAATGGGCCCGATCAGCTTTGCCGAAACCGGCGAGGGCAGCGTTACCGTCGAGATGGGCCACAACGGCAATATGCCAATCGCCGTTTCCATGAGTGACGCTTTTGCCGCCACCCTGAATTATAGCGACACGGATATGTCAATGATCGTCAGTGGCTCGGTCGACAAAATGGTCTATGATTACAGCGCCGCCAAGCAGGCGATTTCGCTGGTTGATCTGACGATCGAAGGCGTGAAAATTCCCGATGCGGTGCTGGATCTGGTCTTGAAAAATGTCATCGGAAACACAATTAGCACAGCGGGTGATTTGCGCGATATGGTGCAATCGCTGACGGTTGGCACGATCGACTATAAATTTTCGCTGACAGAGCCGGATAAAGATTTTGCCATCAACCTAAAAGGCACGATGTCCGATGTTGTGGCCAATGCGCAGACTTCCATGCCAAAAGGTATGGACTTCAACCAAATGGCCAAGGCCCTGACAAGCGGCTATGCTACGCGCGTGAAATTCGGCTGGGGCAGTGGCGGTTACGAATTTGACAGCTCTGATAAAACCGGCACGATGAAAGGCAGCTCGGCCTCTGAATCGGGCAGCTTAAACTTTGCGATGGATCGCGATCAGTTGCAATTTGACGGGGTTTCCAAGGGCATCAAGGCATCTGTTTCCGGCACCGCCATTGCGCTGCCATCGATTGGTTACGAAATGGCCGAGGCCGTGTTTGCAATGCAAATGCCAATCAATAAATCGCAAACCCCCGCGGATTATGCGCTGACAATCAGACTGGCCGATCTAACCGTGGATGACGATATTTGGGCGATGTTTGACCCGATGTCAGTGTTGCCGCGCGCCCCCGCCACGCTTGATCTGGCGTTTGACGGCAAGGCCAACTGGCTGATCGACATCATGGATGCCCAAAGCGATGCTGCGAAAAATATTGCGGTTCCGGGCCAGCTGCACGCGCTTACGTTAAAGACGTTACAGCTAAAAATTGCCGGTGCCGATCTGACGGGTTCTGGCGATTTCACCTTTGATAATGACGATCTGACAACCTTTAACGGGATGCCCGCGCCGACCGGAGAGCTGAACCTGAAACTGGTTGGCGGCAATGGTTTGCTGGATAATCTGATCAAAATGGGCATGGTGCCACAGGATCAGGCCATGGGTGTGCGCATGATGATGGGCCTGTTTGCGGTTGCGGCCGATGGCGACGATACGCTGACTTCAAAGCTTGAGGTCAAGGGTGATGGATCGGTTTATGCCAACGGGCAGCGCTTGAAATAACGCTGCGCCGGGTTTGAAAATATTGCGAACCGCACGGGACATTCCCTTGCGGTTCGTTTTCATTTAAAGCTGCACATAAAGCCACACAGCCTAATTTTGCTTGATACTGTCTGTGGTTTGCTTGAAAATGGGCAAAACCCGTCCAGTAACCCGCAAGGATTGTTCCCATGCCGCATTTGCTAAAAACCGCAACCCTGATCAGCCTGATCGCCGCCCCCGCATTTGCCGACATCAACCCGCGCAATGTCTGGGATATCGTCACGGCCAATTACAAGGCCATGGGTTTACAACTAGAGGCCACCGAAATCAGCGCTGCCAACACGTTAACGCTGGAAAACATCAAAATAACCGGCACCTTTCCGTTTGACTGGGGCAGCATCACAATCACCACCACCAACATATCGCTGATCGGAAATGACGATGGCACGGTGGCTATAAAATTCCCCGAATCCATGCCTTTGGCCGTCGCGCTTAGCCTGCCTGACGATCTGTTTATCACCGCAACGCTGGATTACACCCAGAAGGGGCACCAGATGATTGCATCGGGTGATCCCGACAAGATGACGATTGCGTATTCCGCTGATCTGACCACGCTAGAATTGAACAAAATAGACGCTTCCGAAGGCATCGAAATTACAACCTCGGCCCGAATGACAATGTCTGGCATGTCGGGGGTGACAACCCTGCAAACCGGCGAAATGCTGACGGTTGTTCAAAATTACGCAACCGATAAGCTCGGCATGAACTGGGATTATGCCATAACCGGAAAGCCCGGGGGGGAAAATAATCTGGAAATAAATGACTTGGTTGGAGAGAATAAACTTCTGCTGCCAAATGCGGGTTTTGATCTGGCAAATCTTGCACAGCAATTTCGAGACGGCGCGGCAATTCAAAGCAGCTACAGCACCGGCCGCCACGCCTCGCAAGCGACCACCACCCTGGACGGCAAAACCATTATGGAGCAAGATATTGCGGGCGATAGCACCGACACCACCATGTCTGTTTCCGCCGATGGTCTTGTGCTAAAAGCGACTGGCGAAAACTATGTGCTGGACATCAAAGTAAACGAATTGCCTTTCCCGCTTCGTGGCAAGAGCGGCACGTTTTCAGCAGATGTTCAGCTTCCCCTGCTGCGGCGTGATACCGATCAGGATATTGTCTATAATTTTTCAATGGACGGCGTCACAATCGATCCCGAAATCTGGACGCTGTTTGACCCCGAAGAAATTCTGCCACGCGATCCGGTCAACCTAACCCTTGATCTTTCGGCCAAGGCCAAGCTGTTCTTTGATCTGCTGGATTTCGAGACCATGAAAAAGGTGCTGGATCAAGGCACCAAATTCGGCGAAATATCAGCGGCCAACATCAACCGTCTGGCGTTTTCTGCTGCTGGCACCGAATTGACCGGCACAGCTGCGTTTACTTTCAACAACGAAGATCTGACAACCTTTGACGGGATGCCGGCCCCCGATGGCGGCATTATGTTGAAATTATCCGGCGTTAACGCACTGATCGACAGGTTGGTGAAAATGGGCCTGGTGGACGAAAACGAAGTCATGGGCATGCGCATGGGCCTGATGTTGATAGCCGTTGCCGGTGAGCAGGATGACACCTTGGTTTCCGACATTAAAATCACCCCGGATGGCCAAATCACGGCCAATGGAAAGCGGATCAAATAATGGCAAAATCACTGCAAAACCTGACGGCTGCCTTGCTGGATGCTGCCAAACGCGCCGGTGCCGACAGCGCCGATGCCATGGCGGTCGAGCAAACTTCGGTCTGCATCGACGTCTTGAACGGCCAGCTGGAACATGCCGACCGCAGCGAAGGTATCGACATCGGGCTGCGGGTGTTGATCGGCCAACGTCAGGCTTGCGTTTCGGCCTCTGACATCAGCCCCGCCAACATAAAAACCATGGCCGAGCGCGCCATCGCCATGGCCCGCGTTGCGCCCGAAGACGACAGCATCGGGCTGGCCGAGGCCGACCAACTTGCCACAAAACGCGACGCGGCAGCGTTGGACCTTTTTGATCCCGCACCAGAACCCGCACCAGAAACCCTAGAGCAAAACGCCCGCCGCGCCGAGGCCGCCGCGATGGGTGTTGCCGGTGTTTCCCAAGTGCAATCGGCCTCGTCAAGCTATGGCCAAAGCTACATCCAGCTTGCGGCCTCGAACGGGTTTTGCGGCGACTACAGACGCAGCAGTTGCGGCACATCCTGCGTTGCCATCAGCGGCAGCGGCCCCGATATGGAACGCGATTATTACGCCGACGGGCGCATCTATCTGGCGGATTTACAAAGCCCCGAACACATCGGTGAAATGGCCGCACAGCGCACCGTCGAGCGGGCCGGATCACGCAAACCGCCCAGCGGATCTTATCCGGTTTTATTTGACGAGCGCGTTGCATCATCGCTGATCGGCCACCTGATCACGGCCATCAACGGGGCGGCAATTATGCGCGGATCATCATGGTTGCGCGACAGTCTGGGCAAACAAATTTTACCCAAAACCTTATCTCTAATCGAAAACCCCTTGCGCCCCCGTGCCTTTTCCTCGCGCCCGTTTGACGGCGAAGGCCTACCCACATCCAAACGCACAATCGTGCAAAACGGCGTGCTGACGGGCTGGACGCTGGACCTTGGCACAGCACGCAAACTGGGCCTGCAAAGCACGGGAAATGCGGCGCGCAGCACTTCATCCCCGCCAACGCCGAGCATCAGCAATCTTGCTCTGACCCAAGGCAAAAAATCACGCGCCGATTTGCTAAACGAGATGGGGACCGGCCTGCTGGTGACCTCGATGATCGGCATGTCGATCAACCCAACCACGGGGGATTATTCGCGCGGCGCTTCGGGTTTTTGGGTCGAAAATGGCGAAATCTGCTACCCTGTCAACGAATGCACCATCGCGGGAAACCTGCACGATATGCTGGCCAGCCTGACCCCGGCGAATGACGCGCGCAGCCACCTTAGTCGCGTAGTGCCATCGCTGCTGATCGAGGGCTTAACCCTTGCCGGAAAATAGCGACCTGAACCTGCTGATCAACGCGGCCCGCGCCAGCGGCGATATCGCGTGCAAATTCTGGCAAAAATCGCCCGAAACATGGGATAAATCCGCCGGTGCCGGCCCTGTCACCGAAGCCGATCTTGCGATTGACAAAATGCTGCACCACGAGCTGTTATCTGCGCGCCCCGATTACGGCTGGCTGTCGGAAGAAACCGAAGACAGCCCGGACCGCCTGTCACATGATCACGTCTTTATCATTGACCCGATCGACGGCACCCGCGGCTTTATCGAAGGCTCCACAGCCTTTGCCCATTCGCTGGCCATCGCCCATAAAGGCAAAATCACAGCCGCCGTTGTTTTCTTGCCGATGCTGGATAAACTTTACACCGCAACCGATAATACCACCGCAACTCTAAACGAAGACACAATCGAAGTGAGCCAACCAAATCCCGACCAGATCCCGACGCTCCTCACCCCCAAGCGCAATTTCAAACCAGAATATTGGCGCGACCATGAACCCGCTTTTACCCGCCACCACCGCCCTTCAATTGCCTACCGGATGTGCCTTGTCGCCCAGGGACGTTTTGATGCGATGCTAACCCTGCGCCCGACTTGGGAATGGGATGTGGCGGCCGGAACCCTGATCGCGCAACGCGCCAAGGCAACCACCACCGACAAACGCGGCACCGCGCTCACATTCAACAGCCCGCAGGCTAAATTCAACGGCATCATCTCGGCGGCCCCGGCTTTACACAAAACCATCCAAAACGGGCTGACTTAGCCACATTATTGTTCCATAAATATCCGCGCCGCAGGCATAGAATCTTTTACTGTCTTGCTCTACAACCCAGACAACCACCAACCGAACGGAGCCTAAAGAGTGACCAAACGCCTGCACCTTGTCTTTGGCGGAGAATTAATCGACCCAGCCAAAAACGCATTTAAAAATGTGGATGACATCCATATGGTCGGAATGTTTCCTACTTACGCGGCCGCATATGCCGCCTGGAAATCCGAAGCATACCGCACCGTTGACAACGCCCATATGCGTTATTTCATTGCCCACATCCACCGCCTTCGCGACGAAGAGATCGAAACCTCTTCCACCGAAGAGCTGGGCGACTAAAGCGGTGGTAGGCCCATGTCCCTTGGCCTGAGACTCTACCTTGCAAATGCAAAGCGCACGGGCGCACGGTTGCAAAAGCGTGCCAAGCTGGCTAAAAATCCCAGCCGGTTTGCTCGCCCGTCGGGCCGTTTACTTTGGTTGCACGCTTGCAGTGATGCCGAAATTCCGGCAATCAAAGAGCTGATCCGCCATCTATCGGCCGAACATGACCAGCTTTCATTTCTGGTTACAACTTTGCAGAACTCACCCTCGGACATCCGGTTTCAGGACTGTTGCGCACAACCCTGCCTGCAAATAACAGCGCCCGCCGACACCCCGCAACAGGTCGACGATTTTCTGGCCCATTGGCAGCCCTCGATGGCAATTTGGTTCGGCTCTGTTTTACGCCCTGCACTTGCGGTTGGCAGCCATAAACGCGGTATAAAACTTTTTATGATCAACGCTTCTGAACCTGCCAGCGTTGCCGAAAGACCGCATTACAACAAAGGCATTACAGAAGATATTTTAGGCCAGTTCCAGCATATTCTTGCGGCAAATAACCGGATCGCCGCCGAGCTTGTCAAACAGGGTGCCGCGCGCCAATCCGTGACGGTAACCGGCCTTTTGCAAGAAGGTGGCAACACCCTATATTGCGATGACCGTGACCGCGAGGAAATGGCACAAATCCTGGCCCCCCGCCCGCTTTGGCTTGCCGCCGGCATTACCGAAAACGAAGAAGAAGCCGTGATATCCGCCCATCGCGCCGCCAGCCGTCTATCACACCATTTACTGCTTGTGCTTGCACCGAAAAACCCGGATCGTGGCGATGAAATTGCCCGCACCCTGACGGCGCAGGGCTGGATCGTCAGCCAAAGATCGCAAGCTCAGGTGCCCGACGAGCACGCCCAAATTATTATCGCCGATGCCGATGATGAAATGGGGCTTTGGTATCGGCTGGCTCCGGTCTGTTTTTTGGGTGATTCTCTGGATAATGCGGCCTTGGGCCAATCACCATTTAACGCCGCCGCCTTGGGCTGCGCGATTTTATATGGTCCCAATATTGGCCGCCACAAAGCCGCTTACAGCAGGTTAAACGCAGCAGGTGCCGCGCGCAAAGTTGAAAACGGCAAGTATCTGGCAACAGGCATTCAGGATCTTTTGGCCCCCGACAAAGCCGCCAAAATGGCCCATGCCGGTTGGGAGGTCTCCACCAGCGGGGCCGAGGCCGCAGGCCACGCGCTGGAACTCATCACAGCCGCGCTTGATGAAATGGAAGGCTCGTAATGCAACCACCACGCTTCTGGTTTCGCCCCCCTGACAGCCCCGGAATAATCGCGCGCATCCTGTCACCCATCGCCGCAATTTACGCGGCGGTCACGGCGAAAAACCTGCGAAAACAGCCCCGTTACATCGCGCCTGTTCCGGTTATTTGCGTGGGCAACATCAACGCAGGCGGCACCGGAAAAACCCCGACCGTGATTGCCATTATTCAACATTTGCAAGCCGACGGCCACAACCCGCATGTGGTTTCGCGCGGGTATGGCGGATCATTGCAAGGGCCGGTGCAGGTTGATGAAACCGCCCACACAGCCGATCAAACCGGCGACGAGCCATTGCTGCTGGCCGCCTTCGCCCCGACCTGGGTTTCCAAGGACAGGGCGGCCGGGGCCAAGGCGGCAATTGCGACGGGGGCTGACATTATTGTCATGGATGACGGCTTTCAAAACCCGACATTGGCCAAAGATATTTCAATCGTAGTGGTCAATGCTGTGACCGGTTTTGGCAATGGCCGCGTGTTGCCATCCGGCCCTTTGCGCGAACCCGTTTCGGTCGGCCTGAAACGCGCCGATATTCTGCTTTCGATCGGCCCGCCCAAGGCGCAATCGCAGTTTGACGGTGTTTGGGGGGCGTCTGTATCGCTGCCACAAATGCAGGCAAATCTGGAAGTTCTGCAAACCGGAATGGAGTGGAAAGATCAATCGGTTCTGGCCTTTGCCGGCATTGGATACCCTGAAAAATTCTTTGGCACCCTGCGTCGTCTTGGCGTCAATCTGATTCACGCCGAAGCCCTAAGCGACCACCAACCCCTGACGCCTGCGCTGATGAAGCGTTTGTCAATCGAGGCAAAACTGCGCGCGGCGATTATGGTCACCACCGAAAAAGACGCCGTGCGCCTGCCCGCCGATTTTCGCAGCGAAGTTATAAGCCTGCCCGTGCGCCTGAAAATTGCGGACTGGAGCGCGTTTGATACAGCGCTCGCAGCCATCAAAAAATAGCTTTACTCGGCCAGTTTTGCATCCAGAACTTCTGAGAATTTCGCAAAATTCATATTGCTGTGTTTTTTGCCGTTAATCAGAAAGGACGGCGTTGAATTCATATCGTCGCGGGCAAAATTTTCCTGATACCAAGCCACAAGCATTTCCACCTTGGCTTCGTCCTGAAAACAGGCATCCAGATCTTCGTTGGTCAAACCCGACGTCAAGCCGATTTTGCGCAGGTTTGCAATCACGGTATCCGGGTTGCCATCGCCTAACCATTCACGCTGGGTTTCCATTAAAATTTTAGCAATGCCAAAATAACGCATCTCGCCACCGCAACGCGCCATCAAACTGGCCCAGAGATCATATTTACTGAAAAATGCCTCGCGGGCAATATAATGCACCTTGCCGGTCTCAATGTAGTTCTTTTTCAGATCAGGCAGAACATCGTTATGAAAATCGGCGCAATGGGGGCAAGTAAAAGAGAAATATTCAACCACGGTAATCGGCGCATTTTTGTCACCCATGGTCATTTCAACAACGCTTGATGTGTCGATTTTAGTGTCTTCGGTCGTTTCAGCAACAGCGGCACCAAAACCCGAACCGGTGGTTGAAGCGTCAGGCCCCGCATTGGTTAGATTAAACCAATACGCACCACCCGCGGCGGCAACGACGGCACCTGAGCCAATAAATAATCTGCGTTTCATCTGGACTTCCTTTTTAATGCCTGGAACGTGATATAATATTTTCGCCCAATGCTTCGAGAGCGTCGCGCAAGCCCTGATCGGCCACAGACGCGGCGACCTTGCGGGCGGCATGTTTTATTTCAGGGCTGGGCCGTAGTTTTTCAACCTTTGGCGCGGGCGCAAACTGTGCTTTGCCCTCGGAAAATCCTGTGGCCGCTGTCTGGGTGATGCGAATGCGCGAAATCGCCGTGTAGCCGTAACAGGCGTTGACGCGTTCACGCAGGGTTTCTTTTTGCATTTCCAGCATCGGGGCCTGCGCACCAGTGGTTAACAAAGTCAGCGTCGCGCCAAAGCCATCGCGGCCATATTTCACATCGACCGGGCGGGCCATTCGGGCCGTGGCTTCGCCAACAATTTCAGCCCAGTGGGTCAGCAAACGGCTAACCGCAAAACCACGGGTTTCACCCGCTGCGCGGATGCGATTTTGCAACAATTTCGAGGTTCTTTGAAACCCGTAACGTCGCCGTTTATATCCGCCTGCTTGCTTCATCTGATCCCCTGTGAATATGATGCCATTCTAAACGCCTTGGCCGCAAGCGCCAGTAAAATAACACAAAGGGGCAGGTAATAATTGCGTGATTATCGGGATAATTCTGAGCTGGGCACTGTTTTGCTGGGTTGGTATGACGCCAATGCGCGCAGCTTGCCTTGGCGGGTTGCGCCGGCGCGATCAAAGGCTGGCGCGCTGCCCGACCCATACCGAATCTGGATGTCCGAGGTCATGCTGCAACAAACCACGGTTGCCGCCGTTGCCAAATATTTCCATGCGTTTACAACGCGTTGGCCAACGATTATAGCGCTAGCATCGGCCAACGACGATGATGTTATGGGGCAATGGGCCGGTCTTGGATATTACGCGCGGGCCCGGAATTTGTTAAAATGCGCTCGTGTGGTTGTGGCCGATTATGGCGGAAATTTCCCCGACACCCGTGATGAGCTGCTGAAATTACCCGGCATTGGTCCCTACACAGCCGCCGCGATTGCCTCGATTGCTTTTGGGAGATCAGAAACGGTGATGGACGCCAATATCGAGCGCGTAATGGCGCGGATGCATGATATTCACAGCCCCCTGCCCTCGGCCAAACCCGAACTTCTGGCTTGCGCCGCCGCCCTGACCCCCGATTTTCGGGCCGGCGATTATGCTCAGGCTGTGATGGATCTGGGCGCAACGATTTGCACGCCTAAATCGGCGTCTTGCGGTGTTTGCCCATGGTCCTTTGCCTGTCTTGCGCGCATCAATGGCACAGCGGCGGTATTGCCGAAAAAGACACCGAAACCCGTTAAACCCACGCGCTACGGTATTGCCTATATTGCACGGCGAGGCGATGGCGCGTGGTTGCTCGAGCGCAGGCCCGACAAGGGGCTTTTGGGTGGAATGCTGGGCTGGCCGGGGGCGCAATGGGGCGATCAAGCCGTTGATAAACCACCTGTTTCAGCCGACTGGCAGGATCCGGGTGCCGAGGTTCGACACAGCTTTACCCATTTTCATTTACGTCTTTCGCTGCGGATTTCTGTTGTTGGGAATGCGAAACCGACAGCAGGTCATTTCATTGCGGATGCCGATTTTGACCCGGAAACCTTGCCGACAGTCATGCGTAAAGCCTACAGGATTGCCCGCACAAAATTTGATGGGGATGCAAACGGTTGAAGTGCTCTTATGCTCTCTTTGTCTTCCGGTTAGTTAAAAACATCCTGATCTGCTGAAAAATGGAATAACGCGGCGCTTGCAGGGTTGGAATCGCTATGACCGGCTGAATGCCAAGCCGGCGCGATAATTGAGAGGAATTCCTGACAACCGGTTTCCACAATTCAAGAAATGTCATCAGGCCAAGCCCGACAGCAATGCTGAGCATAATACCCATAAGCGTAATTTTCTTGCGATTGGGCGAAATTGGATACGGCGGAGCCAACGCCTTTTCCAGCACTTCAAAACCCGCTGACTGCCGACTTGCCTCCAACATCTGATCCATCTCGGCCTCGGCGCGCCTTGTGTTGATGATGTCATATTGTTCGGTCAGTTGCCGCAGTTTGCGCGTAAGGGCTACAAATTCGCGCGCCACTTCCGGCCCAAGTGCAAGCTGTGTTTGTATTTCCTGGCGCTTGCTATCAAGCAATGCAAACTGTTCTTCCAAACGCTGCAATCTGTTATTGGCGGCCATGTTTCGCACATTGTCCACGTTTCGCACATTGGCAAGTTCGCTTCTTAAGGAAACAATATTTCTTTTCGACTCAAGAATAGAAGTATTTAATATCACAAGTTCAGCCCGCAAATCGGCAAGGCCAACCGGCATAGTGGCCGCATTTTCCTGTTTGAAGCTTGCGATTTTCATATCTAGCGCGGCAATTTCATTTCCAACTCTTGTTTTTTCGCCTTCAAAAAACCCAAGAGCCTCACTGACTTTTGCAGCACTGATTTCACGGCTGTGCGCCAACAATATTCGCACAAATTCATTTGCAATCTTTGCCGCCATTTCGGGATCGCCATCTGAAACCCTGATCATTAATGCCGTCGGCGAAACATCGGAACGCCAGCGCAACGCCGGATCTTGAATTTTCTCTAATTGCGTTGCAAGTCTGAAGCGCAGTATTTTTTCAGACAAAGATAATCCGGGGTATAAGTTATATTTTTCAATTACTTGAAGCAAATTATCGCGCGCCATAAGCCGCTGTTCAGCAATTTGCAACCGCTGCAATGTAGCCCCGGTTGCGGTGCTTGCCCCATGCGCGGCCGGCACAGCAGGTTGTAAAATCTGGACCATTGCGGTGGTTTCATAGACCCGCGGCTGCGTTAATGCATAAATAACCGAAGCAATCATGCCAAAAATAATTATGATAGAAAATTTGGCAAAATGGCGCTTGAACACCATAATCAATTCACTAAGTGGCGGGATATTCTCCAAGGTTTGCTCCGTTTGCGGCCAATATGTCTAAAATTATTTACGAATTTCATAAAATAGATAGGCGCTGATTGTGGCGTTCTCAAGGCGCAAGCGGGTTAATGCGGTGTTCTTAAGCCCAAGGCCAAGGCTGTTTGTGCTATTTTTCAAGCTGCATATTTTCGTGGATGCGCCAAATCATTTCTACGGCTTTAACCGCCCGCAGTCAACCTTTGCGCAAAATCACCGAACCCACAGAATACCCCGCCCCGAACGAGCAAATAACCCCGATATCACCCGACTTGAAATCATCCGAGAACTTGGAAAATGCAATGATGGATCCGGCAGACGAGGTATTCGCGTAATCCTGCAAAATATTTGGCTGCTCATCGGCGTCAGGCTTGCGCCCCAGCACTTTTTTGCCAATGAAATCATTCATTGCCTTGTTGGCCTGATGCAGCCACATCCGGCGCAAATTATCCGGCGCGATACCCTGCGCGCTCAAATGCTCCAACATGTGATTTGCGACGATTGGCAAGACCTCTTTGAACACCTTGCGCCCGTTTTGCATAAATTGCATATCGCGCCGCCAAGCCACGCCATCGGGGCGCGAGCGGCGTAGAAATCCGTTATTATTTCGTATGTTATTAGAAAATTTCGTCATGCATTGCGTCGATATTATGTCAAAATAATCGCCGGCCGCATCCGCTTTACGTTCAACCAAAACAGCCGTGCAGACATCGCCAAAAATGAAATGGCAATCGCGATCTGTCCATTCCAGATGGGCCGAGCAAATTTCCGGGTTCACCACCAGAACCGCGCGCGCCGAACCCGAACGCACCATGTCGGCCGCCATCTGGATGCCAAAGGTCGCCGACGAGCAGGCCACATTCATATCAAAGCCAAAACCCTGCACACCAAGCAGGCCCTGCACCTCGATAGAAACGGCCGGATAGGCGCGCTCCATATTTGAGGCCGCCACAATCACCGCATCAACATCATCCGCAGTTTTATTGGCTGATTTCAATGCCTTGACGCAAGCATCAACGGCCATTCCCGCCATGATGGATGGCTCGTCATCCCCCCTTTGGCGCAATAATGGGTGCATCACTTCAGGGTCTAAAATGCCGGTTTTATCCATAACAAACCGCTGCTCGATCCCGCTGGCTGCTTTGATAAAATCAACGCTGGAATACGCCTTTTCCTCAACCTCGCCGGCCGCGATCGCCGCGCTATTTTGCGCATTGAACAGATCAACATAAGCATTGAACGATTCAACCAATTCCGCATTGGTAATAGTTTCTAGCGGTGTAAAAATGCCGCTGCCCGAAATAACCGGTTGATGCATGCTCTGCTCCTGTTTTGATTAGATAACTAAGGCCCGCAAGTGCTGAAAAGGTCAAGCCCTAGA
>CAYSBD010000010.1:0-7597 GCA_964429175.1 uncultured Marinosulfonomonas sp.
GCGGTATCAGCGCAATATTGCGCCAGCCCGATCGCCACCTCGGACTCTAGCCGCAAGCCCTTGTCACGGCCGCGTTCATACCATTCGTGCCAAACGCTGCGCAACGCCGCAAACCGGTCTGTAGTCTTGGTTGCCGTTTTGGGCAGCTCAAGATCCAGCCGTTCAACCAGCCCGTCAATAATGGCAGGCACGTTGCGGCGCTCTTTGTCGAATTCAAGGGTTTCGTCGATCAGGCGTAACAGCTGTGCGTCACGTTGGGCGCGTATTTCGGCCTTGGCCGCGTGGCCACGTTCTGCCGCCTGATCAGCATTGCCGCCTTGGGCCAGTTCCTGCATTTCGCGCAGTAAATTATCAAGCTGGCTATCGGTGTTTGATCTCTGGCTCAGGCGTAGGTTTTGCTGGGCAATGTCATTGATCATATTTTCCAGCTCGTCATGGGCCGCGTCAATATCTGTGACATCGGCGGCAATGCGCCTTGCTAGGGAAATGAACCGCTGATTTGTCATGCCCAGTTCCAGAACAGTATCGCGGAACTGTTCCACCAAAACATCGGTATTGGCGGCGATTCGTTGCAGATCGCCCATCACCTGACGCCAGATCAGCGGGGCCATGTCATTTACAAACGCGGGTTGGTCCAGCAGGTTTTGCAAAGCTGGTCGCAGCCAGTTGCAAAATGCCTCGGCCATTTCGCCTTTTTGGTGCAGGGGGTCAACGTGACGATCCAGCAGCATGCCTAAAATCAGGTCCGCATCCATGCCGCAACGGGCCAGATCATCGACCGTCAGATCGGCCTTTTCCAGCATCTGTGGCAACAGGTTTTTACCATCGGCAGGCATATGAAAATTGGGCGATTTCAGGCTTTGCTTTAGCGCCTTGGCCATGTCTTTGGTCAGGGTTTTGGCGGCGGCGGAATTTTTATTGAACACCTCACGTAAATTCAGCGTGCCACCGCTGATAGCCGCGGCCGCCGATATGCCAGTAGGATCAGCAACGCAAGCCGCTGATGCGACCAACAGCTGTGCCGTGTTGGCGATTTTATGTGTCAGATCGTTTGGCATTAATTCTCTTTAAGCGATAGTCGATGCGTTTCACAATAGAGCGTCGAGGTTCCAGACGCGGGTTGCTGCGGGCCGTTTGCAAATCAGGCTTGCCGCGCTGCGAATGTTCTTGGTGGCGCGCTCTGCTGTTGGTTGTCGGGAAAAGGCAAAAACAGATCGAGATGCCGCGGGCCTAACATTTAACCGCTTGACGCAGAACATCGCAGCTTTATATTTGCAAAACTGCAACCATAAATATGTTTTGCATCACAATCAGGAGGATAAACCCCATGACAATTATTAAATATTCGGCTTTCGCTTTGGCCGCGACGCTGGCGGCACCCGTTGCATTTGCCGACGGCCATCAAGATCGCACCGGCTGGCCCCAGAGCTTTACCGTTGGCACGGCATCCCAGGGCGGCACTTATTTTGCCTATGGTTCGGGCTGGGCCAATCTGGTTGCCGAGCAGCTGGGCCTTTCGGGTGGCGGCGAAGTTACGGGTGGTCCAATGCAAAACATGGCGCTGGTTCACACCGGCGAAGCGCAGATGGGCATGACCACAATGGGCCCGGCCGACGAATCCATTCGCGGCACCAACCCGATTGCACCCGGTTTGAAAATGGACAACGCCTGCGCGATGTTCCCGATGTATCAAACCCCGTTTTCGGTTACCGCCCTGACCTCGTCCGGCATTAAAAGCATTGCCGATATTCCCGATGGCGCACGGATTGGCTTTGGTCCGGCCGGCTCGACTTCGGACACTTATTTCCCGCGCATGATGGAAGAACTTGGCGTGAACTTTGAGCGTCGTAATGGCGGTTGGAGCGATCTTGGCAGCCAACTTCAGGATGGTCTGCTGGACGTGATTGCCTTTGCCGCCGGCATTCCGGTTCCGGCCGTTAGCCAGCTGGAAGTCCAAACCGATGTGAACATCATCGAATTTACCGAAGATGAGCAAACCAAAATCATGGCGGCCTTCCCGGTATCTGCCTTCAGCATTTCCGCCGACACTTACGGCTCGCTGGACAGCGATGCGCGTTCGGTTTCGATGTGGAACTTTGCGATTGCCAATTGCCAATTGCCGGCCTCGTTCGTTTACGCGGTGGTTGATGTGGTGATGTCCGACAATGATCGGATGGTGAATATCCACCGCGCCGCACGTTCAACCGTGCCTGAAAACTGGGTCAAGAACGAAGTGATGATGTGGCACCCCGGTGCGGCTAAATGGTTCATGGAACATGCCGGTGCCGATATTGCTGCCGATAAAATCCACAGCGGTAAATAAGCGCGGATTTGCGATACACTCTGGCCGCGCCTGAACGTCTGGCGCGGCCAACTTATTATTTTATACGGCTTGAAGAACCATTCAGGCCAGCCGGGGGGCAACCATGGGCGAGCAAGCTGTAAATCAGGCAACCGAAGCCGAAGATATCATTCTGGCCGAGGGCGTGGATAAAGAACCCACCGAGGGTAACCGCAGGCTTTTCAGCGGCAATTCATACCTGTTTATCGCAACGCTTTCAGCGCTTTATGCGGCCTTTCACATGGCTGCCCTGAACGGTTTGTCGATCAATTCCATGACCGGAATTAACATCCCGTTTTTACCGCGCTTCCCGATGGAGACCTGGAATTTTCGCATCGTCCACGTGGCCGGCGCGCTTGGGCTGGGATTTTTGCTGTTTTCGGCCCGGGAATTTCGCGATGACCGGCGCGGCGAAACGCCGGTGCTGGGCTATATTTCCTACGGCCTGATGCTGCTGGTAGGGTATTCGATTTTTACCGCCTTTGGTTTTGCCAACGATATTGCCGGCGGCGTTATGTGGAACGGCATTGATCCGGATATCAAGGCGCGCGAAACATGGCATTTCGGCGCACCGTTGCTGGTGGCCACGGCTGGCGGCATTATTCTTAGCTGGTTTCACCGTCGTGACCGGCGCGGATTTGCGGCCCCCGATGTGTTGCTGGTGCTTTGCGGAATTGCGGTTGCGGTTTATCTGATTACGATTTTCGGCACTTTGATGCGCAACGCCACCGGCACGCCTTTTGCGCCGATCGGCATCAGCCTTGCAGCCATCGCCGGTGCCGCCCTGATCATGGAGCTGACCCGCCGCGTTGCCGGTCTTGCCCTGATTATCATTTCCGGCATTTTTCTGGTTTATGCGTTTGTCGGTGAAAAACTGCCCGGCTTTTTGAACGCGCCCAATATTTCATGGCAGCGCTTTTTCAGCCAGCTTTATACCGATGCGGGTATTTTGGGGCCAACCACGGCCGTTAGCTCGACTTATATTATTCTGTTCATCATTTTTGCGGCCTTCCTTCAGGCCTCGAAAGTTGGCGATTATTTTGTAAATTTCGCCTTTGCCGCCGCCGGTAAATCGCGTGGTGGTCCGGCCAAGGTTGCGATTTTTGCCTCGGGTTTGATGGGCATGATCAACGGCACTTCGGCGGGCAATGTGGTGGCGACCGGCTCACTGACCATTCCGTTGATGAAAAAGGTGGGCTACCCCAAAAAGACCGCCGGCGCGATTGAGGCCGCGGCCTCGACCGGTGGGCAAATCATGCCGCCGATCATGGGGGCGGGTGCCTTTATTATGGCCGAAATCACCGGCATTCCTTACACCGATATTGCCATTGCGGCGATCATTCCGGCGGTGCTTTATTTCACCTCGATCTACTTTATGGTCGATCTTGAGGCCGCCAAACTGGGCATGCGCGGTATGCGCGAGGACGAGCTGCCAAAATTTCGCATTCTGGCCCGTCGTGTGTTTTTGTTTTTGCCGATCATCATTTTGATTGCGGCGCTGTTTCAGGGCTATTCGGTCATCAGGGCCGGCACTTTGGCCACGGTTGCGGCGGCGGTTATTTCGTGGCTGGCACCAGCGGAAATGCGGCTGACAAATATTTTCCTGCGCGATCGAAAAGACACGCTGCTCAGTTCGCTTTTGGTGCAGTCCGTGATCATTGCCGTCATGGTCGTTCTGACGATGCTGGGCTTTTATCTGCTGTCGTATCTTAACCAGGGTGTGGTTGCGGCCGGCGGCGTTGTTGTGGTGCTGGTCTTGGCTGCGGTGGCGTTGATGCGCCGCTATCGTTATGGCGAATCCAGAAAGCAGACGGTCAATGACGGGATGAATTTCTCGTCCATCGTCAAGGCATTCGAGATGGCCGGAACCATGTCGATCCAGATCATCGCGGTCTGTGCCTGCGCCGGTATTATCGTCGGGGTGATTTCGCTTACCGGAGTTGGCGCGCGTTTCTCGATCCTGCTGCTGGGGCTTGCCGAAGCCAGCCAGCTGCTTGCGCTGATTTTCGCCATGTTCATCGCGATTTTGCTGGGTATGGGCATGCCGACAACGGCGGCTTATGCGGTGGCAGCATCGGTGGTGGCACCGGGTCTGGTGCAGCTTGGCATCCCGCTTTTAACCGCGCATTTCTTTGTGTTTTACTTTGCCGTGGTCTCGGCCATCACGCCCCCCGTGGCGCTGGCGTCTTATGCGGCGGCAGGAATATCGGGGGCCAATCCGATGGCGACCTCTGTTGCCTCGTTTAAAATTGGCATCGCCGCATTCATCGTGCCGTTCATGTTTTTCTACAATTCGGCAATCCTGATGGACGGCACCTGGTATGAGGTTGGCCGCGCGGCCGTCACCGCGATCTTTGGGGTTTATTTACTGTCTTCGGGCATACAGGGCTGGTTCATGGCGGCGCGCTCGGCCTGGTTTTTAAGGATTGCGATGGTGATTGCCGCGCTGTTCATGATTGCCGGCGGCTGGGGCACAGACTTGATCGGGGCGGGCATTGCGGTTGCAATCTATTTTGTGCAAAAGCTGTTTCGCCCATCGCCAAATGCCAGCATCAAAGTGCGCGGCGCAGATTAGATTTTTTAATAACCTTGGGCACGCGTTTGCCCAAGGGCCAAGGAAATCCAAATGTCCTGCGTGCCCATTTTGCGTGCCGATTTTGAATCTGGCAGCCTGACCTATAATTTGATAGTCGGGACTATCTGTGTGTTTACGGCGTTCTGATGTGGGGCGATGTTGTCGACTGATGTGCCCGTGTGCCCGTTTGTGCGCGCGTCCATTGTGGCTGCGGATTCTGGCAACACCGACGGTAGCGCCAATGCGATTGCCAACAATATTACCAGCCCGATCATTTTTAATGTGTTCAAATGCGCCATTTTCCAGCTTCCTTCTTTCTTTGCGATGTTGCTTTGGTCTATGATGCGCATAATCGGGCGACTAACCAATATCAGCCCGATGTTATTAAATAGCAGCGGTAAAAAGGGGCGCGATTGTGGATATTTCTGATCTGGCCAACCGGATAATGGCGGGTGAGCGCCGGGCTTTGGCGCGCGCGATTACGTTGGCTGAGAGCAATCGGGATGATCACCGCATTCAGGCCCAGGCTTTGCTTGCGGCCCTGAAAACAGACACGCCCGCCTTGCGAATTGGGTTGTCGGGCACGCCGGGGGTTGGCAAATCTACCTTCATCGAAAGCTTTGGTTTGATGCTGACGGGGCAGGGGCTGCGGGTGGCGGTTTTGGCGGTAGATCCGTCTTCAGCGCGCTCGGGCGGCTCAATTTTAGGCGATAAAACCCGGATGGAATTGCTGGCGCGCGAGCGGGCCGCGTTCATCCGCCCGTCGCCCAGCCAGACCGCATTGGGCGGCGTGGCGCGACGCACCCGCGAGGCGGTGATGTTGTGCGAAGCGGCCGGTTACGACGTGGTGTTGATTGAAACCGTTGGCGTCGGGCAGTCGGAAACCATGGTAGCGCAGATGGTCGATTTATTCGTGCTGTTGCTGGCACCGGCGGGGGGCGACGAGCTGCAAGGCGTCAAGCGCGGCATTATGGAAATGGCCGATTTGATTTTGGTTAACAAGGCCGACGGCGATTGGTTGGCCGCCGCCAATCGCACGATGGCCGATTACGCCGGTGCTTTGCGATTATTGCGAAGGCGCGCGCAGGACCCCGAGGGGTTTCCAAAAGCGATGCTGGTTTCGGCCATCACGGGGGATGGGTTGGCCACTGCGTGGGATGAAATGCAGACGCTGAATGACTGGCGCAAGGCAAATGGTCATTGGGATAGTGTGCGCGCTGATCAGGCCCGCCACTGGTTTGAAGAAGAAGTAAAACTGGGCTTGTTGGCGCGTTTATCCGAGGCGGATATGGCGCAGCGGATGGCGCGGATCGGGGAAAATGTGGCCAAAGGCGAGGTGACGGTTGCGGCGGCGGTCGCCGAGGCTTTGCGCTAGTTTTAGCGGCAATTTTTTTGCCAAAGGTATTCTTGCGCCTTCGGCTCTTTCCAAAAGGCAGAAAAGCGGCTAAATTCAGCCGTATCAACCATGATGAAAGATATGACAATGCTCAATTTCAGGTTCCCGTCCCGCAGTTAATTGTCTATTTTGTCAGTCGGCCACAGCCCTGATGGCCGCGCATTTATCTCTAAAATTCACGAGTCTTGTCATGTTTCGCTTCTTTGAAAATCTGGTCGACCCCTTTGCCGCCTATGACGAAACCACCCCGCCCAAAGATCTGTGGCCCTATTTGCGCAGCCAATACGCGCCGTTCAAAAAATTGATGATCGCAATGATGATCAGCGGTTTTTTGGTGGGGTTGATCGAGGTTGGTTTAATTTTTTACACCGGCCATGTGATTGATTTAATAAACGAAACTCCGCCGGGTAAATTCTGGAGCCGCCATTGGCTGGAGTTGATTTTTGCGGTTTTGTTCATTTTGGTTTTGCGCCCCGCCAATCTTGCCGTGAATAAATTATTGATAGAGCAGGGCTTTGCCGGAAATATGCAAACGCAGGTAATTTGGCGCTCGCATAAACAGTTGCTCGGCCAATCGACCGGATTTTTTCAAAACGATTTTGCCGGGCGTTTGGCCAATCGGGTGATGCAGCTGCGCGCCGCGGTCGAAGACATGACGTTCATATTTTTCGAGGGCATTTGGTATGCGCTGATTTATGTCGCCGGTGCCGTGATTATCTTGTCGCAAATGGATTACCGGCTGGGCCTGCCGCTGGTGATCTGGATGCTGTTTTATGTGACCTATGTCAGGATCGTTGCCCGGCGGGTTGCGGCCAAAAGCGAGAAATTATCCGATAAACGCTCATTGGTGACGGGGCGGATTGTCGACGCTTACAGCAATATCGAAAGCGTAAAATTGTTTGCCCATGGCGGCAGCGAGGAAAAATACGCCAAAACGGCGCTACGCGGGTACCGGTTGCGATTTTTGCAATTTGTCCGGCTGATGACAACAATGTCGCTCGGCTTGAATTTTCTGAACGGCGTGTTGCTTGTCGGGGTTGTGGGTATGGCGATCTGGCTTTGGTCGATTGGCGAGGTTTCGATCGGGCAGGTGGCGGCCGCGACCGCGCTGAGCCTGCAGCTGAACAACATGAGCCGCTGGGTGATGTGGCTGTCGATTCGGATTTTTGAACATATCGGCGTGATCCGCGAGAGCTTGCGTTCAATTTCGGTGCCCCATGCGGTGACGGATAAACCGGATGCACCCGCGTTGAAAATCAGCAAAGGCGAAATCGAGTTTCGCGAT
>CAYSBD010000010.1:7697-31541 GCA_964429175.1 uncultured Marinosulfonomonas sp.
TCAGCCACCGAAATCAGCCACCGAAAAACCAAGGGCTGTGAAAATACAAGCGCTCTGAAGGGCGGTATTTTCTTTAGCGTTTATGTTGTTGGCCCCCAATGAATTAGTTGTGGCATTTAGTCCCGTTAGTTGCGCTTTTATGCAAGGATGTTGACATGGATATGCACAGGATAATCCGCTTAACGCTCTTGTTCCTAAAGAATTCCGGCAGCATTACGCAGGTCAAAACCGGACATTCCAAATACGGACACAACGTTGGCGCGAGGTCTAAATGCTAAGCTCTCCAGGTTTAGATCCTAGGCTCAAACCCTGATTAATCCTGCTGTTGTGCAAATGTTACCTGATCGTCAGCACGCTGCCACTTTGGCGTTGCATTATACGGCCTTTGCCGCCTAATATCGTTACAGCCCAACCAAAGAAAGCCGTCTGCCTGTGCGCCAAACCAACACACCCGTTATTGAAATCCGTAATTTGCACAAGGCTTACGGCGCGCTGGAGGTGATCAAGGACGTCGATATCATCGCCCATTCTGGCGAGGTGATTTCGCTGATCGGATCATCCGGATCGGGCAAATCCACGATTTTGCGTTGCGCCAATTTGCTGGAAGACAGCCAGCAGGGCGATATCCTGTTTCAAGGCGAGGCGGTGAAATGGCGCGGCAGTGAACACAACCGCCATCCGGCCGATAAACAGCAGGTGATCCGGATCCGCACCAATCTGTCGATGGTGTTTCAACAGTTTAATCTGTGGTCGCATATGTCGATTTTGCAAAATGTGATGGAGGCCCCTGTGAGCGTATTGGGCCGCACTAAAACCGAGGCCGAGGCGGCGGCGCGCAAATATCTGGACAAGGTGGGCATTGCTGATAAATGCGATGTTTGGCCGGCGCAATTGTCTGGTGGTCAGCAGCAACGCGCCGCCATTGCACGGGCATTGGCGATGGAGCCGCAAGCGCTATTGTTTGATGAGCCGACATCGGCGCTGGACCCCGAGTTGGAACAGGAAGTTATCAAAGTTATCAAAGACTTGGCCTCCGAAGGGCGCACCATGTTGATCGTTACGCACGACATGCGGTTGGCGGCGGATGTGTCGGATCATGTTATATTTCTGCATCAAGGCAAGATCGAGGAAGATGGCGCGCCGGATGAATTATTCGGCAATCCCAAATCGGCCCGCCTGCAACAATTTCTAAGCGCAACCGGCCCGGATTTGGTCCAAACCAGTCCGGCTAAATAGTTTTAACCAAAGGAAGAATACCAAATGAAAAAACTTATCTTGAGCACGGTCGCACTGGCAATGAGCGCCGGTTTTGCGATGGCCGACACCATCCGCATGGGCACCGAGGGCGCATACCCGCCCTACAATTTCATCAATGATGATGGCGAAGTTGACGGCTTTGAGCGCAAGCTGGGCGATGAGCTGTGCAAGCGCGCCGAGCTGAGCTGCACTTGGGTGATCAATGAATGGGACAGCATTATTCCCAACCTTGTATCGGGCAATTATGACACCATCATCGCCGGCATGTCGATCACCGACGAGCGCGACGAAGTCATTGATTTTACACAAGCTTATGTCCCGTCCGACCCTTCTGCCTTTGTTGCTTTAACGGCCGATGTTGATCTGAGCAGCGGTGTGATTGCGGCCCAGACCGGCACGATTCAGGCCAGCCACATTGCTTCGATCAAAGGGGTGACACTGGTTGAATTTTCCACAGCTGACGAAACAATTTCAGCGGTGAAAAATGGCGAAGCCGACGCGGTTCTGGCCGATAAGGGTTTTCTTGCGCCAATCGTTGCCCAAACCGGCGGCGTTCTGACATTTGTGGGCGAAGATGTGATGCTGGGCGCAGGCGTTGGCATGGGCATTCGTGAATCCGATGGTGAATTAAAGGCCAAAATGAACGCGGCAATCGATTCAATGAAAGCCGACGGTAGCCTGAACGCATTGATCATCGAATACTTTGGCAAAGATGCCAGAACATTCTGATCCAAAAGGATAAGGGCGGGGCCGATTAAGGCCCTGTCCGACACCGCATATGTTTTCCTATTGTATAGATCCTGACGCCCTTGCGGGGCTGCAATGGCTGTCTTGTTATCTGACAACAGGCAAGCATATGGATTTCTATATGTCCTTTCTGGTGGTGATCGCCCTGTTGCTGATCACCGCTCCGATTGCGTTGCTGTTCGGCTTTGGCGGGGCGATGGCGGCGCGCTCGCATTTTGCTCCGTTGCGCTGGTTTGGCAAGGGCTACACAGCCATCGTGCGCGGTGTTCCCGACATTGCCTTTTTCATGTTTTTCGTGATCGCGCTGGATCAGGGTTTTGAATATCTGCGCCACAAGGTGAAATGCCCCGACTGGGAGGGACCGATCCGCCAAGGAAATGATTTTGTGGTTTGCGCCCAAGCCAAATTGCCGCTGTCCTCATCGCCTAACTGGGTGCATGAATCTTACGGCTTCTTTTTGGCCATCATCACGTTTTCGATTATTTTCGGCGCCTTCGCGGCCAATGTTTTATTTGGTGCAATGCGCGCGGTTCCCCACGGCCAGCTGGAAACAGCCGAGGCCTACGGGATGAGCCGGCGCCAAACATTCTGGCGTATTTTAGTGCCGCAAATGTGGGTTTACGCGGTGCCGGGGCTATCAAATCTGTGGATGATCCTGATCAAGGCGACGCCGCTGCTGTTTTTGCTGGGCGTGCGCGATATCGTTTTCTGGGCGCGCGAACTGGGCGGGATGAAAACCGATATATTTGACTATCCGCACCCCGATTGGCGGCTTTATTATTTCCTTGGGCTGTTGGTATTTTATCTGCTTTTAACCAAAGTCAGCGAGCTGTTTCTGGGCCGTTTGATGCATCGTTTAACCCGCGGTCAGGCCACATCGGGGGGCATGTCATGAGCTGCCTTCAAACCATTCAGGATTACGCTTTTCGCTCAATCGGCTTTGGCGAACGCCTGTTGCCAAGGTCTGATTTCACCCTGTGCGAGCAATTCACCCTGATTGGATCGGGCATGATCTGGAATGTTTATTTCGGGGTTATCGCCTTGTTTGCAGGGTTTTTTATGGCAACGGGTGTGGCGCTGGCCAAAAGCAGCAAGCGCATGATCATCCATAAACCGGCGGCATGGTTCATCTTTTTGTTTCGCGGCTCGCCCTTGTTCATCCAGTTTTTTCTGGCCTATGAAATATTTGTTTTGCTGCCCAAAATCGGCTGGGATCTGAACCTTGGATTTGTTGAAATCACGGTTGAAACCCGCTGGTTGACGCGGGCCTGGATGGGCGCGTTGATTGTGCTGTTTTTGAACACCACCGCCTATGCCGGCGAGATTTTTTACGGGGCGTTAAAATCCATTCCCAAGGGCGATATTGACGCCGCTGACGCCTATGGTTTATCGGGTTGGTCGCGGTTTCGCCGGGTGATTTGGCCCACAATGCTGCGCCTTGCCTGGCCCGCCTACACCAACGAGGCGATTTTTATGTTCCACGCCACCACGCTTGTATTCTTTTCGGGTTTTGCGGCCTTTGGCCAAAGGGGGGATGCGCTTTATTATGCCAGCTATTTCGCCGATAAAACCTTTAACCCGTTCATCCCTTACCCGATTTTGGCAGGGTATTTTATTATTTTGACGCTGCTGGTGATCGCGGCATACGGTTTGGTTAACAAACGCCTGAACCGGCATTTGCCGCAGCACGAACGCCGCAAAACGCGCATTAGACCACAAATTATCCGCTAAACTGTGCAACTGAAACCTACCTTCGGGCGGCGGGGTTTAAGCTTGCCTGATCCGGCTTGCTCCGCTAGCAATAGCTGCAAATAATAAACGGTGAAACATGAAAATCGGACTACTGATCTGCGGCCACGCTATCCCCGAAGTTGCCGAAACCTACGGCGACTATGGCAAATGGTTTGAAACCTTGCTGGCGGGAAATGGCTTTGAATTTGAAACCTATTATGTGGTCGAAATGGAATTTCCCGCCGATGTGCATGCTGCCGATGGCTGGCTGCTTTCCGGCTCGCCGCACGGGGTTTACGAGGGGCATGATTTCATCGCGCCGCTTGAGGATTTTGTGCGCGAGGCATATGACGAAAAAATCCCGACGGTTGGCATTTGTTTCGGGCATCAGCTGATTGCGCAGGCCTTGGGTGGAGCGGTTGAAAAATACAAAGACGGCTGGGCAGTCGGGCGCCAGAATTACGATTTTGAGGGGCGCGGAAATGTTGCGCTGAACGCGTGGCATCAGGATCAGGTCATGACTGTGCCCAAAGACGCCCGCGTGATTGCCGGCAATGATTTTTGCAAAAATGCGGCCATGGTTTACGGTGACACCATCCTGACGATGCAGCCCCATCCCGAATTTTCCAATCCGGTTATTGCCCAATATGTTGCGCTGCGGCGTGATCCGTTGAAATATGACGAGGCCATGATGGACAAGGCCATCGAGGACGCAAAAATCGCCAATGATGCCGAGGTAACCGCGGATCAGATTGCGGCATTTTTCAAGAAAAACCAAACGCTGGGAAATGGCTGAGCGGACTGAAAAATAATGCGCGGTTTTTGTTCAAAACTCTGGAACTCTAGAAATCTTTCGCTTACAGTTTTTCAGAAGCACACATTCAGGAAAGCTAAACGCATGTCAAAAGCACCCAACGTCTATGACGCAGAACCAATTCCGGCGCAGGCTCTGGAGGAAATCTCCCGGATGTTGCAAAGTGGCGATTTGTTTCGATACACTTCAACCGAGGCATCACCCGTGGCCCTTCTCGAGGCCGAATTTGCGCAGATGATGGGAGCAAAATTTGCCCTTGCGGTGTCGTCCTGTTCGGCTGCGCTGTTTTTATCCTTAAAGGCTCTGCAACTGCCCCGGGACGCAAATGTGCTGATCCCCGCGTTCACTTTTGCGGCCGTTCCCTCGGCTGTTGTGCATGCCGATTGCAGCCCGATTTTGGTCGAAGTTGGCGAAAATTACCGCGTTGATATGGCCGATTTTTCCGCCAAGCTGGACGATAGCATCAAGGCCGTTATCATCAGCCACATGCGCGGTCACACCTCGGATATGGATGCGATTATGGCGCTGTGTGATGCGCAGAATATTCCGGTGATCGAGGATGCCGCCCACTCGCTGGGGACCACTTGGGGTGGCAAAAACATCGGCACGATTGGCAAAATTGGCTGCTTTTCATTTCAATCCTACAAGCTGATAAATTCTGGCGAAGGCGGGATTTTAATCACCGATGATACCGATTTGATTGCGCAGATGATTATTATGTCTGGCGCTTATGAACATAACTGGAAGAAACATCCCGTCGTGCATGACCGGTTTGAATTTTGGCAAAATAAACTGCCGCTTTATAATCTGCGGCTGCAAAATCTGTCGGCGGCCGTAGCGCGTGTGCAAATTCCCAAGGTGGCCGAGCGGGTTGTAAACGGGCTGCGAAATCATGATTATGTTGCAGATTTACTGAATAAAACGCCATATTTCACCGTTCCCGATGCGCTAACACCTGAAAGCCGCGCACCCGATTCAATCCAGTTTAACCTGAACAATTTCAGCGATGAAGAAACGCTGGCCTTTGCCGAGGAAACCAAACGCATCGGCATGGCCGTTCAGGTTTTCGGGCTGTCCAAAGACAACGCGCGTGCCTTTTGGAACTGGGAGTTTATCGGCAAAACATCCGATTTACCCCAAACCCGCGCCATGCTGATGCGGGCCTGCGATGTGCGCCTGCCGGCCCGTTTGCAAAGGGATGATCTGGATTTTATCACAAATGCGCTGATCAAATCGGCCGCGTTGGTGAAACAGAAAAAAGCGGTGGCTTAAAGCAGCTTCAAATCCTTGGCAATCCACGGCAAAGTTTTAATCGCCGGGGTGACAATTATTTCCTGCAACAACAGGCGCAACCGGGCCGCAACGTCCTGTGGCATATCCTGCAACACGCCGCGGCGCGCAATGAGCGAAATGCGGCGGGCCAGCGGATCAAACGGCAGCGCAATCATCTCGACATCGCTGTGAAACCGCTGCGCGCGCAAAAAACCCAGCGGCGTTAAAATAGTCCAGCCCGCGCGCGCCGCCACCAGCGCCATGATGGCGTGATAGCTGTCCAGCTCAAAGCGGTGCGACAGGGTCAGGTTTTGACGCGCCAGATGGCTGGCGATTTGACGTCCCATGTGGTGGCGCTGGGTGTATTGGATTAAAGGCAGCGTTTCTAGCTGGCGCAAAACATCAGCCCCCCCGTCAACCGCACCTTTTGGAATGGCCGCGACAAAAGGCTCGCTGATCAGCGGATGCACCTCCATCCAGTCGGCCATCCAATCGGCCGCAGCCCCCATATCGGCGGCCACAATCAGATCCAGCGCGCGGCTATCGAGCAAATCAAACAGCCTGTGGCTGGCGCCGGTTTCCAGCAAAAACTGACACCCCTTGAACGTTCCCGCCATCTGCGACAAAAGGCGTGGCGTGACGTCGGCATCAAAATCCTCGATCATTCCCAGGCTGAAACGGGTCAGCGCCGACATATCGGGCATGGCCAATTCGGCCCGGGCCTGACTGGTTTCGTTCAGGATCAGCCGGGCGCGTTTGCGAAATATTTCGCCCGACGGAGTCAGGGTGACGGGGCGCGAGGCGCGGTTTAGCAGCGTGGTGCCCAATGCGGTTTCCAGATTGCTTAATTGCTGGCTGACGGCCGAAGCACTGGCCTTAAGCCGGCGCGCGGCGGCCGAAATCGAGCCCTCGTCCGCGGTGGCAAGAAATACCTCGATGCCCCAAAGGGTGATGCGGGTCGGTGCAACCATTTTGGTTCTTTCGTTTAAAGCGATACGGCAAAAATGGGGTAAAAATCAACGCAACACAAGCGGCTCTTGCAGCCATTGATTTAGGGCTTCATTCGTGGCCGCAGGGGTTTCCAGAGTTGGAAAATGTCCGGCGTCCGCAATTACGCATAATTTTCCATACGGGATCATTTCAGACATGAATTGGTGCCGGCGCGGCAGGGTCAGGGTGTCGTGTGCGCCGCCCATCACCAAAGCCGGAATGTGGATTTTACGCAAGATTTTCTGCTGGTCGGGGCGGCGTTGCAGCGCGCGCGTCTGGCGCACAAATTCGCCTTCTCCCAAACGCATTCCCATGGCCTGCACCAGCGCCAGAACCTTGGCCTGATTTGGGCCGTCGGCGAGATGCTCGGGTTTAATCAAATCTTGCATCACCTCTTGCAGTCGTCCGCCCATCACCTTGACGATCTGGGGCTCGCGGCCCGCAGCGACAGCCGGCATTTCAGACTGTGCATTGGCGCTGATCAGGGCAATGCGCGACACCCGCTCGGGCGCTATGCGCAATATTTCCAAGGCCACCGCGCCGCCCATTGCAATGCCGGCAAGCGCAAAATTTTGCGGCGCCCCCTGCAATATGCCCGTCGCCATTTGCGCAATGGTTTCACAGTTGGTTACCGTGGCGATATGCACCGGCCTTTGGGTTGAAAATTCGGTAATCTGGGGCAAGAATATCCGCGCGTCACACATCATTGACGGGATCAGTAACAGAGGCTCGGTCATAAATATGATACTCGTTGTTTTATAGTTTGTCACAAGTTACGATATCGCCGCGCCTTTGCCTATGGGCATTTAGGCGCAGTCTGAAATTGCCAACACTTCTGCCACAGTTTTTTCGATCAGGGTCAGGTTTTGCGCGGTTGAAAACGAATGATCCGCGCCTTTAACCAAGGTCAGCCGGATGTCATTTCCCTTGGCGTGGTCCAGCAATTTCAAGGCAACCGATACGTCCACATCTGTGTCATCCGTGCCTTGCAACAGGCGCACGCGGAATGGCAAGTTTAACGGTGTGCGCAGCACCAGTTGGTTGCGCCCGTCCTCGATCAGTTTTGCCGTGATCACATATGGTTCGTCATAATCCGACGGCAAAATCAACTGTCCGGTTTTCGCCAGCTCGCTTTTTTGGGCATCGGTGAAGCCGTTAAAAAAACTGTCTTCGGTGAAATCGGGGGCGGCGGCAATTCCAACCAGACCGGCAATTTTTTCCGGCATTATTCGCGCCAATAACAGCGCAATCCAGCCGCCCATGCTGGAGCCAACCAACACCTGCGGCCCCTCACAAACCGCCTCGATAACCGCACGCGCATCGGCGGCCCAATCACCAATGCAACCATCGCAAAATTCACCCGATGACTGGCCGTGACCCGAATAATCAAGCCGTAAAAAACTGCGCCCCTGTGCGGTGGCCCAAGCTTGCAAATGGGTTGCCTTGGTGCCTTGCATGTCGGATTTAAAGCCGCCCAGAAACACCACGCCCGGCGCGTCGCCCGGCGTGAAACAATAGGCAATCCGGCGTCCGTGCCCCGTGTCAAGAAAACCCGTGTCAAGAAAACCCGTGTCCGTAAATTTTCCGGCCTGCATGTTGTTCTCCTTTTTGGCGCAATCATGCACGCAAGGCAGGGCAGCGCAACCGTTGATTGACATAAATATCCGGTTTATATTCAGGCTGGATGTTTGTGCCTTGGCAAAATTGCATTCAAACCGACGGAAAATTTTGCGTTAAAATCAAGATTGTTCCATTCTCGTAATAACCCAAAATCCAAACCGCATTTTGGTTTAAAAATATTGTAGAGACCTGTGGCAATTATCGCGCTGCTTTGCGCGCCACCAACACCAGATTATTTGCAGGCATTTCATGCAGGTTGCAAAACGTCAGGCCCGCTTTGGCCAATTTTTCCTGCATCCATTCCAGATCTTTATAGCCAACCGCGTGATGCTTGCCCGTAAGATTTGCGTGGAATTCTGCGTCACTTTCACTGCGAAATTTACCGCCCACCCGAAACGGCCCGTAAATAAAGAAATACCCGCCGCCGATCAGCGTCTGGGCGGCACCGAAAATCACCCTTTGGGCCGCATCCGGGGCAATCACATGAAACAGATTGGCCACATGGATCAGCCCAATATCATCGGGCAGCTTTTCGCTCCAATCCCCGCAAGCATCCAGCAAAATCGGCGCCAGCAGGTTTTTCACCCCCGCATGTTTGCGCCATGCATTGATGCTGGGCATACGTTCGCTGACCACATCGCTTGGCTGCCAGCTGAGCTGGCGATGACGCACCGCCAGATCCGAAATATGCTGCCCCGTGCCGCTGGCCAGCTCTAACACCGTGCCGCGCGCGGGCAGATAATCGGCGATGCAGCTATAAATCGCCTCGCCGTTTGAAACGGCCGATCCGGCATTCATACGCCCATCACCCAGCGCCGTGCCTTTTGGTTCGAAATATGGCGGCTGTAGCGGTTTTTCACACATAATTATAATCCATATCAATAAAGCTGCCTTGCGTCTGCGGGTGCGTTGGGCGAAACTATGACCAACCCCGCATCAAAAGGACAGCCCCCATGCCGCTTCAAATCGCTACCGTTGCTTGCCTGTCGGATAATTACGCCTTTTTGCTGCACGACCCCGAGAGCGGCCAAACCGCACTAATCGATGCCCCCGAGGCCGCGCCGATCAAACAGCAACTGGATTTGCGCGGCTGGAACCTGACGCAAATCCTGATTACGCATCACCACCCCGATCATATCGACGCGGTGGACGAGCTGCGCGAAATTTACGGTGCCAAGGTTTCAGGCGCCAAAGCCGACGCGCATCGTTTGCCCCGCTTAGACACCGAACTGATCGATGGCGACAGCGTTTCAATCGGCGATAACCACGGTAAAGTGCTGGATGTTTACGGCCACACTATCGGCCACATCGCCTTTCATTTCCCGCGCAATGCCGCGCTGTTTAGCGCCGATAGCCTGATGGCGCTGGGTTGTGGCCGTCTGTTTGAAGGCAGCCCCGAACAAATGTGGCAGAGCCTGTGCAAACTGATTGATCTGCCCGAAATGACCCTGGTTTATTCGGGCCACGAATACACCGCCGCCAACGCCGGTTTTGCCCATAGCATCGAGCCAAATAACCCCGCCCTGCAAGCGCGCATTTTGCAGATCATCGAGGCCAGATCCCAAGACATGCCCGCCGTGCCCACAGTGCCTTCCCTGCTGGCCGACGAGCTTGCCACCAACCCGTTTCTGCGCCCTGATTCTGCCGAAATCAGAGCGAATCTGGGCATGGAATCAGCCAGCAACGCGGCCGTTTTTACCGAAATCCGGCGGCGCAAAGACAACTTTATCAGCACCGAAATGCCCGATATTAACAAAGAACCTTGCGATTGTGATGGAATTTGAGCAAAAAACACTTGAAGTTGCGGGCAATCACACCGAACTTTAAGAATATCGGCGCATAGATTATAAAGCCGATATGAAAACAAATTAAGGAGCGTGCCGCGTGCCGTCATTTTCAAACACTTTAGAGCAAGCAATCCATTCCGCCTTGGCACTGGCCAACGGGCGCAAGCACGAGCTTGCCACGTTAGAGCATTTGCTGCTGTCGTTGATTGACGAGCCGGACGCGACCAAGGTGATGCTGGCCTGCGGTGTTGATCTGGATGTTTTGCGCAAAACCCTGAATGATTTCATCGACGATGATTTGTCCACATTGGAAACCACAATCGAGGGTTCCGAAGCCGTGCCGACGGCAGCATTTCAGCGGGTGATCCAGCGCGCCGCAATCCATGTGCAATCGTCGGGGCGCACCGAAGTGACGGGCGCAAATGTTCTGGTTGCGATTTTTGCCGAACGCGAATCCAACGCGGCCTATTTTTTAGATGATCAGGGTATGAGCCGCTATGACGCGGTTAATTTCATCGCCCACGGCGTAGCCAAAGACCCCGATTTTGGCGAAACCCGCCCGTTGGCCGGTGCCGAATTTGGCGAAGAGGCGCTTGAGAGCGAGGCACCGCAAAAAGAAAGTGCGCTGGCCAAATTTTGCGTCGATCTGAATGAAAAATCCGCCCAAGGCGGTATTGATCCGCTGATCGGGCGCGAACACGAGGTTGACCGCTGCATTCAGGTGCTGTGCCGCCGACGTAAAAACAACCCGCTGCTGGTGGGGGACCCCGGTGTTGGCAAAACGGCGATTGCCGAAGGTCTGGCGCGCAAAATTGTGCAGGGTGAAACGCCCAAGGTGCTCTCGGAAACCACGATTTATTCGCTGGATATGGGTGCGCTGCTGGCCGGAACCAAATATCGCGGTGATTTCGAAGAGCGCTTAAAGGACGTGATGAAAGAGCTGGAAAATCACGATGACGCGGTGCTGTTTATTGATGAAATCCACACGATTATCGGTGCCGGTGCCACATCTGGCGGGGCGATGGATGCGTCAAACTTGCTAAAGCCTGCGTTGCAGGGCGGCAAATTGCGCTGCATGGGCTCGACCACTTACAAGGAATATCGCCAGCATTTTGAAAAGGACCGCGCCTTGGCCCGCCGGTTCCAGAAAATCGATGTGAATGAGCCTTCGGTTGAAGATACCATCAAGATTCTGAAGGGCGTAAAGGCCTATTTCGAGGAACATCACGGCATTCGTTACACAATGGAAGCGATCAAAACGGCGGTCGAGCTGTCGGCGCGCTATATGTCTGATCGCAAATTGCCCGACAAAGCCATTGATGTAATTGACGAGGCCGGGGCCGCGCAACATCTGCTGGCCGAGGGCAAACGGCGCAAAACCATCGGCGTTAAGGAAATCGAGGCGGTGGTGTCGAAATTGGCGCGTATTCCGGCCAAGACGGTTTCCAAAGACGATACCGAACTGTTGCGCGATCTGGAGAAAACGCTCAAGCGCGTGGTATTTGGTCAGAATCCGGCGATCGAGGCTTTGGCGTCGGCGATCAAACTGTCGCGCGCCGGTCTGCGTGAACCTGAAAAGCCCATCGGAAATTATTTGTTTGCCGGACCCACGGGCGTGGGCAAAACCGAGGTCGCCAAACAGCTGGCCGATAATCTGGGTGTAGAATTGCTGCGTTTTGACATGTCGGAATATATGGAAAAGCACGCGGTTTCACGCCTGATCGGCGCACCTCCGGGTTATGTCGGATTTGATCAGGGCGGCATGCTGACGGACGGGGTCGATCAGCACCCCCATTGCGTGCTGCTTCTGGATGAAATGGAAAAAGCGCACCCGGATGTTTACAATATTTTGTTGCAAGTCATGGATCACGGAAAACTGACCGACCATAACGGGCGCGATGTAGATTTTCGCAATGTGATCCTGATTATGACCTCTAACGCGGGTGCTTCCGAAATGGCTAAAGAGGCCATCGGTTTTGGCCGTGAGCGGCGAACCGGCGAAGATACCGCCGCCATCGAGCGTCTGTTCACCCCCGAATTTCGTAACCGTCTGGATGCGGTGATCAGCTTTGCGCCACTTGGCAAGGATGTGATCGCGCAAGTGGTTGAAAAATTCGTGCTACAACTGGAAGCGCAATTGATGGAGCGTAATGTTTCGATTGAAATAACCAAGGCTGCGGCCGATTGGTTGGGCGAAAAAGGCTATGATAGCAAAATGGGCGCAAGGCCGCTGTCGCGTGTTATTCAGGAATACATCAAAAAACCATTGGCCGAAGAGTTGTTGTTTGGCAAATTGGCCAAGGGCGGCTTGGTCAAGGTTGGCACCAAAGACGGCAAGCTGGACATCGGTATATTTCCGGTGCAAAAACGCCGTCTGTCTGGCAATAAACCCCCATTATTAACCGCCGAATGATCCGGGTATTTTCCCTGCTTGCACTATTATTTTTTGCGGCTCCCGTTGCGGCAAAAGATCTGATTTTAGGCATCCCGATCGACTGCACGCTTGGGAAAACCTGTTATATCCAGCAATATGTTGATCGAGATCCTGGCCCCGGGGTCACGGATTTTTCCTGTGGTGTGCTAAGTTACGATGGACACAAAGGCACCGATTTTGCCCTGCCAAGCCTTGCCAAAATGCAGGCCGGCGTAAACGTGCTGGCCGCCGCATCCGGTGTGATCACAGCCACCCGAAATAATATGCTCGACATCATGCATGGCGATCACGGCGCACCCGATATTACCGGCAAGGAATGCGGAAACGGTCTGGTGATCAAGCACGATGGCGGTTGGGAAACCCAATATTGCCACCTGAAACGAGGCTCGGTTATTGTTGAAAAGGGCCAAAAGGTAAACAAAGGCGATGTGCTGGGCCAAGTGGGTCTGAGCGGCAAAACCCAATTTCCCCATGTTCATTTGTCGGTTCGCAAAAACGGTGCGGTGATTGATCCTTTTGATGCCGACCAAACGCTAAGCTGTAATGATACAAACATGCCCGACCTGTGGAAAACCGATATTGCCTATGTCGGCAGCGGAATTATACGGCTGGGGTTTGACAATAAGGTGCCGGAATACGCGGATATCAAGGCGGGCACAGCGGGGCTTGAGCCCATAAGATCAGGCGCGCCGGCTCTGGTATTGTGGGCCTATGCTTTTGGCAGCGAACCCGGTAGCCTGATGCGGCTTGAGTTTAACGGCCCCAAAGGACAAATCATCCGCCAAGAAATTCAACTTGAAAGGCAACAAGCATTGTTTTTTCGCGCGGCAGGAAAACGCCGCAAAACTGCGGAATGGCCTGCAGGAATTTACACCGGAACCGCAACATTATTGCGCGACGGGGTTGTAACATCGCAACGCGAAACCAGCATTGAAATACGGTGATTGGCGCGGTTAGCGTTCTGTTAATTTCAATTCGATCCGCCGGTTTTGCGCCCGCGCCTCGGGGGTATTGGCCGGATTGATCGGCCGGTATTCACCAAATCCATTCGCCGCCAGCCGGCTTGGCGCAATTCCTAGATCCTGAAACATGAAACGCACCACCGATAACGCGCGGCCCTGACTAAGCTCCCAATTATCTCGATAACGGCCAAATCCAGACAGAGGCACATTATCGGTGTGGCCATCCACCCGGATCACCCAATCAATTTCGGGCGGAATATTGTTGGAAACCCGGCGTAAAATATCCGCGATCCGGGCAATCTGTGTTTTGCCCTCGGGCAGTAAATCAACCGATCCTGAAGCAAACAGAACCTCCGAAGAAAACACAAACCTGTCCCCCTCGATCCGAACCCCTTCTTCGGCCCCCAAGACCTCTCGCAGCTGGCCAAAAAATTCGGATTTATAACGCTCCAGATCTTTGGCCGTGGCCTCGATCCGTTTGCGCTCGGCCTCTTCCAGCTTGCGCCTGCGTTTTTCTTCGGCCGCCACCCGCGCCAAAGCTGTATTAAGCTGGCTGCCCAGCGATTGCAGCTGGATATTGGCCGCGACATCCTTGGCCGCAGATTCATCCAGCAATTCCTGCAAAGAACCAAGCTGCCCACGCAAAGCCGCAACTTGCTGGTTCAATAATTCAAGCTTTCGCTGCTCGTCGGCACTTTTGGCCTCCACTTCAGCCAACTGCGCCTGGGCTGTTGCCAACAAAACCGCACGTTGCTCGGCAGCCGTTAGCTGCTCTTTTGCCGCCTGTTGCGCCGTTAGCCCGGCCGCCAACGCCGTGGCCAGTTTTTCATCCAGATTAGCCTTGGCCAGCTTGGCCGCCGCCAGCAATGTCAGCGTATCCTCGGCCTGTTTACGCTTGGCCTCAAGCGCCAGCGTCATTGCGGTTAACGCGGTGTCGGAATTTTTCAGCCGTTCCCGCAATGCCTCGGCCGCCGCCTGTTCCAGCAGCCGGTTTTTTTCAGCCTCCGACAGATTTTGAGTGGCTGCTGCCAATTCAGACTGCAATTTTTCGGTCTGCGCATCTGTCCCTTCCAAACGCACCAAAGCAGCGCTTAAATTTTTATCCGCCGTTGCCCTCCGATTGCGCAAATCCGCAATCAGCGCCTTTAATGCATCATGGCGGGCCGCGGCCAAACGCGCCTGTTGCGTTTGCAAATCAACCTCGTCGCGCACACTGGCAAGTGCCAGTTGCAAAGCCTGCTGATCCGATAGCATTTTTCTGCGCTCGGCATCGCGGTTTGCAATTTCCTGATCCAACTGCTGGACCTGCCCCAATGCCGTATCGCGCTGGCTTAGCAGACTGGCAACCTGCGCTTCAAAGCTGCTGATCGCACTGCTTTGACGAGTCAGTTGATCGGTTTGCGCCGTATTTTTTGCGGTTAGCGAAGCAATCAGCGCAAGCTGGCTTTCAACCTTGTTTTGCGTCATTTCCAAATGGCTATCAAGCCGCGCCACATCGGTTTCAAGGCTACGGCTGCGCGTTTGTTCCAATCCCAAAGCATCGGCAAGATCGACAATTTGCGCGCTTAAACCATCCAGCTCGGTTTCTTGGTCGGAAATGGTTTCGCTTAACACAAATTGCACGACCATAAAAATCGTCAGCACAAACATCAGCACCAGCAACAGTGCCGTCATGGCATCCACAAAACCGGGCCAGATCGAGGCTTGAAATTTTTGCCCTGTGCGACGACTAAGCGCCATTACCCCGCTCCCGATCCGCCACCGGTTTTCGGGGTCACCGCGCGAATGGCATCGGTCAGCGCGTTCAAATCACCGCGCAATTCTGCGGTGACTTCCTGACGGCCGGCCGATATTTCCTCAAGTAAACGCAACAGTTGCACGTCAATCGAGCGAAGGCGCATCCGGCTTTCGGCATCAACCTGCCCGCTCGCGCCAGCCTCTTGGGCCTGTTTGCTTAACAATTGCACCAATACGCTCTGCCCGTCGGCCACCTGCATCAAGGCATCCGAGGTGTTTAAATCGTTGGCCATCCGGTCCGTTAATCGTTCAACCGACATCGCCAACAGGCCCAGCTTTTCATCCACCATCGCGCGGCTGACATCGGATTGAGTGAACATATCCTGCATCGCATCCATCTGATCAGACATATGTTGCAGCACACCGGAAACCATGCCCTGCTCGCTATCTTCGCCTCCGTCCGAGGAAAACCCAAGCCGCGTAATCGATGACAGCCATTCTTCCAGATCGCGGTAAAACCGGTTTTGGCCGTGGCCGGCAAACAGCTCAAGCAAGCCCACCAGCAATGATCCCGCCAAGCCAAGCAAAGACGATGAAAACGCCGTTCCCATCCCGCCCAACTGTTTTTCAAGCCCAGACATCAGGCGTGAAAACCCATCACCTGCGTCACCTGTGTCATCGGCCCCAAGTGACTGAATGGTTTCTACCAACGCCGGAACCGTGATTGCCAGCCCGTAAAATGTGCCCAATAAACCTAGAAAAATCAACAGGTTAACGATGTATCGGGTGATGTCTCGAACTTCGTCAATACGGGTGGCCACCGAATCAAGGATCGAGCGTGACGAGGCGGCACCGATCTGCATTCCCTTGGGCCGCGTGCTAAGCAAGCTGGCCAAAGGCGCAAGCAGGATCGGCGCGCGGGCCATGTTTTCGGGGTTGCGCTCAAGGGCGAAATCCTCGATCCATTTAACCGAGTAAATCAATTGCAGCACCTGCCAGAAACAGGCCAGCACCCCGACAAAAAACACCAGCAGGATAAAGCCGTTTAAAATCGGGTTGGCTAAAAAGAACGATTGCACCCGGGAAAATAGTGAAAAAACCACCAACGCTACCAGCCCGACAATGCAAAGCATCACCAATATCTGGGTTGTCGGTTGGGTAAACTGGGCCTTGGCCACGCGATCTGTCTGCTGCATCAACGGAGTTCCTGCACCTGTTTACTTTCGTTAGATCAAGGATAGTGATTTGCAGCCCCCATGCCAACAGGGTTTTTTTAAACTATCGCTTTAACCCGGTCAGACAGCCAATCCAGATCAGCATCCGCAATATTCAAGGCATGCAGATGCGCGGCTGTGCTGTGTAAATATTCGATATTTGGCCCGCGCGCGCCGGTGGCTGTTGCGATAATTTCGGCCTGTTCTTGCAGCGCCAGACCGCCACAATATTGTTCGTGATCGGCATCTATCACATAGGTCACGGCCAAAACCTGTTCGCCGCAGCGCAGCGTAATCGGCTGACGGGTTTCCAGATACGCCGCCGAAATCAGCTCGCGATCACGCAGATATTGCTGAACCTGATCAACATTTTCACCGGCCACCCGAAAGGCCAGACCATCACAATAATCCCCGCTTGAAATATCCAGCGCCAACACCAGACCGGGCTGTGCGACCGTGCCCCTGTAGTGAATGGATCGCATACAAAACGAGCGCTGATAACCGCTAAGCCGCGCAATCTGTTTGTCGCAATATTCAAAGCCCGGATCCCACATCAGAGATCCGTATCCAAATACCCACATCGAAGGCTGTATCATTATTTCTGGCCCTTTTCATCTTGCCCTTGTAAACACAAGATTATCGCAACTTAAAAGAGGCCGGTATGCGCAAATTATCGTTTTTTGGTATTTTATTGGCGATTCTCTGGACAGGGTATTGGTATGGTAGCTCTGATTTTTTACAAAAGCGGCTGACCGATTTTATTGCAACCGATTTTGGCCTTGATGACCCTGTTCAGATCAGCCACTCCGGTTTGAAACTTCAGGGGTTTCCGGCCCGTTTTGATATCCGGCTGTCTGATCCTGGTTTAACCGCGGGCAAACACGCCATTTTGTGGAATAGCCCTTCCTTACAGATTTACGCGCCCAGTTATAAACCTCACCAGATCAGCGTCGCTTTGGCGCGAAAACAAATGCTGCATCTCAAAGGGCAGGATTTTCAGATCGATAGCAATGCGCTGAAGGCCGGGCTTGGCTTTGTCATAAGCAGCTTTTTCAAGGGTGCCATGGTCGTTGATAATGCCAATGTCATATTTGAAAACTTGGCCGTAAGCTCCAATTCTGGTTGGACAACGACGCTTGGACCTTCCAGCCTGATGCTGCAAAAAGCCGATGCGAACTCTTATAAATATAGCTTAAATTTAGTCGCTAAAACCATCAGCTTGCCCCAACATCTGCGCATGACGATTGATCCGGCAGCCCGCCAACCCGAAATATTTGAGAGCTTTGTCATCGACAGCTGGCTTGACTTTAACGCGCCGCTTGATTTGATGGCTGCGCGTAAAAACCAGCCCGAAGTCACCGAAATCCGGCTGAATTCGCTACGTCTGATCTGGGGTGATTTGCAATTTGGCGCCGAAGGTAATTTGCGAATTGATCACAATGGTTACCCCGATGGCACCTTGAATTTGACCGCGCATGGCTGGCAAGACATCTTTCAGCTGGCAGACAACGCCGGTCTGGTTGACCCCGAATTTGCCCTAACCATTCAAAACATTCTAACGGTCATGGCAAAAATGTCCAAGGGCGAAGACACTGTCCAAGCACCGTTAAATTTTGCCAATGGGCAAATGTCGCTGGGTCTTTTTCCGGTCGGCGCGGCACCTCGGCTAAAATAAAACCCGATCCTAGCGGCAATAGGGTCCGCTGCGGTAACTGGCGGTGTCAAAATGGAAATGATCGAGATGGTATCTATTGGCATTTGGCCCCAAAACCGTGCCAAAGGGACCGCAGGCTGCCTTGTGCATTTTTTTCAAAACAGGTCCGTGACGCCGGTCGCGCCAACCTTTCAAAAGCGTGATCCGGCTGCCGTCTTTTAAACCAAACCAGGCAATGTCAATCGCCTTGCCCTTGGCGTGTTCCGACAACCGGCCACCGCGTTTGTTATTTCGGTTACGACAGGCATAATGCGCGACAACACCCAAGGTTTTAAGGCCCCCGCCCATGCGCCCAACAGCGGGTTTTGCGCCGCTGCGCACCCAGGTTTTCAGCGCTTTGGCCGTGGGGCAATCAATGGTTGCAGGCCGGCTTAACATCACCCCGTCAACCTCGGTGATTTTGACAGGGTGCTCAATACCGCAGCCACTTATCGGTCCGCGAATGCGCGCAATCACTTGGCCGCGAATGGCCCGATCGCCACAAACCGAACCATTGCGCGGCTGGCGCACATCGGGATTTGCGCGTTCTTGCCGGCGCTCGGGTTTTTGCGACCGCGTAATTATTCGGCGCATGTTGTTGGGTCTGTGGGCGGGGCGCAAGGAATGCAAAGGGCCGTTGCCTCCGAGGGCTAAAACCATTTTATCGGGGCGCGATGGCGTGGTGGCGGGTGTGTTTGAAATCGGTGTAAAGACAGGGCGCGGTTCGGGCCGGATTTTAGCGTTGAAAAAAACCGGAACACTAACAACGCGCGGCACAAAACTGGTAATTCCCAGCGGCCGCGCCTTGGGCCACAAGGATTGATCCGGCGCATTTGCCAACGCAGCCTGACTAAAAACCATGTAAATCAGTGCTACCAAAAAACCGCGAAACATACCCAGCATTTATTTTTTCACCCGCCCGAAATCGGCTGCATCGGTATCTTGGCCCGCCTCGATAATACCACGGCGAATATTGCGGGTGCGGCTGAAATAATCATGCAAATGGTCCCCGTCACCGGTGCGAATGGCGCGTTGCAAGGCAAACAGCTCCTCGGTGAAACGGCCCAGAATTTCCAGCGTGGCATCTTTGTTATTTAGAAAAACATCGCGCCACATGGTCGGATCGGAAGCCGCAATGCGGGTGAAATCACGAAAACCGGCGGCGGAATAATTCACCACTTCGGTATCGGTCACGCGCGCCAGATCATCGGCCACGCCAACCATGGTGTAGGCAATCAGATGCGGCGCGTGGCTGGTGACGGCCAGCACCAGATCGTGGTGATCGGCCTCCATTTCATCAACTTTGGCGCCCATAGCACGCCACAAATCACCAAGCCGCTCAATCGCCGCAGCATCCGTGCCCGCAACCGGAACCAGCAAACACCAGCGGTTATCAAACAGCTCAGCAAACCCGGCGGTCGGTCCCGATTTTTCAGTCCCCGCCAAAGGGTGCGCCGGAATAAAGTGAACGCCGTCAGGCACATGCGGGGCCACCGCATCAATCACCGCACGCTTGACCGAGCCAACATCCGAAAGCGTGGCACCGGTTTCCAGGTGCGGTCCAATTTGCGCCGCCACCGATGCCATCGCCCCGACGGGCACGCAAAGCACCACCAGATCGGCGCCCTGAACAGCCTCGGCGGCGCTATCAAAAACCCGGTCACACAGCCCGATTTCAGCCGCGATTTTGCGGGTTTTTTCGGAGCGGGCGTAGCCGGTAATTTCACCGGCCAAACCGTCGCGGCGCATGGCAAGCGCCATTGATCCTGCAATCAAACCCAACCCGATCAAGGCCACGCGGCCGTAAATTTGTGCCATTATCGTGCCCCTTTGAAACCGGCCACAGCATGGGCGACACGCCGGCATGATGCCTCGTCGCCCACCGTGATGCGTAAACAATTGGGCAAATTATAACCCTTTACCAGCCGCACAATCAGGCCTTGGGTTTTTAGGTAGGCGTCACAATCCAGCGCCTCTTGTTCATTGGCAAACCGCGCCAGAATAAAATTGGCCGTGGAGGTGTCAGATGGCACGCCCAACTCGGCCAGTGCTTCGGCCAGCCACGCGCGATTTTTTGTATTTTTATCGCGGCATTCGCTAAGGTAATCCTGATCTTGAACCGCGGCAGTCGCGGCCGCCATCTGGGCCTCGGATAAATTAAACGGGCCGCGCACCCGATTTAACACATCAATCACCGCTTTTGGGCCGTAACCCCAGCCAATCCGTAGCCCGCCCAGCCCGTAAATCTTGGAAAAGGTTCGCGTCATCACCACGTTTGCGCGTGCCTTGACCAACGCTGCGCCGCCGTCAAAACCTTGCACATATTCCGCATAAGCCCCGTCCAGAACCAGCAGGGCTTTGGGCGGTAGGCCAGCGGCAAGCCGTGCGATTTCATTGCCGCCAATCATTGTGCCCGTTGGATTGTTGGGGTTGGCGATAAAAACCAGACGGGTTTTGTCACTGCAAGCGGCCAACAGCGCATCAACATCTGTGGTTCGCTCGCGTTCTTTGACCTGAATTGGCGTGGCACCCGCCGCCTGTGCCGAAATCCGGTACATGGAAAACCCGTGCTCGGTAAATAGAACCTCGTCGCCCACGCCAGCATAGGCCTGACATAAAAATGCAATAATTTCATCTGATCCCGCCCCGCAAATAATGCGCTCGGGATCAAGACCATGCGCTGCTCCAATCGCCTGACGCAACGCGAACTGATCGGTCGATGGATAGCGGTGCAATTGGTGCGACGCATCGCTAAACGCTTTTTGTGCGGCCTGACTTGGGCCAAACGGGTTTTCATTCGACGATAGTTTAATAATCTCGGACACCCCGTCGAGCGCAGCTTTGCCGCTGACATAAAGGTCAATATCCAAGATGCCGGGTTGCGGGGTTATTTCTGTGAGCGTTTCTGCGGGCATTTTAGTGGACATGACAAAACTCCTGTTGCTCTGAGTTTTACCCAAACTTTGCACGCTTTGCCAGCCGCATTGCACACAGAATTTGCAACCGTTGCCAGCTTGCCCTTTTCAAAGAAGCGCAGGGGGGCAACTTTATTTATGGCTTGCTTTCAATCACCTAGGCCGACAACCAATGAAGGGAACCGCCAATAGTGACAATATAGTTTTGTGCATAAAAAAGCCGCCCCAGTTTCCCGGCGCGGCTTTTTGAATTAATGCGGCGAAATTTAGTTTTTCGCGTAGAATTCCACCACCAGATTTGGCTCCATCATCACCGGATACGGCACATCGCCCAATGTCGGTGTGCGCACGAATGTCGCAACCATTTTTGAATGATCGGCATCAACATATTCCGGCACATCGCGTTCAGCCAATTGCGTGGCCTCAATGACAACAGCGATCTGTTTGGAGCGCTCGCGCACCTCGATCACATCGCCTTCTTTGACGCGGTAGGACGGGATGTTAACTTTTTTGCCGTTCACGGTTACATGGCCGTGGTTCACAAATTGGCGGGCTGCAAAAACAGTTGCCACAAATTTGGCGCGGTACACAACAGCGTCCAGACGGCGTTCCAGCAGACCAATCAGGTTTTCACCTGTGTCGCCTTTAACGCGCTCGGCTTCGCCATAAATACGGCGGAATTGTTTCTCGGTCAGATCGCCGTAATAGCCTTTGAGCTTTTGCTTGGCGCGCAGCTGAATGCCGAAATCCGACAGTTTCTGCTTGCGGCGCTGGCCGTGCTGGCCGGGACCATATTCGCGGCGATTAACGGGGGATTTGGGGCGGCCCCAAATGTTTTCGCCCATGCGTCGGTCAAGCTTGTGTTTGGCAGCGGTGCGTTTTGTCACGGCTGTTCTCCTTCTGTTGTTTCGCCCACACCTTACCCGAAAACCGGTTCCCGCTTTTTGGGGCGTGGACAGTTATGAAGGGCGTTGTCCTTTCCCTCGCCGATTTAACGGTTCGGGCGACAGGCATCTTATTACTAAGGCCATCAACACCAAATGAATGCCCCAGCCGGTGAGGGCTGGGAACTTGGTGCTTTTAGGGGCGTATTTTGGCAGAGTCAATGATGAATAACGCTATCGTATTTCAAAATTTCGGCCTCGGATGGCGACAGGTTGCGACGCGCGTAATCACCATATGTATGCGGGTCCTGTTGCAGCTCTGGACTAAGGGCAAATAAACGCGCCCGTTGATCGAAATGGATCGTATCCAGCATGGTATTTGCCGGATGAAAACTCTCGGTTTCGACCCCGTTGGCCCAAACAATTTGATGGCCCGCAAGCATTAGGTGAATGTATTGTGTTTCACGCAAATTGTAATCAACCTGCACGTTTTGACCATCTACCAGGTCCTTGGCTGCAACCAAAACTTCGCTGGTGTTGAACAATGCCGATGCTGCCGCCCCTTTGATCAGCAATCTGTGGTCCGGCGAAACCAACAGATCCTCATCCGGCTCGCCCGCGCAAAAAGCCCCGGCCTTAATCCGGATCGGGCGCAGATGTGGCATCGCATGCAGGCGCGCACCCGTCATCCGGCGCTTGCCGATCCATAAAATTTCCTGCGCGCCATCGTCTTTGGTCTGGATTTTATCGCCGTCAACCAAATCCTGCACCAAACGCGCCCCGTTCGGGGTGAGGATTTTTGTGCCCGAGGTAAAGCAAATAACACCGCCAGACAAGGCACCGCCATGCGAATGCACCCGCCGCTCGACCGTGTTGCTGACCACCCACATATCGGTATCAACCGGCGGCATTTCATTTAGAAACATCAGCAATGGCACCGCGCCATCATCAAGTTCGATGATCGATACCGTAAATGTGCGCCGCCCGTCGGTAACGACAAAGCCGTTATCCATAACCGGATTATTATCAACCGAAATTATATTGCAATCCTGTCGAGGCTGCATTGCAACCCCAACCAGCCGGCGCACTGTGCGTGCCGCCTTTTTCCGTAAGTTTGCCGCCCCGTTTGCCCCATCCAAAAGTAGTAATTCACCCGGGCCATCGACCCGAATTGTCTGACCCGACCAACGCCACGCCATCCCCATCGACAGCGTGTCGGTGAAAGCGGCCGATTGACCGTCTACTTCTGTTTGCGACCAGGAAATGACAAACGCGCCTTTAAAGCCCGTTTTCATGTCTGTTACGCCTGCCTCATGCTATTGCTATTTTTATTATTATTGCATGCAGGATAACATATAATGAATCACTCTGAAAAGAGTCTGTTTTAAAATATTTCAAACTTTAGGTTTTTAGGTCGCAGCGCGCTGAATTTCTTTTTCTGTAATGCCGTATTTTGGCCCCAACCGTGTGCGGGCACTGATCAGGCGCGGATCATCCGGCTTCAAGCCCAAAGTTGAAAGAAATTCGATGCGCCCCTTTTGCTTGATTTCATCATTGGGAATGGCCGTGCCCATGATCCGGTCAATCAGCGCGCCCCCCGGGGTCACATGATACCAGCGTTGATAATCACGAAAATGGTGCATGCCGTGCAGGCGGGTAGTGTAGCGCTCAACCGCCGATTTTTTCACGTTGGTGTGGGCCGTTATGTGGAACCATTCGTAAAATATAAACGTGGTTATCCCGCCGATAAAGGTAAAAGTGGTCGCGCCAATCAGCGGATCCGCCAG
>CAYSBD010000011.1:0-30147 GCA_964429175.1 uncultured Marinosulfonomonas sp.
TGCCCGGAATGTTTCGTACGCTTGGCCGTTTCACCGGCAAGGCCAAGGGCATGGCGCGCGATTTTCAATCGGCGATGAATGCGGCCGCCGACGAGGCCGGCGTCAAGGATGTGGCGGATGATCTGAAAAACATGACCTCCAAGAAGAACCTTGGGTTGGATGCGATGGATGATGTGGCGTCCAAGTTCGAAGAATGGAACCCGATGGCTTCGAGCAAGGGTACAGAAGCCAAGGCGGTCAAAAAGGTTAAAAAGGCGGCAGCGGTTAAAGAAGGCGGCGCTGCGGCCACTAAAGCGCACAAAAACAAGGCCGCAAAAGCCGGCAAGAAAGTAACGACAAAAAAACCAGCGGCTAAGCTAGCGGCTAAAAAACCGTCTGCCAAGAAGCCAGTAACAAAAAAAGCCGCGGCCAAACCTGCCACTAAACCTGCGACCAAACCAAAAGCTGCTACAAAACCTAAAACGGGTAAAGAAAAAACAGGCTCCAAATCATGACAGACGAGTCCCAAGACACCAGCGCGCCGTTGATCGAGCATCTGACCGAGCTGCGCAATCGTTTGATAAAATCAGCGGTGGCTTTTATCATTGGCATGATCATCAGTTTCATGTTCTGGAATCCGATTTTCAATTTTCTGACCGATCCGCTGTGTGGCGCCTTGGCCGACCGTGGTCAGGATAGTTGCGGGCTGATTTTGATCAAACTGCAAGAAGGTTTCTTTGTCGCGATTTCGATCTCGCTGTTTGGCGGTTTGATTTTGTCGTTCCCGTTCATCGGTTATCAGATGTGGCGCTTTGTTGCCCCCGGGCTTTATAAAAATGAAAAGGGCGCGTTTTTACCGTTCCTGATTGCATCGCCGCTGATGTTTTTTCTGGGTGCTTCATTTGCCTTTTATGTGGTTATGCCGCTGGCCTATGATTTCTTCCTTGGATTTCAACAGGTTGGAGTGGATGGCAACGGGGCAAAGCAATCTTCGATTGATTTTCAGGGATCGGTGCAGGAATATTTGCGCCTGACAATTAAATTTATCATCGCCTTTGGTTTGTGTTTTCAGCTGCCTGTTTTACTGACTTTGATGGGCAAGGCCGGTCTGGTTAGCGCGGCGGGTTTGAAGGCTGTGCGCAAATATGCGGTTGTCGCAATTTTGCTTTTGGCCGCGATCGTGACACCGCCCGATGTGATCACGCAGGCGATTTTATTTGTGGTGGTTTACGGACTTTATGAAATCTCGATCCAGCTGGTTGCGCGGGTTGAAAAGAAACGCGAAGCCAAGCTGCGGGCCGAAGGTTTGTGGTTTGAAGATGACGAGGACGAGGCGGACATCAAAGATAAAACCAAAGACGAGGGTTCCGAGTTTTTTGATCCTGAGGACGAGGACGGTTACTTTGATGACCCTGATGATGCTGGCAAAAAATGACTGAAGCGGCGCTGATACGCATAGCCAACGCGCTAGAACGCATCAGCCCGCCCGCCGCCATCGCGCCTGATTTTAGCGCCGCCGATGCTTTTGTCTGGCAGGTTGCGCCGGACCATTTACAACCGGTTGCCAAGGTCAGTCGTATCGATCTTGAACTGTTGGTCGGGGTCGATCATTCCCGCGATATTTTGCTGGAAAACACCCTGCGTTTTGCCCGTGGATTACCGGCCAATAACGCTCTGTTATGGGGTGCGCGCGGGATGGGGAAATCGTCTTTGGTCAAAGCGGTGCATGGCGCTGTGCTCGATCAGGGGCTGGGTTTGAAACTTATCGAATTGCAACGCGAGGATCTGCCGTCTATCGGCCGATTGCTGGCGTTGTTGCGCGGCAGTCAGGCGCGTTTTTTGCTGTTTTGCGATGATTTGTCGTTTTCGCATGATGATCAACATTACAAATCGCTAAAGACGGTTTTGGATGGCGGCGTGGTTGGTCGGCCTGAAAATCTGGTGTTTTACGCCACCTCGAATCGGCGCCATTTAATGCCCCGCGAGATGATCGAAAACGAGCGCGGATCGGCGATTAATCCAAATGAAGCGGTCGAGGAAAAGGTGTCGCTTTCAGACCGTTTCGGGCTGTGGCTGGGCTTTCATTCCTGCTCGCAGGCCGAGTATCTGCAAATGATCCGTGGCTATTGTGACGCGTATCATATTGAAATCACAGATGAAACGCTGCGCAGCGAAGCCATCGCCTGGGCCGCAACCCGCGGTAGCAGGTCGGGGCGTGTTGCGTGGCAATATTTCATCGATCTGGCCGGTCGCAAGGCTGTGCAGGTTTAGATGCTAAAATATTTATTGTAAAAACGGCATCGGATCAATGCTATCGAAATTCTGGCGAACCTCGAAATGCACAAATGACGGATCGGCCTTGCGCACCTTGGCGATCGTTTGCCCGCGGTTGACTTTGTCACCTTTTTTCACGCTGATATCGGCCACATTTGCATAAATCGTTAACAGGTTGTCAGAGTGGCGCAGAACCAAAATCGGCACCTGATCGGTGTCACGCGTAATGGCGGCCACCGTGCCGGCATCGGCCGCCTTTACCGCGGTGCCTGCGGGGGCGGCAATGCTGATCCCGTCGGTTTTTTTCGAATAGGGGCGGATGATGTTGCCCTGCACCGGGAACAGTAATTTCGCGCTGCTGGCAGCCGTGGTTTGGCCGCCAAGATTTGGTGATGCAGGCTTGGCAACTGTGGCCATGGGCCGTTCGGCGGGCATTGGTTTGGTCGAACTTGGCGGGATCGGCGTTACCGAGGCCGTGCCGGGCACGTTTGCTGTGATCGGTGCCACGGCTTGGGTTTGCTGGGCCACGGGTATCAGCAAAAACTGGCCTTCGCGCACCGAAAGATTGGCGCCCAGCCCGTTCCATTCGGCCAAGGAGCGCACCGAAACATTGTAAAGCCTGGCGATTGTATAAGCGGTTTCGCCGCGCTCGACTTTGTGGCGCACAGGTTCGACGCCGGACGGGGTCTGCGGTTTGGCTGCCGGGGGTGTGCCGGCGTTGTCGATTGCGTTGCCGGCCAATGTGCTGATGTCAATTTGCCCCGCGCCGATCGGGCCGCTGGTGACGGCACCCGTGGTAACTGTTGGCTCGCTTACACGGCGGGGCAGGGCGATGATTTCGCCTTTGCGCAAGGGCGCGTCTTTGGCAATACCGTTGAATTGTGACAGCTCGCTTGGCGTTAATCCGACACGGTGTGCCACATCGGCCACGGTATCGCCACGGCGCGCCACGGCGACCTGATAGTTGGGGTATGAAATTACGCCGCGATCATCGGCTTGGGGGCGCGGAGCTGTTGCTTTTTGCGCGGCATTCGAGGTGTCGGGCGCGTTGCCGAAATTATTGCGAAAATCCATATCGAAATCACCGCAGCCCGCCAAAAGGCCCAGCGTGCTAATCGCAACACCTGCAAGCAGGGCGCGGATCATCGGTGGTCTTGTCGCGGATTTTGGGGTGGATCGGTGGTTTGGCATTTGCTTTATCCTCAATTGAACCGGCCCGTTTTGTCGGCCCTTTTTGTTTTATTCTTTGCCCAGCCCTTCGAGCAGGGGCACAAAACGCACGGGCCTTATTTCCGTATAATCATAGCCTTTTTCAAGCCGCGTTACCGAGATCAGGCTTTGCACAGCTTGGCCCTGACCCACCGGTAATACCATAATACCGCCAATTCGCAACTGTGCCAAGAGCGGCCCGGGCGGATCCTCGGCGGCGGCGGTAACAAGGATGCGATCAAACGGGGCCAGTTCGGGCAAACCAAAGCTGCCATCGGCGGTGATTGCGGTGACGTTGGTTAAATCGAGCTTGCGAAAAGCGGCCGTTGCGTCCTGCACCAGACGCGAAAAACGATCCACCGTATAGACGCGGCGCGCCAGCTGGGACAGGATCGCGGCCTGATAGCCCGAACCGGTGCCAACCTCCAGAACCTTGTCGCGCGGCTGCACCTTTAGGGCCTGCGTCATCAGGCCGACAACCGAAGGCTGGCTGATGGTTTGGCCACAGGCAATCGGCAGGGGCATGTCCTCGTAGGTGCGGTTTTCAAACAGCCCTTTGATAAAATATCCACGGTCGATTTTTTCCATCGCGGACAGCACACGAACATCGGTTACGCCCTTGGAACGCAAGGCAAAAACGAATTGCATCTGCTGTTCGGCGTTTTTCATTTGGGTAATGCTTTTTGCAAGGTTGACAGCGCGTCATGGGCGGTTAAATCGGCGCGCATCGGGGTGATTGAAATATAGCCGTCCAGATTGACAGCCGCATCGGTGTCCGGCTTTGCGGGGGCGGTTTGATCGCCGCCTCTGATCCATAAAAATTTGCGTCCGGAGGGGGCAAAATGCGGCTCGGTGCTGAATTTTATGCCGGCGCGCCTGCCTTGCGGGGTGGCGCGCATGCCCTTGACTTTGTCGGCCGGAACTGGCGGGAAATTAACGCTATAAAATAACCGGTAATCGCCTTGCTCGGCCGGTTTTGCAGCCAGAATGGCCCGAACCGTGGCAGCACCGTGTTTGGCGGCGGCCTCGAACGGGTCCGCCAGATCGGCAGTTTCTTGCCCAAGGTGTTGTGATAGCGCAATTGCAGGGATACCCTGAAGTGCGGCCTCCATGGCGCCGCCGATGGTGCCGGAGTAAAGCGTGTTTTCGGCCGCGTTATTGCCCCGGTTCACGCCCGACAACACCAGATCGGGGGGGCTGTCTTTCATGATGTCGTGCAGGGCGGCCAGAACGCAATCGGCTGGCGAGCCTTCGGTGGCAAAACGGCGCGGGCCCAATTGGGAGACCATCATCGGGTGGGTGTAGGAAATCGCGTGGGCCACGCCCGATTGTTCGAATGCTGGCGCTACGGTCCAGATTTCGCCGCCTGTTCCGGCAATTTCATCCGCGATGTTGAGCAAGGTCAGCAAACCCGGCGCGTTAATGCCGTCGTCATTTGTAATCAGGATGCGCATGTTGCTTTTGCCCTTGTTGCTTTTCAAAACGAATAAGGCAAGACAGGGCTTTGGTAAAGGTTTTGTCGGCTTGAAGGGGCGGCCAACGCTGGTTTGTGGCAGAAAAGTTTGGAAAAAGATTCTATGCCTGCGGCGCGGATATTTTTAGAACAATAATGGGGTTAGAGTTCGGCCAGTATTTTTGCAGCTTCGGTGTGGGGATCGGCCAGTTTGGTTTTGTCTTCGCCGGGGTAAAAACGGGTGCGCAGATTGGTGGGCATCGGGGCCGGTGACATGATGTGCACGCGGGGGCCGTTTTTTAGGGTTTCGGCTTGCCAGCTGCGTGCCAGCGCGATTTGGGCGGCTTTGGTTGCGCCGTAAGCGCCAAAGAATTTGGTGCCGCGCGGGGTAGGATCTTCGAAGAAAACCGCGGTGCCGCTGCGGCCCAGAAGGGGCGCGATGTAGCTGATTAAAATGCCCGTAGCGCGCAGATTAAGGGCGGTGGATTTATCCCAGTCACTGGCGTCGATGTGATCGGCTGGCGACAGTGGCGCGTCATGGATGGCCGTGTGCAGCCATAAATCAAGCTTGCCCCAACGGTCAAAAATCGAGCGGCATAAATGTTGCATGGCCCCGTCCTGGGTGATGTCCATCGGGGCCAGCGTGGCCTTGCCGCCTTTGGCGCTGATGCGATCATCCAGATCCTCAAGCGCGCCCGAGGTGCGGGCAACGGCGATGATGTGGTGGCTGGAGGACAATGCCTCGGCCAGCGCGGCACCAAGGCCACGCGAGGCACCGGTGATCAGGGCGGTTTTTTCACCGTTGGTTTCGGGGCTTGTTTTAGTGTTTTGATCGGTCATGCTTGGAAAATTACATTTCACAGCGCCGAAAGCAAGGTCTTTGGCTTGACTTTAAGGGCAGGGAAATAGAAAGCTGCGGTAATGAAATTCATAAGTAAGGAATACAATATGCATGACACAGTCCTTTCAAAAGCGCTGATCGGATCAGACAGCCGGTTTAAAAAACTGGCGATGGTTGTTTTGGGCTCCTTGGCAATCGCGATTGCCGCCCAGATTTCGGTGCCGATGTTTCCGGTGCCAATGACCCTGCAGACATTGGCGATTACCGTGATCGGCCTAACGTTCGGTGCGCGTATGGCGGCGGCAACGGTGCTGGTTTATCTGGGCCAAGGGGCCATGGGATTGCCGGTATTTGCCAGCGGTGGTTTCGGTCTGGCATGGCTGATGGGGCCGACTTCGGGCTTTTTGTGGGGCTTTGTCGGCATGGCGTTTCTAACCGGCTGGTTGGTTGAAAACGGCATGGGGCGTGGCTGGCTGCGTCTATTTATCGCGGCCGTTGTGCCGGCGGCATTGCTTTATGTGCCCGGTGTTGCCGTGCTGGCAATCGTGGTGCCTTCGCTTGATTTATCAGGCGCATTTGCGGCAGGCGCGTTGCCGTTTCTGATTGGAGATCTGGTGAAATCGGGTATCGCGGCATTGATTGTTGTCGGTGGCTGGAAGCTGCTAAAACGTCGCTAAACCCCGGATAAAACATTCAAACGCCGCCCCGTTACAGGAGGCGGCGTTTTGCGTTTTGCTGTGTTATTTGGTGCTATTCTGCGGCCTGAAGCGTAAAGCCTTTTTCGATCATATCGGTGGGATTGATCGGGTAATCGCCTGAAAAACAAGGGTCGCTATATTGCGGCGCGGCGTTGTTGCGCCCCTCGGGGTGGCCGGCCGCGCGGTAAAGACCATCAAGCGAAATGAATTTCAAGCTGTCAACGCCAAGATGTTCACACATCTCATCCGTGGTCATGGTGGCGGCCAGCAATTGCGCACGATCCGGCGTATCGACACCGTAGAAATCCGGCCAGATCACCGGCGGAGAGGCAATGCGAAAATGCACCTCGGCAGCGCCGGCGTTTAGAAACATTTCCTTGATTTTGCGGGTCGTGGTGCCGCGCACAACGCTGTCATCCACCAAAACCACGCGCTTGCCTTTGACCAACGCCTTGTTAACGTTCAACTTTAGCAAAACACCCATGTTGCGAATGCTGGCGGTGGGTTCAATAAATGTGCGGCCGGTGTATTGATTTCGGGTGATGCCCAGCTCGAACGGGATGTTGCTTTGACGCGCAAAACCAACGGCTGCGGGTGTGCCGCTATCGGGCACCGGGCAAACGATATCGGCTTCGACCGGATGCTCTTTGGCCAATTCCACCCCGATCTGGCGGCGGGTTTCATAGACCGAGCGGCCCTGCACAAGACTGTCGGGGCGTGAAAAATAGACCAATTCGAAAATACAGGGGCGCGGTTTGGCCGGCGCAAAGGGGCGGTGGCTTTGCACCCCGTCCTTGGTGATTACCACCATTTCGCCAGCCTCGACTTCGCGCACAAATTCGGCACCGATAATATCCAGCGCGCAGGTTTCCGAGGCCAAGGCCCAACCGTCACCTATTTTACCCAGAACCAGCGGGCGGATACCCAAAGCATCGCGCACCCCGATCAATTTTGTGCGGGTCATGGCGACGATGGCAAAGGCACCTTCGGCCCGGCGCAGCGCGTCTTTCATCCGTTCGGGGATGGTGTTTTGGTAGCTGCGCGCAATCAGGTGGATGATGCATTCGCTGTCGGAACCCGATTGAAAAATCGCGCCCTTGTCAATCAATTCGCGGCGCAAGGCATTGGCATTGGTCAGATTTCCGTTATGCGCAATCGCGGCACCACCCAGCGAAAATTCACCGAAAAATGGCTGCACATCGCGGATCACGGCGCCTTTTTTGCCCGAGGTCGAATAGCGCACATGGCCGATTGCAATCGGGCCGGGCAGGGTATCGAGCAGGCTGGATTTCGTGAAATTATCGCGCACCAGACCAAAGCGATGCGCTGAATTAAAGCCGTCCCGGGGGTCATGGCTGACAATCCCGCAAGCTTCCTGACCGCGGTGCTGCAAGGCGTGCAGCCCAAGTGCGGTGAAATTCGCAGCATCGGGAACACCGATAACGCCGAAAACCCCGCATTCCTCTTTTAGCTTGTCATCATCATCAAACGGCTGGCTTGGCTGCATGTTTTGCATCGCGATCGGTGCTCCGAATCCTGTGGCTGTGAATGGCCCTACACATAGGCTTAAAAAACCGCCCTGTCACCAATGGCAAGGGCGCTTTATGCTGATTTGGCCGTAGAATTTAACCGGTTTTGGCCTATTGCGGCGCCGGTTCGCTGCAATCGCCGACAAGCTGCTCGTAACGATCGGTAATCCAGGCCGGTGCATTTTGCGGGATGCTGTCGTTGATATTGTCTTGCATCTTGGCAAAAATACGCGCTGTGCGGCTGTCATCGATCAACGGGACCGCCTGATCGGTAATCACGCGATCATAAATCACCAACGCAACCCCGACCAGCAAAACACCACGCGCCACGCCGAATAAAAACCCCAAGCCCTGATCAATGCCGCCAAGCGCGCTGCGTTGCACAATCGAGGCAAATAGCGGCGTGATCAGCGACATGATGATCAGCCCGATAGCAAAAACGATCGCAAATGAGGCGACGCGGCCTAGCTCGCAACTGTCTTTGATAAAACCGCCCAGCACGGGAATTTCGCGGATCAGCGGCTCGGCCTGCGCGGCGAACATAAAGGCCAAAATGGCCGCGGCAACCCAGCCACCGATTGCCATGGCTTCGCGCACAAAACCGCGTGAATAGGCCAAAAGCGCCGACATAATAATAATAATGGCAACAACACCATCAATAATAGTAAAACCTTCCACGCTTTCTCTCCTAGCATGTTTTGGCCGTTAACCGGCTCCGAAACTGGCCGTTAACCGGCCCCGAAAATATCGCCAACAAAGCCGGTAAGATCCGACATTTGCTGTATTTTTAAACCGCTTTTGGTTGCCGTTTTGCTACCCGAAGGCACAATTGCACCTGAAAACCCCAGCTTTGCCGCTTCTTTTAGGCGGTTATCGGTCTGGCTAACAGGCCTTAAAGCGCCTGATAAACTAATTTCGCCAAAAACCACAGTGTCGGGGGGCAATGCGCTATCTTCGCGCGCCGATAGTAGTGCGGCGGCAACAGCCAGATCGGCCGCTGGCTCGGAAATGCGCATGCCGCCGGCGACATTCAGATAAACATCAAGACCGGTAAACGGGATGCCGCAGCGCGCCTCGAGCACCGCCAAAATCATCGCCAATCGCCCGCCATCCCAGCCGACAACGGCGCGGCGCGGCTGGCTGTGGGGTGAGGGCGCGACCAGCGCTTGCAATTCGCATAAAACCGGGCGGGTGCCCTCGATGCCGGAAAATACCACCGAGCCGGGGGCCGGTTTGTCGCGCTCGGATAAAAATAGCGCCGAGGGGTTGTTGACCTCGGATAATCCCGCGCCGGTCATCTCGAACACGCCGATTTCATCAGCCGGACCAAAACGGTTTTTAACGGCGCGCAAAATCCGGAATTGATGGCCGCGCTCGCCTTCGAAATAAAGCACGGTGTCGACCATATGTTCAATCACGCGCGGGCCGGCGATCTGGCCGTCTTTGGTGACGTGGCCCACCAAAATCACCGATAAACCGCGGCGTTTGGCAAATGTGGTTAATTCATGCGCCGCGCTGCGCACCTGCGAAACCGATCCGGGCGCGCTGTCGACATTATCGGCCCACATGGTCTGGATGGAATCAATGATTACCAAATCGGGCTTTTCGGCCTCGAGCGTGGTTAAAATATCGCGCAAATTGGTTTCGTTGGCCAGCTGCACGGGGGCGTCACGCAGGTTTAGGCGGTCGGCGCGCATCCGCACTTGGGCGCTGGCTTCCTCGCCGGAAACGTAAATTACCTTTAGCCCTTTTCGTGCAAAACTGGCGGCGGCTTGCAGCAACAAGGTGGATTTGCCGATGCCCGGATCACCCCCGACCAACACGGCAGATGACGGCACAAGGCCGCCGCCCAAAACGCGGTCAAGCTCGTCCATGCCGGATAATGTGCGCGGCGGCGGGGTTTCGGTGCTGACCAAATCGGTCAGCGTGATCGAGCGGCCCCGTTTGCCACCCAGCGATTTTTTGGAAGGCCCAGCCGATAGCGGTGCCTCTTCGATGATCGAATTCCACGCCCCGCACGCCTCGCAGCGGCCCGACCATTTGGTGCTGGAGCCACCACAGGAATTGCAGGTGAAACTGTTGGTTTTTGCCATAATGTCTTTTGCCCGAGCGGCCGCGATTTATCAAGCGCTCGGGGTGATTTTTTTACTCTTTTCGCTGGCAAAAGAGATCATCAACGAGGCCAGAATGCAAGCGCTAAACAAATAAAGACCCCACGCGGTTTCAACTTTGCCAACGCCTATGCCTTTGGCCAACAACAAATAAAGCGCGATTAAGAATATATCGGCCATCGCCAGTTTGCCTAAAAATTGCAGCGCCGGTAGCAGTTTTCGATGCAGCAGGTTGAAGTGAATCAAGGCCAGCCCGATGGTTTTCATATAGGGCGCAAAAATAGCGAAAAAGGTGACAATCAAGGCTAAAAAAACATCCGCTTGCCACAAGGATTGCAAGCCGGTGATCACCGATATTTCGTTCAGATCAAAGAAATAGGGCAGCATCGCGCCCATAATTCCGGCTTGCAACATTGGTGCAAACCAAGCGACCGGAAACAGGATCAGCAAGGAAAGATTGGCAAATTTCAAAAACATACGCATGTCAAATTCCAAGCAAATAACCCGGGTAAACCGGCACCCTTGCCAACAGATAGACCTTGTTTGCCGGTATTGAAAGGGGGCGTTATTCGGCCGGTTTTACCGTCATGCGAACAACTTTATCATCGCGTTTGGTTTCCTCATGTTCCAGATCAAAGCCAAGCTCGGGCAGGATTTCGAACAGATCAGCCTCCAGCGTGTCCAGCTGGCGTTCCATCAGACCTTCTTCGGTTTCCACCTGCAGCAGCCAGTTTTTCAGCTCGCCCGTCGTGCGTTGGGCGATTTTAAGGTTTTCCTGAAATTTAGCAACTTCTTGCTGGCGTTGTTTAAGAAATGTCTTGGCGCGCAAAACCCGCTCGGCGCTATAAATTTCGGCCAGATCGCGCGCCTCGTGGCTCATTTGCGCGGCGACTTCCAGAACGGCAGGTTCCAGCGTGCCAAGGTTCGGGTGATCACGCAAATGGTTAATGCGTTCGCGAACGCTATCAAATTCCGAGCCGATTTTGAACAGCCCGTCACGGTCGGCCTGATGGCTGATGGCGTATGCTTTGGCGATATCATTCATGCTGACGTGAAAATTTCGATGGGTTTTTTCCAACTGCATAATGCGATTGTTTGCGGGTAGAAAAAACAGCATGGCAAGGCAAAACAGCGTGAAACCGATCTGTGCAATCATCCCTGCATTGCCGATTTGCGCGCCGTTGATGCGGGCCGATATTTCAAGCCATGGCAAAACTCCGAAAGCAGCCCCGAGACAAAGCGAAAACATGGCCAAAGCCAGCAGCGCGATGGCAAATTGAGTTGCGTTTTGAACATGCCGCTTCAGGTCGCCCCAAAGGCTCGCGTATTGTTCTGACATGATATTCCCCCAGTATTACGTCACCGTTTATTCTTGGCCGGCAGCAGAATAAAATTCAGGCCAAGTTTACATAATTTTTAACAATACGCTAAAAAGACCCGATCGTTAAGGGGGAGTTTTCTGATCAAACACTCCAAACGGGGGTTATTGTCTCGAAACCGGCAACAAAACTTTAGCGAACGGCCTCGATTGGTCCCTCGGAGCGGCCATTTATGAACTGGTCCAGATAGGCATCCCCGCTTGTGTCCATTTCGGCCACCGGCCCGCTCCACTGGATTATTCCGTCATGCAGCATGGCAACTTTGTCGGCAATGGCGCGCACCGAGCGCATGTCATGGGTGATGGTCATGGCCGTTGCGCCCATTTCCACCACGATTTCGCGAATTAATTCGTTAATTACACCTGACATAATCGGATCCAGACCCGTGGTAGGTTCGTCAAAAAATATGATTTCAGGCTCGGCGGCAATCGCACGGGCAAGGCCAACACGTTTTTGCATACCGCCGGATAATTCGCCCGGAAACTGATCGGCAACTTCGGGCTTCAGACCCACGCGGCGCAGTTTTTCAATCGCAATCTCGCGGGCGTCGGATTTGGGCAGCTTTAGCGCTCCGGACAACAGACGAAAGGCCACATTTTGCCAAACGGTCAGGCTGTCAAATAGCGCGCCACCCTGAAACAACATGCCGAAACGCGCTAGGAATGCGTCGCGTTCAAGCTTGCTAACGTCTTGGCCATCAACCGAAATCGTGCCGCTGTCAGGTCTGATCAACCCCAGAATGGTTTTCAGGGCTACGGATTTTCCGGTGCCGGAGCCGCCAATAATCACCATGCTTTCGCCACGCGGGATTGTTAGGTTTACGCCCTGCAAAACCTTGTTGGCGCCGAATGCTTTATGGACGTTTTCAAGTGTTATCATGCCGAAAAGAACAATTCTGTTAACAGGTAATTTGACGCGAGGATCAGGATCGATGCGGCCACCACCGCCGATTTTGTCGCATGCCCGACACCCTGTGCGCCGCGGCCCGAATTCATCCCGTAATAACAGCCCATCAAGGCCACGATAAAGCCAAACACAGCGCCTTTTATCAGGCCCGAAGTGACGTCCCAAACCTCAAGAAAGTCAACAGTATTATGCAGATAGACGGCAGAGTTAAAGTCAAGCCGCGTCATCCCGACAATATAGCCGCCCAGAATTCCGATGCTGTTGCCCACTGCAATTAAAAGCGGCACAGCGATGGTTGCGGCCAGCACGCGCGGCACGGTCAGGTATTTCATCGGGTGGGTCGAAAGCGTGACCAGCGCGTCGATTTGCTCGGTTACTTTCATCGTGGCGATTTCGGCCGCAATTGATGAGGCGACCCTTGCGGCCACCATCAACCCGCCCAAAACCGGCCCCAATTCACGCACCATTCCGATGGCAACAATCGATGGCACCACGGCCTCGGCGTTGAAACGCGCGCTGCCTGCGTAAATCTGCAAAGCCAGTGCGCCGCCGGTGAAAAATGTGGTTAAACCCACGACTGGAAGGCTGAAATATCCAATAGTTAAAAGCGCTTGGCCGAACTCTTTAAAGTAAAACGGTGGGCGCACCATATGGCCCAATGTCTGGAATAAAAAGACGCTGATCCGGCCGATTGCCGCCAGCAGCGCCATTGTGTTTCGTCCCAAACTTGCGACGGGGGCCAGTGGGTTCATTTGGAATATCCGCCTGCGTAACGGCGGCTATAGCGTTGCCCCAAAGAGGTCAGAATTTCATAGCCGATGCTGCCGGCTTTATGGGCCAGATTATCAATGGATTGCTCTGGCCCCAGAATCTCAAGGAAATCAGGAACTTTGTGTAAGTGACTGATATCAACGGTAATTAAGTCCATCGACACACGCCCAATCAGCGGGCAGGCCACATCATCGGCCCAAAGCATCGCTCCGTTTGAAAGCGCACGAAGCAACCCGTCGGCATAACCGCCAGATAGCGTTGCGATGGTGGCGCGGGTGTTTGTGACCCAGGAATTTCCGTAGCCGACCGTTTCGCCAGCGGTCAGATCACGCGACTGGATAACCGGCAAAGACAGGTTCACCACGGGCAAAGCATCGTCAAAAGGCAAGCCGCCATAAAGACCAATGCCCGGGCGCGTCAGATCAAAATGATACTGTTTTCCCAGCAAAATACCGCCAGTTGCGGCAAGCGAGAGCGGGGCATTAACACCTTGGGTCATTTGGCGAAACTGGGCCAGTTGCGCGCCATTCATCGCATGTTCGGGCGCATGTTCGGGCGCATCCGCACAGGCCAGATGGCTGATGATCAGACGTGGATTTTGGCTTACAACGATGTCGCGCACCGCATCCCACTCGGCCAGCTCCATGCCCAACCTATTCATGCCGGTATCAAGCTGAATACCAAAACCTGCGTTTGGCAGGGCCTCGAAATGGCGGGTCAACTGATCAAGCGAATTTAGCATCGGCGTCAGGTTCAGATCATGGATCATGTCGCTGTCACCGCGCATGTGCCCGCCAAAAACATAGATTTCAACATCCTGCCCCAAGGCTTGGCGCACCGCCGCACCTTCTTGGGCGATGGCGACAAAAAACTTGCGCGCGCCAGCACGGGCCAGGGTTTTGGCGACACGATCCACACCCAATCCGTAAGCGTCAGCCTTGACCACAGCCGCGGTTTCGCAAGCCGTGATTCGGTCCAGCGCACGCCAGTTGGCGGCGATTGCATCCAGATCAATTGTTAATTTTGCACTACCCATAGGTGCTTTCTGACGGCTTCACCGCAGAGGTCAAGCCAAAAAGCGCCATCAATTCCGGCAGCGGCCACAGTTCCAGGCTTTTCACGCTAAAAACGGTCTTCACCTTCACCTTGCTGCTGCCAAGGCTTGATCAGATTGCCAAAACGGGTGAATTGGCCTTCAAATGACAGCTCGACATGGCCGATCGGGCCGTGGCGCTGTTTTCCGATCACAATTTCGGCCTTGCCGTGCAAATGATCCATTTCGGTTTGCCAAGCCGCCATTTTCTCCAATTCGTGATCGCCGGGTTTTTCGCGCTCTTTGTAATATTCCTCGCGATAAACAAACATCACCACATCGGCGTCTTGCTCGATCGAGCCTGATTCGCGCAAATCCGACAGCTGCGGGCGCTTGTCTTCACGGTTTTCTACCTGCCGCGAGAGCTGCGAGAGCGCGACCACCGGAATTTCCAGCTCTTTAGCGATGGCTTTCAGGCCTTGGGTGATCTCGGAAACCTCGTTAACGCGGCTGTCTTTGGCGGTGGCCGGGCGCACCAATTGCAGGTAATCGACGAATAAAACATCCAGCCCGTGGGTGCGTTTCAAACGGCGGGCGCGCGCGGCCAGCTGGGAAATCGGCAGGGCAGGCGTGTCGTCAATAAACAGTGGGCAGGCCTCCAGATCCTTGGCGGCATCGACAAAACGGCGGAATTCTTCCTCTGACATATCACCACGGCGGATCTGCTCGCTTGGCACCTCGCTGGCCTCTGATAAAATCCGCGCGGCTAGTTGTTCGGACGACATCTCGAGGCTATAAAACCCGACAACCCCGCCATTCACAGCCCCCTCGGCGCCATCGTGGCGGATGCCTTTTTGATAGGCCTTGGCGATATTAAAGGCGATGTTGGTGGCCAGCGCGGTTTTTCCCATCGACGGGCGGCCCGCCAAAATCAGCAAATCCGAACGGTGTAAACCACCCAGCTTTTTATCCATATCCACCAGGCCAGTAGACAGCCCGGCCAACCCGCCATCACGTTGATAAGCGGCATTGGCCACGTTCACGGCGTCGGTTACGGCACTTAGAAATGACTGAAATCCGCTTTCGGTTTGGCCCTGTTCGGCCAGCTCGTAAAGCTTTTGCTCGGCCTCGACTATCTGCTCTTTTGGCTCGGAGGCAATATCAACGGTTGCGGCCTTGCCGGAAATTTCACGACCAAGCCCGATTAATTTACGCCGAATCGCCAGATCGTAAATCATCTGGGCATAGTCGCGCGCTGCAAAACCGGAAATCGCGGCACCGGCAAGGCGCACCAGATAGGCAGGGCCACCCAGCTCTTTTAGGCCTTCGTCATCGGCCATGAAGGCCTTTAGCGTCACAGGCGAGGCCAGATTGTTTTTGGCAATCCGGCTGGAGGCCAGCTCGAAAATACGGGCGTGTACGGGCTCGTAAAAATGCTGCGGGTTGACGATGGCGGCGATGCGGTCATAAAGATCGTTATTGGTCAGGATCGCGCCCAAAAGCTGCTGCTCGGCCTCGGTATTATGAGGCAACATATCTGTTGCGCCCGCCTCGGTTTGTCCGGAATTTACCGGTATAATTTCGTTCATAACCCACCTGTTTTTCACCACCACCAAGACATACAGGTGCCCGATCTGTGAAGCAAATTGTATATTCCTGTGGATAATAATCTGGCACTAGATGTGGTTGGTGCGATTTCTATAGCGCATACATCTGCTGAAATTACGCAAGAAAAATATTACATGCGCGGTTTTTCTAAGCTTTTGCACGGGCCTCCTGCCACTTGCGCGGGGCGCTCAGAAACGTTTCGACTTCGCTTAAAGTGGCATCGTCAAAGGCGTCGCTTTGCTTGGCCGCTTTCAGTATATCCCACCAGGTGCATAAATGATGCAGCGTAATCCCGTGATCGCCAAGGGTTTTTTTGGTTTCGGGGAAAATATCATAATAAAAGATCACGGCTGTATGGCCACAGCTTGCGCCAGTTTGCCGAATCGCATCAACAAAAGACAGCTTTGATCCGCCATCTGTGGTCAGATCTTCAACCAGTAAAACGCGCTGCCCCTCGTGCATATCGCCCTCAACGCGGGAATTTTTGCCGTAACCTTTGGGTTTTTTGCGAACATAGCTCATCGGAAGCGCCATGCGTTCGGCCACCAAAGCGGCAAAAGGAATGCCGGCCGTTTCACCGCCCGCAATATTGTCAAAAGCTTCAAAGCCGGCGTCGCGCATCACAGTTGTCACCATAAAATCCATTAAAACCGAGCGGATGCGCGGGTGGCTAATCAGTTTACGACAATCAATGTAGGTTGGGCTGGGAAGACCCGAGGCCAGCGTGAATGGATCTTTGGCATTAAAATGCACCGCCCCGATTTCTAGCAGCATCTTTGCGCTTAAGTTTGCAATTTCTTCTTTGGTCGGGAAACTGGAGGGGATCATAAGGGGGCCTTGTTTTAGTTTCATTATTGTTCTTCAAATATCCGCGCCGCAGGCATAAAAGTTTTCTTGCCTGCGGCGCGGATATTTAGGGAACAATAATGTATCAGGGTTCAACTTGCCATAGCAGCGGGAATCCGGGGTCAAAAAGAGTGACTTCACCTTCGGACGTCATTAGTTTTTCCGGGTAGGACACAACTTTGCCTTTCCTAAGGGTGATGCGGTCTTTGTTTGGTTCAAGACGGTAAAATGCTGGGCCGTGCAGGGATGTGAAGCCTTCAAGCCGGTTCAGTGCGTTTTCGTCTTCAAAAACATGGGCCAGAATGGACATGGTGTTGGTCGCCGTGAAACATCCCGCACAGCCACAGGCGCTTTCTTTGTTAGGATCGGTGTGCGGTGCGCTGTCGGTGCCAAGGAAAAAACGCGCATCCCCTGATGTGGCTGCGGCGCGCAGGGCTTGGCGGTGGCTTTCGCGTTTGGCCACCGGCAGGCAATAATAATGCGGCTTTATACCGCCGGCAAGAATGTGGTTTCGGTTGATGATCAGGTGGTGCGTCGTGATGGTTGCCGCTAGATTTTTGGCGGCACTTTTAACGTAATCTACCCCGTCCGAAGTGGTGATATGTTCCATTATGACGCGCAAATCTGGGTTGGCTTTGCGAATCGGGTCAAGCACACGGTCGATAAATACGGCCTCGCGGTCAAATATGTCGATATCGTGGTCGGTGACTTCGCCGTGCACACACAGCGGCAAGCCAATTTCGGCCATGCGTTCCAGCACGCCGCGCACCTTGTCAAACTTGGCGACACCGGAATCCGAATTTGTCGTGGCCCCTGCCGGATATAGTTTTACGGCCGTAATCAGGCCCGAGGCATGGGCCGCGGCCACGTCATCGGCATCCGTGTTTTCGGTTAGGTAAAGCGTCATTAATGGAGTAAAATCAGAGCCTTCGGGCATTACCGCCATGATCCGTTTTTTGTAGGCGACCGCATCCGCGCTGGTGATCACAGGGGGCATCAGATTTGGCATGATAATAGCCCGAGCAAAATGGCGGGTGGTTTCAGGCAAAACGGCGGCCAACATTGCGCCGTCGCGCAAGTGCAAGTGCCAGTCATCGGGGCGGAGAAGGCTGATTTGATCGGTCATACACTGCCAATTACACAAAACCCATGTGACAGGCCATGGCTATTTGACGGATCGGTGCTTTTTTACCGGTTTGGCGCGTCAGCCGGTTTAAAACCTTTCAATAACTTCGAAATTATCATCACCAAACGGGCTTTGGTTCTCGGCAAAGCCTAATGGCAACCGCGGTTCAATACGCGCCACGACGCTGACCACCGGCGATGATTTTTCCTCAAAATAACGCGGATTGTTTAAAATCGCGGCCGGTAAACGCGATTTATTCAGCACACGGCGTTTGTGCAGTTGCACCACCACGTCGTAATCGCAGCCCTCAAAGCGGCCATCATCGCAATCATCGGTAAAACATTGGCGCAACTGGGCTTCGCGCAGGCGCAAGGCGCGAATTTCGTCGCGGATATGGCCCAGCTCGTCGGCAGGTAATTGATTTCGCAGCATTGATAATCCCCGTCATTGTGATGGGGCTATATTTTGCGAAAATTCTAAATAAATTGCTAAGCCGAACTGGATTTTTTGTTTTTCACGACTCGGACATTATGCTTGCGATCAGGAAGTTTATGCCCCATTTTCGCAATTCGTTCTTCAATTTCAATAAGTTGGCGGCGAAATCGTGGCGCTTTCATCCGGTCAGTCACATCACGGCACAGGATTGCGGCCAGAATATAGCGGTCGGCGTCTAGCAATTGCATCAGCAAACGGCGCAAATATGGCGAATAATTTTTACGCAATCGAAATATTTGGTGAAATTCTTTGGCAATATCGCCGCCGTTGCCAGCCGTTTCCAGCAAAGGTTGCAAAATATCCATCTGGATTAGATCTTGCAAAATATGATGCCCCAGATGACGACAGCGCAATTTGGTGACGTGGCTGCGGGTGAACAGGGCGGCGTGCATTGCGTCCAGTTCTTCTTCGGGGTCATAAAACACGAAAACCTGATCTGCCGCTTCAATCATGTCGGGGCCATAGCCGTAGCGGTCGCTAAAACATGTGCGCCGCATGGTTAAAAACCGGTTGTCCCATTCGGTGACGCGCGGATCAAGCGTGGCTTGGGGGTTGAATAAAATCACCTTGCAGCCCGGCGCCACCACAGAATAGGCTGCAGCCCCGTAGCCGCACATGCCCGCGCCGATGAAAATCACCGTGTCGAAATCCTCAAAAAAGCCGTCATCCACCAGCCGGTCGAAATAGTCATAGATGTGTTGATCGCGAAACCAGGTGTTGCCATCGGCAATGATGCCCAGATGCGACCAGCCGTTTTGTGCCACCAGATCAAAGCCCAGCGGCAATTCGTCTTCGGTGTTTTCAAGGATGCCCGAGATGGTTTCAAAACTGACAAGCAAAGTCGGCGACAGGCAAGGGGCGGCATCGGTGAAAACCGCATGGTGGCGCGCGCCCAGCGGTTGATAATAACCGCGGGTTTCGCTGATATCTTCGAGTCTGGCCAGCCAGTCCAAGGTTTCGGCGTTTGGCGTGTGCTCGCTTGGCATTTATAGAATCCCTGTTGTGCTTATGCGGTGTTTATGCCGCCGGTGTCGCAGATAAGTTAGTCGGAATTTAGATGATTTGCGACAGAAAATGCGGCATATTTTAGCAGTGACGGCAATAATATGGGCGCTGATTGTGTTTTGTTTCCTGTTTGCCAAGCGACTGATCGGGTTTGCACATGCATCGGCGGTATTTTTCTCGCGTTGTTTATAGGCCATGCGGGGGGTGTCGTGAATGGTTTACAGCAGGTCGCTTTGGGGCTAAATGCATTTTGGAATGCGAACAGTGGAGGGAAAAATGGAAATTAACGAGGTCAAGTCGGCGTATAAAACATGGGCGCCATTTTACGACAAAACTTTTGGATTGTTAACGTCAAGGGGTTCCAGACGGATCATCAATCACATCAACAAAAGAAGCGGTAAAGTGCTGGAAGTTGGCGTTGGCACCGGTATTTCGTTGCAACATTACAGCCCGGATTTGGCTATCACGGGCATTGATGTGTCGTCGCATATGTTGGCCAAGGCCCGCCAGAAAGTGGCTGATAAAAACCTGTCAAATGTCGAGGCAATTCATGAAATGGATGCTCGAAAAATGGATTTTCCCGACAATCATTTCGATACGGTTGTGGCGATGTATCTGGTTTCGGTTGTGCCCGAGCCCGAGCGCGTGGTTGCCGAAATGGCCCGGGTTTGCAAGCCCGGAGGCGAAGTGCTGATCCTGAATCATTTTGCCGCAGAAAAAGGCGCAATGGCAAAGATCGAGCGTTTTATGGCGCCTTTTTCGGGTAAAATCGGCTGGCACTCGGATTTTTCGATTCTGCGGGTAACCGGCGAAGATCAATTGGAAATCAAGGAGCAAAAAAAGCAAGCCCCGTTAGGCATGTTTACCTTTTTGCGAATGGTGAAAAAACCTTTGGATGCCTAGGTTTCGGCGATCTTGCGTGGCCTTTGCGTGACCAATGACGATTGCACAAGCTGCGCAGTCGCGGTATCTGTAGGCTTGGTGGCATTCAAAACCGAAAAGGGGCAGCTACAATGGGACGAGCATTTGTATTTCCGGGCCAAGGCGCGCAGACCATCGGCATGGGGCGCGATTTGGCGCAAGGCTATAAAGCCGCGCGCGATGTGTTCGATGAGGTCGACGAGGCTTTGGGTGAAAACCTGAGCGCCTTGATTTGGGACGGCGAGGCCGATCAGCTGACCCTGACGGCCAACGCGCAACCGGCTTTGATGGCAACGTCTCTGGCTGCGATGCGGGCGCTGGAAAGCGAAGGCGTTTGCATCACGGATGCGGATTTTGTGGCGGGGCATTCTTTGGGTGAATATTCGGCATTGGCGGCATCGGGTGCAATTTCGGTGGCTGACACAGCACGCCTGTTACACATTCGCGGCGCGGCGATGCAAGAGGCGGTTCCGGTGGGCGTTGGCGCGATGGCGGCCCTGTTGGGGCTGGATTTTGCGGCGGTTCAAGAGGTGGCAAGCCAGGCCGCTCAAGGCGAGGTTTGTCAGGCGGCCAATGATAATGATCCGGGTCAGGTTGTGGTTTCGGGTCATAAGGCAGCGGTCGAGCGGGCTTGCGAGATTGCCAAGGATCGTGGTGCGCGCCGGGCGGTGATGTTGCCGGTTTCGGCCCCGTTTCATTGCGCCTTGATGCAGCCGGCCGCCGAGGTGATGCAGGCCGCGCTGGCGGATGTGAAAATCCATGCGCCAAAGGTGGCTTTGGTGGCCAATGTCAAGGCGGCGGCGGTGACGGATCCGGCTGAAATCCGCAAGCTGTTGGTGGATCAGGTCACAGGTTCGGTGCGCTGGCGTGAAAGCGTGGTTTTCATGGCCGCCGAGGGTGTTGACGAGGTCTGGGAAATCGGCGCGGGCAAGGCGTTGTGCGGCATGATCCGGCGGATTGATAAATCGATTGCAACAAAAACAATTGGCACGCCGGACGATGTTCTGGTTGCTGCAAGACGTTAAGAGGTAGGCGTAAATGTTTAATCTTGAAGGAAAAAAATCACTTGTAACCGGCGCGTCAGGCGGTATTGGCGGCGCGATTGCCAAGGCTTTGCACGGCGCGGGCGCGGCTGTGGCGCTGTCTGGCACGCGGGTCGATCCGCTGAATGCTTTGGCGGCCGAATTGGGCGATCGGGCCTATGTTGTGCCGTGCAATTTATCGGATGGCGACGCGGTTGATGCGCTGCCCAAACAGGCGATCGCGGCCATGGGCGGTTTGGATATTCTGGTCAATAACGCCGGCATCACCCGCGACAATTTATTCATGCGCATGAAAGATGACGAATGGGATGCGGTGTTGAATGTAAACCTGACATCCACCATGCGTTTGTGCCGCGCTGTGATGCGCCCGATGATGAAGGCGCGCTGGGGTCGGATTGTGAATATTTCGTCCATCGTCGCCGCCACCGGAAATCCCGGGCAGGCCAATTATGCCGCCGCCAAGGCCGGGATGATCGGCATGGGCAAAAGCATCGCCCAAGAGGTGGCCAGCCGTGGAATTACGGTCAATGCGGTTGCGCCCGGTTTTATCGCCACGCCGATGACGGATGCGTTAAATGACGATCAAAAGGCGGCAATCAACAAACAGATTCCGGCCGGCAGGATGGGCTTGCCCGAAGAAATCGCGGCCGCTGTGCTGTATCTGGCCTCGCAAGAAGCGGGGTATGTTACCGGTGCCACGTTGCATGTGAATGGCGGGATGGCGATGGTTTAAGGGCGCTGTTTTGCGCTATCTTGTGATTTCGGCCCAAGCCCCCCGGATTACCGGAGCAACACTATGTGCCGAAATCATTTGCCTTAAGGTCATCATGTGCTATAGGCGGCGCAGAATTGGACGAGAATTGGACGAATGGATCGGTGATGTATGTTGCATTTACCGGTATTTTCCGCAGGCTGCGGGCCTTGGGTAACCTTGGGTAAACTAACGGGCTGTAAGGCCAAAACGAAAAAGGAATATAACATGAGCGACATCGCAGAACGCGTTAAAAAGATTGTTGTCGAGCACTTGGGTGTAGAAGAAGACAAGGTTGCTGAAAAAGCCTCGTTCATCGATGATCTGGGCGCAGACAGCCTGGACACCGTTGAGCTGGTTATGGCTTTTGAAGAAGAATTCGGCATCGAGATCCCCGATGATGCGGCCGAAACCATCCAGACATTTGGCGACGCTGTGTCGTTCATCACCAAAGCATCCTAAGCTTCAGGCTGATTTGCAAGATTTAAAGACGGCGCTTTCGGTTGGGGGCGCCGTTTTTATTTGGTTTGTTCTGCCAAAAGGCTGTGAAGCGGAATGGTTTTTCGGATTTATAAATTTATCCGGAACCTTGGCCCTAACTGACGCAGGCATCTGGCCAGTTCGGGGTGGCGATTATATAATCGCGCAAATAACAAACCCCTTCAAGGAGCCAGCCATGCCCACACCCCCACGCGGTTTAATTTATGACGACATCACCCAGACCATGGGCGGCACACCTTTGGTGCGTCTGTCGCGTCTTGCCAAGGATGCCGGTGCACAGGAAAATATGCAGGGCAATATGCCGGGCAATATTTTGGCCAAGCTTGAATTTTTCAACCCGCTGAGTTCGGTCAAGGACCGGATCGGGGTCGGAATGGTCGATGCGCTCGAGGCCTCCGGTGCGCTAAAGCCCGGCGGCACTTTGATCGAGGCCACCAGCGGCAACACCGGCATTGCGCTGGCATTTGTCTGTGCGGCGCGGGGCTATAAGCTGATTTTGACCATGCCCGAAACCATGTCGATCGAGCGGCGCAAAATGTTGGTGCTGTTGGGCGCGCGATTAGAGCTGACCGAGGGTGCGAAGGGTATGAAAGGCGCGATGGCGCGGGCTGCGGAGTTAAAGGCTGAAATTGACGGTGCGATTATTCCGCAGCAGTTTGAAAATCCGGCAAATCCGGCGATTCACGAGACCACCACGGCCGAAGAAATCTGGCGCGATACGGACGGTAATGTTGATGTTTTCATTTCGGGTGTTGGCACTGGCGGCACGATCACCGGCGTTGGCAAGGTTTTAAAGGCGCGCAATCCGGCGGTGAAAATTATCGCGATCGAGCCCGAGGACAGCCCGATCCTGTCGGGTGGCGAGCCGGGACCGCATAAAATCCAAGGCATCGGGGCCGGTTTTGTGCCCGCAATTCTGGACACCGGCCTGATTGACGAAGTGCTAAAGGTTGGCAATGATGCGGCCTTTGAGATGGCGCGCAAAGTTGCTGTGGTTGAGGGGATTCCGGTCGGGATTTCGTCAGGTGCGGCCTTGGTTGGGGCGCTGGAAATCGCGGCGCGGCCTGAAATGGCGGGCAAGAATATCGTGGTTATTTTGCCCAGTTTTGCCGAACGCTACCTGTCGACCGCTTTGTTTGATTTTGAATAATCCGGTCCGGTTTTAAACTGCGCCCTCTAAATCTGGGCGTGGTTTCGCATATTCTACCAGATAGGCTTGCCCACCCCCCCTTTGGCACGGTAAGCAGGGCAATGAGCAGAAAATAAATCCATTGGGGGAATGTCATGCGCCGTGTTGTTGTTACAGGTTTGGGAATGATCACACCGCTGGCCTGCGGGGTTGCGCAAACCTGGGAGCGTATTTTGGATGGCCAGTCGGGTGCGGGTGAAATTACGCGCTTTGATGCCGGCCATTTACAAACCGGTTATGCCTGTGAAATTCCGTTGGGCGATGGCACGGATGGCACATTTAACGCCGATGACACGATGGCGGCCAAAGACCGGCGCAAGGTCGATGATTTCATTTTATACGCCATGGCCGCGGCCGATCAGGCGGTGGCGGATTCCGGTTGGGTGCCTGCCGAGGGCGAGCAGCAGTTTCGCACCGGTGTGATGATCGGCTCGGGCATTGGCGGTTTGCAAACCATCGCCGAAACGGCCGTGACGCTAAAAGAGCGCGGGCCGCGACGCGTATCGCCGTTTTTCATTCCCGGTGCGCTGTCCAATCTGGCCTCGGGTCAGGTTTCGATCCGCTATGGCTTCAAGGGGCCAAACCATGCTGTGGTCACGGCCTGTTCCACCGGTGCGCACGCGATTGGCGATGCCGCGCGCCTGATCATGCTGGATGATGCCGATGTGATGCTGGCTGGCGGGGCCGAGGCACCGATTTGCGAGCTTGGTATTGCCGGTTTCAACGCCTGCAAAGCGCTTTCGACCAAACGCGGTGATGACCCCAAATCGGCCAGCCGCCCCTATGATAATGACCGCGACGGTTTTGTGATGGGCGAAGGTGCCGGAGTGGTGGTTTTGGAGGAATACGAGCACGCCAAGGCCCGTGGTGCCACGATTTACGCCGAGATTTTGGGCTATGGTTTGTCGGGGGATGCCTATCATATTACCGCACCGGCCTCTGACGGGGACGGGGGGTATCGTTCTATGGCGGCCGCCCTGAAGCGTGCCAGAATTGCGCCTGCCGAGATAGATTATATCAACGCGCATGGCACATCCACCATGGCCGACACCATCGAGCTGGCTGCCGTTGAGCGCTTGCTTGGCGATGCGGCCAGCGGCGTGACCATGTCATCGACCAAATCGGCAATCGGGCATTTGCTGGGCGCGGCCGGTGCGGTCGAGGCGATTTTCTGCATTTTGGCCATTCGTGACCAGATCGCACCACCAACGCTTAACCTTGACAGCCCGCCGGATGGCATCAAACTGGATTTGGCCGCCAAACAGGCCGTAAAACGCGAAATCAACATTGCATTGTCCAATTCATTCGGCTTTGGCGGCACCAACGCCAGCCTTGTTATGGGCAGGGTGTCAGAGTGATGTGGCGCAATATTACTTCGAGTTTCTTTTCGCTGATGGTGGTGATTTTAATTGTTCTGGGCGGGCTGATTGCGCTGGGACAAAGCAAGTTCAAGGACGCCGGACCGTTGACGCAGGCAATTTGTTTGCAAGTCAAAAGCGGCGCGAACATGCGCAAGGTTTCTGATAATCTGATGGAACTTGGTGCGATCAGTTCCGGCATGGTATTTCGGATGGGGGCGGATTATTCCGACAAATCGCATTTGCTGAAAGCGGGTAGTTTTCTGGTGCCCGAGGCGGCCTCGATGGTTGAAATCATTGACATCATCACCCGTGGCGGGCGCAGCACCTGTGGCACCGAAATTGTTTACCGCATCGGGGTTCGGCGCACATCGGTTTTGGTGCGTGAACTGGATCCGGAAACCAATAAATACGTTGAAATGGTTTCTTTTGATCCGGCGCAAGAGACCGTGCCGGACGAATACAGCCAAACCCGCCAACAGGCCGATGTGCGTTTGCGCCTTGCGCTGGCCGAAGGTGTGACCAGCTGGCAGGTTGTCGAGGCGCTGAAGGCGGTGGATTTTCTAACGGGCGAGGTGGACCAAGTGCCGCCCGAGGGCAGTTTGGCACCCGACAGCTACGAGGTGCGCGCCGGTGATAGCCGTGCCTCGGTTCTGGAACGGATGCAGGCCGCGCAGGTTAAAATATTACAAGATGCGTGGGATGCGCGGGTTGACGGATTGCCGCTTGCCAGCAAGGAAGAGGCGCTGATTTTGGCCTCGATTATTGAAAAGGAAACCAGCGTTGCCTATGAGCGCAGGAAGGTGGCCAGTGTGTTCATCAACCGGCTAAACAAGGGGATGCGACTGCAAACCGACCCCACGGTGATTTACGGCATCACCAAAGGCCAAGGCGTTTTGGGCCGCGGTTTGCGCCGTAGTGAATTGCGCGCCAAGACCCCATACAACACTTACCAGATTTCCGGTTTGCCGCCCGGGCCGATTGCCAATCCGGGGCGGGCCTCGATCAAGGCGGCGCTGGATCCTGACAGCACGGATTATATTTTCTTTGTGGCCGACGGCACCGGAGGTCATGCGTTTTCGGTAACCTTGAAAGAGCATAACGCCAATGTCGCCAAATGGCGGATCATCGAGGCAGAGCGCAAGAAAAACTAGGCTAAGTCGCTGTGTTGTAAAGGTTTTGTTAACCAGACCGTTCGCTGGGCGCATCACAACCTGAGCGAATGTTGTTGACTTTGCGAACGCTCCAACGTATACATTGTTGCAAGCTAGAAGAAGTGGGCAAGCAGTCGGGTGAGTAACCTTGGCTGCTTTTTCATTTTTCTTGTGCGGATCTAGAGTAATTTGCAGCAGAGGGCGCCTTGGGGCGGGCAATTTCTGCTGCTCATTTGTTTTGCTGATACAAAACGCTATAGGCATGAGAGGCAAATTCAGACCACATGACAATAATTACACCCGTAGGGGCAGGCGGCGATCCGGAAGAAATACTTCTGGTCGCCGAGAAACATTTCGACCGGATGCTGCGCCGGGCCGAAGAAGTAATCACATCGCTTGAATCAGAAGATACCGGCACCACCAAAGAGGCCGGGCAAAGGATTCGTGATTTAAGCAAAGCGGTGCAAACGGCACTGGATGAAAGGGTAAAACTTGAAAAGTTGCGTAAACAAAGGGCAGGGATCGTGCATGAATACGCGCTCGATTTCGACGCGGCGCGCGATGAGATCGGGCGCAGAATGGCTCGCTTGCGCGCCGCTGAAGATTCAAAAACAGTTTCTGAATAATCTGGGCGAAAACGAGCTGCTGTCGCTGCCGTATCTGTTCGATTTTTGGGCTTTTGAGCATCAGTTGCCACCGGCGGGCGATTGGCGCAGTTGGGTAATTATGGGCGGGCGCGGGGCTGGCAAAACCCGTGCGGGTGCCGAATGGGTGCGCAGCGAGGTCGAAGGATCGCGCCCCAAGGATATCGGGCGTTCGCGTCGGGTGGCTTTGGTGGGCGAAACCATCGAGCAGGTCCGCGAGGTTATGGTATTTGGCGAAAGCGGCATTTTGGCCTGCTCGCCACCGGATCGGCGGCCTGAATGGCAGGCCACCCGCAAGCGGCTGGTTTGGCCAAACGGGGCAGTGGCGCAGGTGTTTTCGGCCCATGATCCCGAGAGTTTGCGCGGACCGCAATTTGACGCGGCTTGGGTGGATGAGCTGGCCAAATGGAAAAAGGGCGAAGAGGCTTGGGATATGTTGCAATTTGGTTTGCGGCTGGGTGATAGCCCGCGCCAATGTGTGACAACAACGCCAAAAAATGTGCCGGTTTTGAAAAACCTTTTGGCCAATTCGACCACCGTTGTCACCCACGCCCCGACCGAGGCAAATCGCGCCTATCTGGCGTCGTCATTTCTGGACGAGGTGCGGGCGCGTTATGCCGGCACGCGGCTGGGGCGTCAGGAATTGGACGGGGTTTTGCTTGAGGATGCCGAAGGCGCGCTTTGGACTTCGGCGATGATCGAGGGTTTGCGTCTTGAGGATGCGGGCGAAATGAGCCGCATTGTGGTGGCGATTGATCCGCCGGTCACGGGGCATAAAGGCTCGGATGAATGCGGCATTGTGGTGGTCGGGGCCAATTGCGAGGGCGAGCCGGCAAATTGGCGCGCTGTGGTGTTGAAAGATGCCACCGTGAGTGCGGCCAGCCCGTCAAAATGGGCCCGCGCGGCTTTGGCGATGATGGATGAATACGGCGCCGAAAGGTTGGTTGCCGAGGTGAATCAGGGCGGTGATATGGTTGAATCCGTGATCCGCCAGATTGATCCTTTGGTGCCATTTCGCGCTGTTCGTGCGGCCAAAGGCAAGATCGCCCGCGCCGAACCTGTGGCGGCTTTGTATGAGCAGGGTCGGGTCAGGCATTTGCGCGGGCTTGGTGATTTGGAAGATCAAATGTGTCTGATGACCACGCGCGGATATGAGGGCAAGGGCAGTCCGGATCGGGTCGATGCGTTGGTTTGGGCTTTGCATGAATTGATGATCGAGCCGGCTGCAAAATGGCGCAGGCCGCGGGTTCGGGGGCTTTAGGTTTTATGCCTGCGGCGCAGGTATTTAAGGCAAGAAGAAGCCGGATAACACATTGATAACTAATATTTTTCTGATGAGGAGCAACATCCATGGCGTTTAATTTCTTTCGAAAAGGTGCTGATGTGCCCGAGCAAAAGGCCTCGGCGGCGGGGCCTGTGGTGGCGTATCACGGGGCCGGGCGCGTGGCCTGGAGTCCGCGTGATGTGGTTTCGTTAACAAAGACGGGCTTTTTGGGCAATCCGGTCGGGTTTCGTTGTGTGAAGCTGGTGGCCGAGGCTGCCGCCGCGTTGCCTTTGGTGTTGCAGGATAGCGCGCGCCGATATGATGAACATCCGTTGCTGGCGCTTATTCAAAACCCCAATGGATCGCAAGGGCGCGCCGAGTTGTTCGAGGCGCTTTACGGGCAGTTGTTGCTGAGCGGCAATGCGTATCTCGAGGCCGTTTGCGATGATTTGGGCAACCCTGTCGAGCTGCATGTTTTGCGCAGTGATCGCATGAATGTGGTGCCCGGTTCCGATGGTTGGCCGATTGCCTATGAATACGCGGTTGGCGGCAAAAAACACCGGTTTGATATGACTGGCCAGGCCCAGCCGATTTGCCACATCAAGACGTTTTCACCCCAAGATGACCATTACGGATTTTCACCGATGCAGGCCGCGGCCAGTGCGGTGGATGTGCATAATTCGGCCTCGCGCTGGTCCAAGGGTTTGCTGGATAATGCCGCGCGGCCATCGGGGGCGATTGTTTATCGGGGGTCGGACGGCCAAGCCAGTTTGACGACCGATCAATATGACCGTTTGGTTGATGAAATGGCCAGCCAGCATCAGGGTGCGGCCAATGCCGGGCGGCCAATGCTGCTTGAGGGCGGGCTGGATTGGAAGCCGATGGGGTTTTCGCCATCCGACATGGAATTTCAGAAAACCAAAGAGGCCGCGGCGCGTGAAATTGCCGTTGCATTCGGGGTTCCGCCGATGTTGTTGGGCATTCCCGGTGATGCGGCTTATGCCAATTATCAGGAAGCAAACCGCGCCTTTTACCGCTTGACGGTGTTGCCGCTGGCCACGCGGGTTGCGGCTTCGGTTTCGCAGTGGCTGGCCGGGTTTGGTGGTGAAGTGGCAGAGCTAAAACCCGATCTGGATCAGGTTCCGGCCCTGTCAATCGAGCGTGATAACCAGTGGAAGCGCGTGAGTGAGGCGGCATTTTTAAGCGATGTAGAAAAGCGCAACCTGTTGGGTTTGCCAAAGCTGGCAGAAGATGAATGAGCGAGGAAAGAGCGCAAACCGGCGGATCGCGGTATTTATACGACAGTTTTGATGCCGCCAACGCGCGTATCGAGGCCAACGAGCGCGTCAGCAAATTGCAATTTGAGGCCTTGGCGGATCGTTTGGGGCGCATCGAGGCGATGATCGAGCGGCTGGAGCGCCGCTTGTGGCTGGCGCTTTACGGTGTGGTTGGCGTGGTGTTGACCCAAGGCGTTCTATCGCTGATTGATGCGGCTCCTAAAGGGTTCTGACTTAAACTTGAAACATAATTGGCAGCCTTTTGCTGATGCTCAAACGCAAATTATGCTGCTTTTATTTCAGGAAAAGTCAAACGTATAAATAAGGGAAAACAACATGATTTCAATGTGTTACGAAGCCGGTTTGGAGCGCAAGTTCTGCCGGGCCGATAGTGGTGTGTCTGTCACCGATGGCACCTGTATCGAAGGTTATGCCAGTTATTTCGGCAAATGCGACAAGGGTGGCGATGTGGTCGAGCCGGGTGCTTATGGCGCGTCTTTGGCCAATTTGTCCAAGTTGGGGCGGCGGGTGAAAATGCTGTGGCAACATGATCCCGCCCAGCCGATCGGCATTTGGGACGAGGTGATTGAAGACAGCAAAGGTCTTTATGTCAAGGGCCGTTTGCTGCTGGATGTGGTGAAGGGGCGCGAGGCTGCCGCCCTGATCGAGGCCGGCGCGATTGATGGTTTGTCGATCGGATATCGCACCAAAAAAGCACATAAGAATGGCAAGGGCCAGCGGCTCTTGGCGGAACTGGAACTTTGGGAGGTGTCTTTGGTCAC
>CAYSBD010000012.1:0-28757 GCA_964429175.1 uncultured Marinosulfonomonas sp.
CTCTACTTTAGCCCAATGTCATCTCTGACAGAAATATTTAGCAAATGTAGCAGTAATATAATTGGCAAGTCAGCAATCGCCACAAACACCCATTATTTCTACAAAACCTACCCGCTATTCTTACCAACCCAAGCCTGTATCTGCGGGGCCTGCATTGCGCCGGCTTGCCGCGCCACTTCGCGACCACCCTTGAACAGCGCCAGCATCGGAATGCCTCGGATGTTGTAGCGCCCAGATATCTGCGCGTGTTCTTCGGTGTTGATCTTGGCAAACCGCGCATAGGGGGCCAGTTTTCCCGCCGCCATTTCAAATTGGGGCGCCATCATCCGGCACGGCCCGCACCACGGTGCCCAGAAATCCACCACCAGCGGCAGATCGTCGTTTTTCGCCGCCTTGGCCAAAGTCGCCGGATCCAGCTGCCAGACCTTGCCGGTAATCAGCCAACTGCCGCATTTACCGCATTTGGGTTTGTCGTTAATCTTGTCCACAGGAAACCGCCCCACCGCGCCACAATCCAGACAGGTGCATTTCAACATTTTGCTCATCATCGCCCCTTAATGCACCGTCACCGGAGCCAGATCATTTTGCCGCGCCAGCACAAACGCGAGCCGGCGATCTGCAACCAGCGCCAGTTGCTCGCCATTTTCGCGGCAAACGGCATAAAGCTGCGTGGCCCCCTGCACCTGAGCGCGCACCGCATCAGGCAAATCCGCCACATCCACCGCACGAATGTAAACGATATTGCTTTGCTCTGATTTGGTAAAATCAAATTTGCTATCCATCGCGGCCTCCATGGTTTTTCTTAATCACAATAGTTTGCACCACGGTTTCCGGGGTGGCGCGCTGTAAATCAATATGCAACAGCCCGTTTTTCATGCCCGCCTCGCCCACTTCAACCCCGTCGGCCAAAACGAAACTTTTCTGAAACTGGCGCGCTGCAATACCACGGTGCAAAAACACACGGCCCTCGTCCACTTCGCCTTGACGACCGCGCACCACCAACTGGCGATTCTCGACGGTGATCGCCAAATCGGCCTCGCTAAAACCGGCCACGGCCAGCGTAATCCGGTAACTCTGCTCGCAGGTTTGTTCAATATTAAACGGGGGATAGCCGTCATTGCCCGATTTCGCGGTGCGCTCCATCAGCCGTTCCAGCTGCTCAAACCCCAATAAAAAGGGGTGCGTGCTCAGGGTTAGTTTTGTCATTCAACATGTCCTATAATTTAAGCGACATCGTATTTCAGGCCCCGCAACCGGCAGCCCGTTCAACATCAATATGGGTAGTGTTACGCTGTGACACAAGGTATCGTGTGCGCAAAACCCTTCCCGCAGCGCGAAAAACCGGTTATTTGCAATTCAACCACAGCTACGAACACAACCCTTGAGTCGAAAGCCATGCCATGAGCAACCCTACTAAAATGAGCCACAAAGAAGTTCAGCGCGTCAAGCTCGAGGTTTTGCGCCAAGAGCATCGCGATCTGGACGAAGCCATTCAGGCAATGCAGGAGGTGCGGCGCACGGATCAGCTGGTCATTCGCCGCCTGAAGGCCAAAAAACTGCTGCTAAAAGACCAAATTGCCGCTATCAAAGATGATCTGATCCCGGATATTATTGCCTGACCCAGTTCGGACAGATAGAATAACCTTCGCCAGATCAAGGATAAAACAATGACAGATATAAAAATCGGCATCATCATGGGCAGCCAATCAGACTGGCGCACCATGGCCGAGGCGGCTGATATTCTAGACCAGCTGGGCGTGGCTTATGAAACCAAAATCGTTTCGGCCCACCGCACGCCGGACCGCTTGTGGGAATACGGCAAAACGGCGGTCAACCGCGGCTTGCAAGTGATCATTGCAGGTGCCGGCGGTGCGGCACATTTACCCGGCATGATGGCCAGCAAAACCCGCATTCCCGTGGTGGGCGTGCCGGTGCAAACCAAGGCATTGTCAGGCGTCGACAGCCTTTATTCCATCGTGCAAATGCCCAAGGGTTTTCCGGTGGCGACCATGGCAATCGGTGCGGCGGGCGCGGCGAATGCGGGGCTAATGGCAGCGGGAATTCTGGCGCTGAACGATGCGGATCTTGCGGCACGGCTTGACGCATGGCGCGCGGCCCTTTCGGCTTCGATTGCAGACGAGCCAACGCATGACTAACGCTTTAGCAACCGGCGCGACCATCGGAATTTTGGGCGGTGGACAGCTGGGCCGAATGCTGTCGGTTGCCGCATCGCGCCTTGGCTTTAAAACCCATATTTTTGATCCGGTCGCAAACCCGCCCGCAGCTCAGGTGGCCGACCAAACCACCACGGCAGATTATGACGACACGGGCGCGTTGCGCGCATTTGCCAACGCGGTTGAAGTCATCACTTACGAATTTGAAAACATCCCGACAAGCGCGCTTGATGTTTTGGAATCTTTGCGCCCGATCCATCCCAACCGGCGCGCTTTGGCAATATCTCAGGACCGCCTGAGCGAAAAGGAATTCTTGCGCACGCTGGGCCTGAACACTGCGCCATTTGCCACCGTCGATACGCTCGATGATCTGACCCAAGCCCTGAAAACAACCGGCATCCCGGCGATCCTGAAAACTCGCCGCTTTGGCTATGACGGCAAAGGCCAAGCCCGGATTATGTCAGAAAATGACGCGAAATCGGCCCATTCTGACATGGCCGACGCGCCCAGCCTACTGGAAGGCTTCGTTGATTTCAGCCGTGAAATTTCCGTGATCGCGGCCCGCGGCCAACAGGGCGATATTGCCTGTTTTGATCCCGGCGAAAATATCCACAAAAATGGAATTCTACACAGCACCACAGTGCCCGCCAACCTCACTACAGCCCAGCGCACCGATGCCGTTCTGCTGGCCGCCCGCATCCTGAACGCGCTGGACTATGTGGGCGTCATGGGAGTTGAGTTATTCGTCACGCCGCAGGGCCTGATCGTCAATGAAATCGCGCCGCGTGTGCATAATTCCGGCCACTGGACCCAAAACGGCTGCTTGATTGACCAGTTCGAACAACACATCCGCGCCATTGTGGGCTGGCCTTTGGGCGATGGTAAACGCCACACGGATATCAGCATGGAAAACCTGATTGGCGACGATATGGACCGCCTGGAAACCATCGCCAAAGATGCCAAAATCGCGATCCACCTTTACGGAAAATCCGAGACCAGACCGGGACGAAAAATGGGGCATATCAACAAGATTACCGGCGTATAAACTTCTTCTTGCCTTAAATACCTGCGCGCGCGGCAGCGCTAAAATTTCTTTGGCACTACTGCAAACTCAAACGCACGGAATCAGCATAACTCAGCTCATGATCAAACGCACCACCCGCTAAAAACAGCCGAACCTGCGCAATCACTAACGGGCTGTTCATCATAAAAGTATGCGTGACGGGCAGAACAATATGGTCATTCATTCCGCTGATTTTAGTTTCATAAACCGAAACCTTGCCATCATCTGCTCCGGTAATCAGCGCCGAAAAAAACGGGTTCAACGAACGGTTTCCGGCAATCACACCCAATTCAAACGTGACCGGCCCCAAACCATCGACAGCACTACCCGGTCCTGTTCCCAGCGCCATGCCGGCGGGGCCATTTATGATTTCGAACAATTGCCAACCCCGCAATCTTTCGGCCAGCTCCGAGCCCTTATTCGGCGGCGCCAACATCACGACACGCCCCATTTGCTTTGGCTGGTTTTCGGCCAAATACATCCGCAATAAAAGAGCGCCCATTGAATGGGTGACAAAATTCACCTTGGTTTTTACACAGCTTTCAATCGCCTGAGGCAAGCCATAACGGACCAATTTTTCTAGCGGTTCGCGGGTTGAAGGATAAGAAATTCTGACCACCTCATAGCCCGCATTTTCCAGCGCCTGCTCCAACACAATCATCGAATCATCCGAGCGCGCCAAACCATGCACCAAAACCACACAATCCGCCGCCGCCAGCGACGGGACTAACAGGGATATCAAGGCAATGATCAACTTCATAACTGCGATATAAGGGTGAAACCGCTGCATTGCGAGACCTGATTATCCAAAGCCCTCAAACCAGATAGCAAAAAGGGCCACCAAACCGGCAGCCCTTTTCGTATTTATTGCTAGAACGGTAAGGCCTCGGCATCTGGCCTTTTACCAAACACCTACGGCCTCCGCCCAAATTCTTTGCAGAATTTGAACGTTTACATCATACCGCCCATACCGCCCATACCGCCCATGTCAGGCATGCCGCCACCGGCCGCTGAGGCTGAGGCTGGTGCTGGCTTGTCTGCGATCATGGCTTCTGTTGTGATCAAAAGACCGGCAATCGAGGCCGCATCTTCCAGCGCTGTGCGCACAACTTTGGCCGGATCAATCACGCCAAAGTCAAACATGTTGCCATATTCTTCGATCTGCGCGTTAAAGCCGAAAGTCACATCATCGCTTTCACGAATTTTGCCGGCAACAACAGCACCGTCAACACCCGCATTTTCCGCGATCTGACGCAAAGGAGCCTCAAGCGCGCGACGCACAATCGAAACACCGGCGTCTTGGTCAGCGTTGGCACCCGCCACATTGGCCAGCTCTTTTGCCGCCAACATCAGGGCAACACCACCACCGACAACAACACCTTCTTGCACGGCCGCACGGGTCGCGTTCAGGGCATCGTCAACGCGGTCTTTGCGCTCTTTGACTTCAACTTCGGTCATGCCGCCAACCCGGATAACAGCAACACCACCGGCCAGTTTGGCCACGCGCTCTTGCAGTTTTTCACGATCGTAATCAGATGTTGTTTCCTCGATCTGAGTGCGGATTTGGCCAACGCGTGCTTCGATTTCGGCCTTGTCGCCGTTACCGTCAACGATGGTTGTTTCGTCTTTGGTGATTTGGATTTTCTTGGCGGAACCCAGCATGTCGATTGTGACATTTTCCAGTTTCATACCCAGATCTTCTGAAATCACCTGACCACCACACAAAATGCCAAGATCTTGCAACATGGCTTTGCGACGATCACCAAAACCAGGGGCCTTAACAGCCGCGATTTTCAGACCACCGCGCAGTTTGTTCACAACCAGAGTTGCCAGCGCTTCGCCGTCAACATCTTCGGCAATGATCAGCAAAGGTTTGCCGGACTGGATAACAGTTTCCAGCAAAGGAACCATTGGCTGTAGCGACGAAAGTTTCTTTTCGTGCAGCAGAACCAGGCAATCTTCCATTTCAGCGATCATTTTTTCCGGGTTTGTCACAAAATATGGTGACAGGTAACCGCGGTCAAACTGCATGCCTTCAACAACTTCGGTTTCTGTTTCCAGACCTTTGTTTTCTTCAACAGTGATCACGCCTTCATTGCCAACACGCTGCATGGCGTCTGCAATTTGCTGACCGATTTCGGATTCGCCATTGGCGGAAATCGTGCCGACCTGTGCGACTTCTGCACTGTCTTTTACTTCGCGTGCAGAACCTTTGATCGTTGCAACAGCAGCTGCTGTAGCCAGATCAATACCGCGTTTCAAATCCATCGGGTTCATGCCAGCAGCAACCGATTTCATGCCTTCGCGAACAATCGCCTGGCCCAGAATGGTGGCGGTTGTTGTGCCGTCGCCGGCCTCGTCATTGGTGCGAGATGCGACTTCTTTCAGCATCTGCGCGCCCATGTTTTCGAACTTGTCTTCCAGTTCGATTTCTTTGGCAACTGTCACACCGTCTTTGGTGATGCGCGGTGCGCCAAAGGATTTGTCGATCACTACGTTACGACCTTTTGGGCCCAATGTAACTTTTACAGCGTCGGCAAGAATATTTACGCCAGCCAGCATACGATTGCGGGCGTCGGTATCGAATTTGACTTCTTTAGCCATTTTCTAAAACTCCTGAAAATTCAAAATGTTAAGGTAAAGATACGACTAGCCCAGCAGGCCCATGATGTCGCTTTCTTTCATGATCAACAGCTCTTCGCCGTCAATCGTTACTTCGGTGCCGCCCCATTTGCCAAACAACACTTTGTCGCCAGCTTTAACAGTCATCGGGATCAGCTCGCCGCTGTCTTTACGTGCGCCTTCGCCACAAGCGATAACTTCGCCCTCGGCTGGTTTTTCTTTTGCACTATCGGGGATAATCAGGCCGCCAGCAGTTTTTTCGTCGCCTTCGAGGCGGCGAACCAGAACACGGTCATGTAGAGGTGTAAACGCCATCTTTGAACGCTCCTTCACTCAAGGTTAAAATCAGATTAGCACTCACAGGTTGCGAGTGCCAACAACCGGGATTTAGGCATGCCACCCCAAAGAGTCAACCAAAGCGGCCATAATTATTTTCACACGATGCATCAACTTTATCGAAAAATGCCGACACCCACACAATCAATCTCTACGCCTTAGCGCGAGGCGCTTGAACCGGGCCATAAAGAACCAGCGCCTCACACCCTTTGGGCGTCAGCATATAAATCCCGGTTTTTACCCGCTCAAACCAGCCGTAATAATCATCGGCCATGATCCGCGTGGCCTTGGGAACGTCAGCTTCTTTGGCCACAACAGCCCCCTTGCTGGCGCCTTTGTTTTCTAGATAAGCGGCACAGCGCAGCGCATCCTGACGGTAAGATGTGACAATGCCAACCCGCATCGCCCCGCCCGCATTCGGATCCCCCACCCGACGGGCAAATTCGCGCAACAGACGGGTTTTGCGCGGCACCGATTTTCGCGGGCGATAGGGGGCAGGATCGGCCAGAACCTCGACAAACCCGTCGCGCAGCCGCACCGTGATCAAGCCCAAGCCAAGACGCCGGCACAGGCTCAGGTTTTCCTTTATTTTCTTGTTCCCTATATGGGGAACAGCCAGATAAACCGCATCGCTAACCGCTTGGCGCGCCACACCCTGATGCACCAAAGCCAATGAAAACCCCAGCTTCAGTTCGATCAAAACCGGTGGATCACTACCGCGAACGGCCATCACATCGACCTCGCCAATCTCGCCTTTGACCTGATAACCTTGGGCCTCGAAATAGGATTTTACGGGCGGATATAAATCGGTTTCGCGCGGTTTGCTCATCTTTGGGCCTTTTGGTTTTGGCACCAAACTAGCACCCTGCTTAAAGCAGGGCAAACCGAACATATCGCGGCCCAAGCAACGGGTGACAACCCAGCCGATCCCCCCTATAAGAACGCCAAACCGTAACCTAAAAGATGAAAAGTAAACCATGATTAAAATTTTCGGCCACACAGCCCCCGATACCGACGCCACCGCCTCCGCCCTGATCTGGGCCTGGTATCTAAATGAAATCGTGAAAAAACCCGCCACGGCCTATGTGCTGGGCGCGCCAAATACCGAGGCCGATTTCGTGCTGAAACGCTGGGGTTTTGACACGCCCGAATTGCTAACGGACGTGGCCGATGGCGACAAAGTCGTGATCGTTGACACCAACAATCCGGTCGAATTGCCCGCCAATATCGCAAATGCCGACATCCGCCAGATCATCGATCACCACCTGCTGGTCGGCGGGCTGTCAACCAAGGGGCCGATCAACATCACTCTGCGCCCCGTGGCGGCCACGGCGACGGTGATGTATAGCATCATGCGCGAACCGGCGCTGGACAATATGCCCGATGCAATAAAGGGTCTGATCCTGTCGTGCATCCTGTCGGATACGCTGGAATTCCGCTCGCCCACAACCACCCCGCGCGATACCGAAATTGCCGCGCGTCTGGCCAAAGATCTGGGCATCGACATTGCGTCTTATGCCGCCGAAATGTTCGCGGCCAAATCCGATATTTCGCATTTTTCCGATGCTGAGTTGCTGCGGCTGGATTCCAAAATATTCGAAGTCGACAACACTAAATTCCGGGTTTCCGTGCTTGAAACCACCTCGCCTGACACCGTATTGGGGCGCAAAGCCAGCCTGATGGACAGCATGAAAACCGTAGCCACCGAGGACGGCGTTGATCAGGTTTTGCTGTTTGTGGTGGATATTTTGCAGGAACAATCCACCTTGTTAATCCCCAATGATGCGGTAAAAAACGTGGCGGAAAAATCGTTCAACATCAGCATTTCTGGCGATGATGTGGTGCTGCCCGGCGTGGTTAGCCGCAAGAAACAAATCATCCCGAACCTCAAGGCCTAGCGCCAAAAACAAAGCAAAGGTCGCGACCAGCGGCCTTTTCCACTTAACTGAAAGTTTGGCGATATGACAAAAATCATCAATGCCCTCTCCGAAATATCCGCCAATTACGACGCGCTGTTTGTCGATCTTTGGGGCTGCGTGCATGACGGGGTTAACGCCTTTCCCGACGCCATCGCGGCCCTGCAGGAATACCGTAAAACCGGCGGCAAAGTGGTGCTGTTAACCAATGCGCCGCGCCACCGATCCTTTGTGCAGGAACACATCGAAAGCATGGACGTGCCGCCCGATTGCTGGGACACGATTGCCTCGTCAGGCGACAGCGCGCGCGCGGCCATGTTTAGCGGTGCGGTCGGCCAGAAAGTGTACTACATCGGCACCGGCACCGATTTGACGTTTTTTGACCCGATCAGCATCGTCACCGACCCCGTCGACATTCAGCGCGTGCCCGTCAATCAGGCCGAAGGCATCGTCTGCGTTGGCCCCGCCGATCCCCATGCCGACCCGTCGGTGATGCGCCCCGAATTCCTGCTGGCCAAACAAATGGGTCTGAAACTGCTCTGCGCCAATCCCGATATTGTGGTCGATCGCGGCGGTGTTCGCGAATGGTGCGCCGGTGCTTTGGCGGCACTTTATACCGAAATGGGCGGGCAGGTATTTTATGTCGGCAAGCCCCATCCGGCGATTTACGATCTGGCCCGCTTGCGCCTGAATAACCTTGAAACCGGCATTCCCGATGCGCGTATTTTATGCATTGGGGACGGCATTGCCACCGACATCAAAGGTGCCATGGGCGAAAATCTGGACGCGCTATTCATAACTGGCGGTCTGGCGGCCAAAGAAACCAAAACCACCGATCAGCCTGACCCGCAAGCGCTCAAAACCTATCTGGACAAGGCAATGACAACCGCACGTTTCAGCATTGGCCATTTGCGTTAATAAAGAAAGAAAACCCATGCTTAAATCTGATGAAATCGGCACAATCTATCTGGAAGACCTTGAAATCGGCATGTCGCGATCCCTGACCAAACAAATCGGGATGCATGAAATAAACCTGTTCGCCGAACTTAGCGAAGATCGCAATCCGCTGCATCTGGACAAGGACGCCGGTGCGGCCTCGATTTTCAAAACCCGCATCGCGCACGGCATGCTGTCGGCCGGTCTGTTTTCGGCCCTGATCGGCGAGCGCTTGCCCGGTCACGGCACGATTTACATGTCGCAAAACCTGCGTTTTACAGCGCCTGTGCGCATTGATGACATTGTCACAGCCACCGTCACTATCACCGATATTATCGTTGAAAAACGCCGCGTTGCGCTGGATTGTATCGCGCGTGTTGGCGACACGGTGGTGATTTCGGGCGATGCTTTGGTGCTTGCCCCCAGCGCCAAGCAACGGTAACCAACTTTTATGCAGATCATTCGCGATTATCAATTTGCCCAATCCGATGCCCGCGGTGCCAGCGTTGCGATTGGCAACTTTGACGGGCTGCATCTGGGTCATCGCGCCGTTATCGACATTGCCCGCGAGCACGCAAAACGGCTGAACGCGCCGCTGGGTGTAATGACATTCGAGCCCCACCCCCGCCAATATTTCGCCCCCGACGCCCCCGGTTTTCGTTTGATGAACGCCGAAAGCCGCGCCAACAGATTGCAAAAACTGGGCGTTGAAAAACTTTACGAAATCAATTTCAACGACGCGCTTTCTTGGCTTTGCGCCGAGGATTTCGCCCGCAAAGTTATCAAAGACGGGCTTGATTTAAAACATGTGGTGATTGGTAAGGATTTTCAGTTCGGAAAAAACCGCGGCGGAAACGCACAGGATCTGGCAAGATTTGGTGCGCAGATGGGTTTTGGCGTCACCATTTCCGAGTTGATCGAGCTGGGCAAGTCTGGCGATGCCGAGATTTCTTCAACCGCCATTCGCAACGCACTGACGCAAGGCCTTCCACAAGATGCGGCGCGTAAACTGGGCCATTTCCACCGGATCGACGGCAAAGTTATTCGTGGCGAGCAACGCGGCCGCCAGTTGGGGTTTCCCACTGCGAACATTTCAATCAGCGGCCTGCACCAGCCAAAATTCGGGGTTTATGCGGTGAAAATCGACGTGCTGTCCGGCCCGCACGCCGGCAGTTACAATGGCGCCGCCAGCATGGGAATCCGGCCTATGTTTAATGGTAAAATCCCCAATCTTGAAACCTATATTCTCGATTTTGAGGGCGACATTTACGGGGTGCATGTTTCAGTCGGTTTGGTTGAATATCTGCGCCCCGAGAGAAAATTCGAAACCCTTGATGCGCTGGTTGCCCAAATGCGGGCCGATTGCGTTCAAGCGCGCGAAATCCTGGAAAATGTCTAGCCCCGAGCGCACCACACAAGACCCGATCCAGCGTCAGGGTCTGCGGCCCCGTTTTTGGGAACAGGTGGCAATGAAAAACCTGAACCGGCCCGAATGGGAAGCGCTGTGTGATGGCTGTGGCAAGTGCTGTTTGAACAAACTGGAAGACGAAGAAACCCGCGAAGTTGTGTTTACCCGCGTGGCCTGTAAATTGCTGGATTGCGACAGTTGCCGCTGCGGCCGGTATGAAATTCGCCATCAATTCGTGCCCGACTGTGTGCAGCTAACCCCGCAAAATATCAGCGAAATTGCCTATTGGATGCCCGCCAGCTGTGCGTATCGTCTGATTTACGAGGGCAAACCGCTAAAGGATTGGCACCCGCTGATTTCGGGCGATTCTGAAACCGTGCACAGGGCCGGCGCGTCGGTGCGTGGCTGGAGCGTGCCGGAATTTGACGTGCCCCAGGAAGACTGGGAAAATTATATAATCGAGGAACCAATCTGATGTTTTTTGTCTCGGACAATACCGGACCGGTGCATCCTAAAATCATGGCCGCAATTCAAGACGCCAATCAGGGCTACGCCATGCCCTACGGCGCGGATGCCTTGATGGAGGAGCTGCGCAACCGGATCCGCGAGATTTTCGAGGCCCCCCAAGCGGCGGTTTATCTGGTGTCCACCGGCACGGCCGCCAATTCGCTGGCTTTGGCGACGCTGAGCAAGCCTTGGCAGACCATATTTTGCGCAACCGTGGCCCATATTCACGAGGACGAATGCAACGCGCCTGAGTTTTATACAGGTGGTGCGAAACTCACGCTTGTTGACGGGGAAAACGCCAAAATCGACCCCGAAAACCTACGGCGCAAAATCGAGACCGAAGAAACCCGTGGCGTGCACGGTCCCCAACGCGGGCCGGTATCGATCACCCAGCTGAGCGAGCGGGGCAGCGTTTATTCGCTGGCTGAAATCAAGGCGCTGTGTGACATTGCCAAATCGCACAATCTGCCGGTGCATCTGGACGGTGCGCGCTTTGCCAACGCGCTTGTTTCGCTGGGGTGCAGCCCTGCCGAAATGAGTTGGAAGGCCGGTGTTGATGCGGTAAGTTTTGGCGGCACTAAAAACGGTTGCATGGGGGTTGAGGCGGTTATTTTCTTTGATCCAAAACACGCTTGGGAATTTGAGCTGCGGCGCAAACGCGGCGCGCATTTACCCTCGAAGAACCGGTTTATGGCAGCCCAAATGCTGGCTTATCTGGCCGATGATTTATGGCTGGATTGCGCCCGTTCGGCCAATAGCGCTGCGGCACGTTTGGCGCGTGGGTTAAAACAGATCGAGGGCACAGGGTTTTTGTTCGAACCTGATGCCAACATGATTTTTGCAAACTGGAGCCGCGCGGGGCACAAACGATTGCACAAAGCTGGCGCGCAATATTATCTGTGGGAAAGCCAGCTGGAAGGCGATGACGACGATGAAATGCTGACAGCGCGTCTGGTTTGTGACTGGTCGGCAAGTGATGGAAACGTTGACAGGTTTCTGGCGCTGATCCGTTAACCAACACGTTGAAAAAACCCCAATATTTTGCCCGCCCGCTGTTGTTTTTCGTGCTTTTGCTTGCCCAATACCTTTGCCGGATGTTAAGCGGTGTCAACGTTGCGAATCTGTTATGCTTGCGCTGCCACACAAGGACCTAGCCCTCATGCCGAAACCATCCAGACCGATGCTGATTTCAGGCAACGCCAACCGCCCGCTTGCCGAAGAAATCGCCCGATATGCCACCATGAACGGCGGGCAGGATATTGGCCTGCTGGATGCGCGGGTTGAACAATTTAACGACCAGGAAATTTTTGTCGAGGTTTATGAAAACGTGCGCGGCGAGGATATGTTTATCATTCAGCCCACCTCGAAACCCACCAATGACCACCTGATGGAATTGCTGATTATCGCGGATGCCCTGCGCCGCTCATCGGCCGCGCGCATTACCGCCGTGATGCCTTATTTCGGCTATGCCCGCCAAGATCGGCGCACCAAAGCCCGCACACCGATTTCGGCCAAACTGGTGGCCAATCTGATTGTCGAAGCCGGCATCGACCGGGTTTTGACCATGGATTTACACGCCACCCAAATTCAAGGGTTTTTCGATATTCCGGTGGATAATCTGTATGCCTCGCCGATTTTTGCACTGGATATCATGCATCATTTTGGCGACCGGATCGATCAGGGCAGCATCATTTCACCCGATGTTGGCGGCGTGGCGCGTGCGCGCGATCTGGCCCAACGTATCGGAAGTGATTTGTGCATCGTTGATAAACGCCGCACCGCGCCCGGTGAAATTGCCGAAATGAAAGTGATCGGCGATGTGCAGGGTAAAATTTGTATTATCGTGGATGATATTTGTGACACCGCCGGCACGCTTTGCAAAGCCGCCGAGGTTCTGATGCAGCAGGGCGCGGCCGAGGTGCATTCCTATATTACCCACGGTGTTTTATCCGGACCCGCGATTGAGCGCATCGAGGCCTCGGCAATGAAACATCTGGTTATCACGGATTCAATCCAGCCAACGCAGGCCATTAAAGACGCAAAGAAAATCCGCGTTGTGCCATTGGCACCGCTGTTTTCTCAAGCAATTTTAAATACTTGGGAGGGCGCGTCGGTTTCATCGCTGTTTGACGTAAACACCCTAACGCCGCTTTATAAAGGCAGCAAATGGGGCAAGAAAGCAGACTGAGTCGGCGCGTTAAAGCGTCCAGTCATCGGCCCCCCTAACTTCACCAAAAGCGATCCAATCGGCGCGAATGCGGGCAACACGCGTGTCAGCCCAGGTTTTGAACACCAATTCGAACCTGTCATTTGTGATCTGCTGGGCGGAAATATCTGCGCGCTGGTTGCTTGCGTGATCAAAATCCCACATCGAAATTGTAGCCTGAACCAGTGGCGTGCCAACGAACACTTCGGGAAATTTTATAATTTCACGCAAACTTCGCGGGCCACTTCCAGCCCACATTTTGCCATTATGCTCATAATCTGAAAACAAAACAACAGAGCCGCTTTGAATACCTAGATTATGACTGTTTATTTTCAGCATTTCACCCTGACCCTTAAAGGTTTCAACTTACACTTGAAGCACATTGTGCTGCCTTTCGCTAGCGCTGAAATGTGTAATATGTTGTTTCCTAACGCGAGCTAAAAGTGCACCGCTATAGCCAAATCCATACACGGATATTGTCAATAATTAGACACCCAAAACACAAAACCCCACATTAATAGCGGGGTTTTGATTAAATATTTTATAGCGTTTGCGCTGGTTGAAACGGTCAGATTAGTCCAGACTATCAATCAGCTGCTCCATATCAGAGACCCGCCGAGTGGCTGCATTTTTGTCGTCTGCCTCGGCCTTTTCAAGCTGCTTGCGGGCAAAATCCATTGCCGGTTTCAAATCAGCCTTTGTAACTTCGGAACCCACATACGCCTCTTCTGCCAGAACCGAAACGCCGTCGGATAAAATATCGGCAAACCCGCCTGTGATAACGAAATCGCTTTCACCATCCGGGCCTTTTAACTTGATTTTTCCCGGCATCAATGTGGTCAAAACCGCAGAGTGGTTCGGCATCACAGTCATAGTGCCTTTTGCCGCCGGAATTTGCGCAGAACTTACCTGAACCGACGCAAGGCTGCCTTCGGGAGAGACCAGATCAAATTGCATAGTATCAGCCATATTGGCCCCCTTTATGCTGCGTCAGCGGCCATTTTTTCGGCTTTGGCAACCACGTCCTCGATGCCGCCAACCATGTAAAATGCGCCTTCTGGCAGGTGGTCATATTCGCCAGCCACAACAGCTTTGAACGATGCGATTGTATCTTCCAGCGCAACCTGTTTGCCGTCAGATCCGGTAAATACCTTAGCAACATCAAACGGTTGGCTAAGGAAACGCTGGATTTTACGCGCACGCGCCACAGCCAGTTTATCTTCTTCACTCAGCTCGTCCATGCCCAGAATCGCAATGATGTCTTGCAGGGATTTATAGCGTTGCAGGATTTGCTGAACGTCAGTGGCAACCTTGTAATGCTCTTCACCGATAATCGCCGGATCCAGCAGGCGCGAGGTTGAGCCTAGCGGATCCACAGCCGGATAAATACCCAACTCGGAGATCGCACGGTCAAGCACGGTTGTCGCATCAAGGTGGGCAAACGATGTCGCAGGCGCCGGGTCGGTAAGGTCATCGGCGGGCACATAAATCGCTTGCACCGAAGTGATCGAGCCGGATTTTGTTGACGAAATACGTTCCTGCATTTGCCCCATATCAGTGGCCAGCGTTGGCTGGTAACCCACGGCCGATGGAATACGGCCCAACAGCGCGGACACTTCGGAGCCGGCTTGGGTGAAGCGGAAAATGTTATCAACAAAGAACAGCACGTCAGCGCCGGTTTCATCGCGGAATTGCTCGGCAATCGTCAGGCCCGAAAGCGCAACACGCATCCGCGCACCGGGAGGCTCGTTCATCTGGCCGTAAACCAGCGCAATTTTGCTTTCGCTCAGATTTTCAGGGTTGATAACACCGGATTCGATCATTTCATAATAAAGATCGTTACCTTCGCGGGTCCGCTCGCCCACACCGGCAAATACCGACAGGCCCGAGTGCACTTTGGCGATGTTGTTGATCAATTCCATGATCAAAACCGTTTTGCCAACACCGGCACCGCCGAACAGGCCAATTTTACCACCTTTGGTGTAGGGTGCCAGCAGGTCGATAACCTTAATGCCGGTCACCATGATTTCAGCCTCGGTGGACTGGTCGGCAAAATCAGGGGCTTCCTGATGGATTGACCGGCGGGCCTTGGTTTTGATCGGGCCTTTTTCATCAATCGGCTCGCCGATCACATTCATGATCCGACCCAGAGTTTCAGGGCCAACCGGCATTGAAATCGGCTCGCCTGCATCCGATACGGCTTCGCCACGAACCAGCCCCTCGGTGCTGTCCATCGCAATGCAGCGCACGGTGCTTTCGCCCAGATGCTGGGCAACTTCCATCACCAGTTCTTTGCCGTTGTTATTTGTAATTACCGCATTCAGAATCGCAGGCAAATCGCCCGTAAACTGAACGTCGACAACCGCACCAATCACCTGAGTGACCTTGCCAGTTGCGCCAGTTGCGCCGGTCGCTTTCGCTTTCGCTTTTGCTTTCGCCATCTTGTTTCTCCGCGTATATTAGAGTGCTTCGGCACCCGAAATAATTTCAATCAGCTCGTTCGTGATCACAGCCTGACGTGAGCGGTTATACTCAATCGTCAGATCATCAATCATGTCGCCAGCGTTACGTGTCGCATTGTCCATCGCGCTCATGCGTGCGCCTTGCTCGGAGGCACCGTTTTCCAGCAGGGCCGCAAAGATTTGCGTGGCCACACCGCGCGGCAACAGATCCTTCAAGATCTCTGCCTCGCTCGGCTCATACTCATAAAGCGTAGCGCTTGGGGCATCATCCGATACCTCGAACTGCGCCGGTATGATTTGCTGCATCGTCGGCTTTTGCACCGCGACATTCACAAACCTGCTGTAGAAAATCGTTGCTACATCAAATTCGCTAGTGTCAAACCGGTCTAAAACATCGGTCGCGATGTCATGTGCATTGGCGTATCCAACCCGTTTTACTTCGGTCAGATCAACATGGTTGATGATAACATCACCATATTCACGCTTTAGCTGATCACGGCCTTTTTTGCCGACTGTAATCATTTTTACGTCTTTGCCGTCACGCGTCAGCTCTTGTGCCTTGGCGCGCGCCATGCGGACAATCGACGAGTTAAACCCGCCACAAAGCCCGCGCTCGCCGGTCATCACGATCAAAAGATGCACTTTGTCAGCACCGCTGCCCGCAAGCAGTTTCGGGGCCGATTCAGAATCACCGGCCGAGGCCGCCAGAGTAGACAAAACGGCATTCATCCGCTCTGCATAGGGGCGCCCTGCTTCTGCAGCTTCTTGCGCACGGCGAAGTTTCGCCGCAGCAACCATTTGCATGGCTTTGGTGATCTTGCGCGTGTTCTTGACGCTTCCGATCCGGTTTTTTAGGTCCTTAAGATTTGGCATTTACCAATCCCACCCTTCAAGCCATTGAAATTAAGCGAAATCCGCTGCGAATTCGTCCAGTGCTGCTTTGATCTTGACCTCGATATCACCTTTGATCTTTGGATCTTTATCGGTGATTTCAGTCAACAAATCAGCATGGTTTTGACGCAGGTGCTTTAGCAAACCAGCCTCGAAACGACCAACCTCTTTTACGGCGATTTTATCCAGATAACCTTTGGTCCCCGCATAAATCACCAGCACGATTTCAGCGTTGGTTAACGGCGAATACTGTGGCTGTTTCATCAATTCGGTCAGACGCGCACCACGGTTAAGCATGGCTTGGGTCGTTGCATCCAGATCGGAGCCGAACTGGGCAAATGCCGCCATTTCGCGGTACTGCGCCAATTCCAGTTTAACCGGACCTGCCACAGATTTCATCGCATTGGTTTGCGCGCTTGATCCAACCCGTGACACCGACAGACCTGTGTTCACAGCCGGGCGGATGCCTTGGTAAAACAGCTCGGTCTCAAGGAAAATCTGGCCATCGGTGATCGAAATCACGTTGGTCGGAATAAAGGCCGAAACGTCGCCGCCCTGAGTTTCGATGATCGGCAGCGCGGTCAAGGAACCCGAACCAAAATCCGCGTTCAGTTTTGAGGAACGCTCCAGCAATCTTGAGTGCAGATAGAAAACATCGCCGGGATAAGCTTCGCGACCCGGAGGACGACGCAGCAGCAGCGACATTTGACGGTAAGAAACCGCTTGCTTGGAGAGATCATCATAAATAATTAGCGCGTGGCGGCCGTTATCGCGGAAATGCTCGGCCATCGCGGTTGCGGCGTAAGGTGCCAAAAACTGCATTGGCGCGGGGTCGGACGCGGTGGCTGCCACAATCGTTGTGTATTCAATCGCACCGGATTCTTCCAGCTTTTTAACCAATTGCGCAACGGTCGAGCGCTTTTGCCCGATCGCCACATAGATGCAATATAGCTTGTCATATTCGTTTTCAGCCGCATCATTATATGATTTCTGGTTCAGGATCGTATCCAGCGCCACAGCCGTTTTTCCGGTTTGGCGGTCACCAATGATCAGCTCGCGCTGGCCACGGCCAATCGGGATCATCGCATCCACAGATTTCAGGCCGGTCGCCATTGGCTCATGTACCGATTTACGCGGGATAATGCCCGGCGCCTTGGCGTCCCCAATCGCGCGCTTTGTGGTTTTGGCCGGGCCCTTGCCGTCAATCGGATTGCCCAAACTGTCAACAACACGGCCCAACAATTCATCCCCGACAGGAACATCCACAATCGATTTGGTCCGCTTAACCGTGTCACCTTCTTTAATGTCACGATCCGAGCCGAAAATAACAACACCAACGTTGTCAGTCTCAAGGTTCAGCGCCATTCCACGGATACCACCGGGAAATTCAACCATTTCGCCGGCCTGGACATTATCCAGCCCATAAACCCGCGCGATACCGTCACCGACAGACAGCACACGGCCAACTTCGGCCATCTCGGCCTCTTTGCCAAAGTTCTTGATCTGATCCTTAAGGATTGCAGAAATTTCGGCTGCTTGGATGCTCATTATCCGACCTCTTTCATTGCTTTTTGCAGGTTGCCCAGATGGGCTTTGATCGACGTATCAATCATTTTCGAGCCCAGTTTAACGATTAAACCGCCGATGAGAGTTTCATCAACGGCAGCTTTAATAATAATAGTCTTGCCAGTGCTGGCCGCCAGTGTTTTTGCCAGCTTGTCACTTTGCGCCTTGGTCAGTTTCTTGGCCGAAGCAACCTCGACTGTAACTTCGCCCTTTTCTTGCGCGATCAGATCACGCAGTGCGACCACCAGATAAGGCAGCACAAAAAGACGGCGCTTATCGGCCATCAGACCCAGCATATTTTTCACGATGGGCGAGAGTTTCATTTTGGTTGCAATCGCCGTGATTGCCGCGGCTTGTTGCGCACGGCTGTAAATCGGCGAGTTGATCAGCGCGCTCAAATCGGCGCTATCGGCAAGGCTGGCATCAAGGGTGTTAACATCGCCCTCCAGCGCCTTTAGCTTCTTGCCCTCGACGGCCAGATCAAAAATAGCCTTGGCATAACGCGCGGCGATGCCAGATGAAATTGAAGCTGTTTCAGACACGTCCACCCCTTTTCGCTGTCTAAAGTTCTCTGCGCAAAAAAATGCAAAGAACAACCTTGGTGCAAGCCTGTGCATGCACCAAATTTCGAGCAGTATGTAACAGAGCCGTTATGACGGGGCAAGCGGGTATGCGCGAAAAAGCCGGGGTGAATGGCTTGGGAATGAAAGAGTTTTACAGAAACTGCGACATTTTGCGCCATCGACTGTTAATGCAAGCAGTGACTTTGGGTTGTGTGGCGCGAATCTGTTAGCGGCCGGTTTCGCCGCCCCGCAAGCGACGTTAGGTCAACTTGCTCCCGTCATTTTGTAAAAATGACGGGAGTGTTGGAGGCACTAAAACCCGATTAAAACCTTTGCAAGCTCCCACAATGCCGTACCACCACCCCAAGCAGTTGCAGCAACACCTAGAAGCTTATAGACTTTATCCAGCCCTTCACCACCCATCGCCAATACCCGCACCAAGCGGCTGCCCAAACGATAGCGTGCTGGCTTACTTTCACCCTCCGGATCCTGCTCGTCCATAACCTCGGCGGCATCTTCGCGTAATTCCCCCGCAAGCCCAGCTTCGGAATTTTGCGCCACAGCTTCGGCAAAGCCCTTAATCCCGTCGCGTTGCTCTTGGTCCAACGCACCAAACCGCAGCTTGGCCCGTGCATCCACAGTTTCGCGCACCAGCGCATCAAAATTGTAAATGTCATCGGCACTGTTTTGCAAATCCCCCAGAACATCACCAATCAAATTATCATTTTCGGGCAAAACACCATTTTCCACATGGGCTGAAATATGGCCAACCACCTTATGGCAAATCTCGAACAACCTGATGGCGCGTTCGGGATAACGCTTCAGATAATCATCCAGCAAATCGGCCTCGTCCTGCAAGGCCGCATATTGATTGCCACTTGCGCGCATACTGCGTGCCACATCGGCAATCCGTTCACAGGCATCTTGCAAGGTGTCCGACGGCAGATCACTGGCAGGCGTGGATTTATATTCACCGTCATAGCTTAGCCGCTCTGGATAAGGCGATGCTTTGGCAGCATAGCGCTGCTCAATTTCGCCAATCAAAAAGCTGATCCGCGCCTCGCCCTTTTCCCAATCCCCATCCTTAATCTTGGCAATTTCAACCAGCATATCGCCCTTCAGCGGTTTACCATCCAGCACAGAATCATACCATTTAACCCAGAAACCCCAATCCACAGGCACCGGTCCACGGGCGGTTTCGTCTGATCGGGCGGGGCTGGATTTTGGCAAAGTGGCTTTTAAGCTATCCCATTCATCCTGCAACGGGTTTTGCCGATCAGGCCACAGCGGCAAGTGATCCAGCGGTAGTTCGGCGATTTTGGTCTTGTCTGCACCTGCGACCGATTCGCAATCTCGCTGGATGGCCTCCCAAACGGCGGAGTCGGCGGCGGAGAGGGCGGCGGAGAGGGCGGCGAGGGCGGCGGGGGCGGCGGAGGGGGGGGCGGCGGAGGGGGCGGAGGGGGAGGGGGGCGCGGCGGAGCGGGAGGAGTGGGCGGAGCGGGCGGAGAGGGCGGAGTGGGCGGAGTGGGCGGAGTGGGCGGAGCGGGCGGCGGAGTGGGCGGCGGAGCGGGCGGAGTCGGCCATGATATCGGAGGTTGGCATGGTGCGCGCAACCTCCGATATCAAATTAAACCGCAGTATCGGCAGCACTGTCAAATCAGGTTTTTCTACAGCCTTAAATTCGGCAACCCACCGCCAATAGACTGGCAGCACCCGCAGGGCGGCGCGGCGTGCAATCCAGATCGACACCTCGCGGCTTTGGCCATCCAGCCATTTTTCCAGACTTTCCCGATCATTGATATCTGCAATCTCTACCATGGCGGGCAATCTGCCTTATCAGCGCGGTTTTGGCAAGTCGGGCTATGGCCGCTTAACCCCGCCACCGGTTTGGTCTCGGGTGCGGCCATGCCCCCGAGTATGCGCAACGGCCGACGCACCGCCTGGCCCAATCCGGGGCGTTTGGGGGCCGGGATTTGTTTGCTGACCTCGACCATCAAAACCCCGCCCGCCGAAATCATCGGCAGCTTTTGCCCCGCGCGTTCTAAAAACCCCGCCGTGCGCCGCCAAAACCGTTTATCCGATGGCGGTGAATACAGCGCCGAAGCATGACGACCCGGTGTTAAGCCGTGGCTTTTCAGCAGCGCCAAAAGTTGGCTCAAACTATAGGGTCGCCCGCAACCAAACGGCGTGCGATCATTGCGCGCCCAAAGGCCAACGCGGTTTGGCACCACAAAAACCGCCCGCCCTCCGGGGCCAAGCACGCGGTAACATTCCTGCAATAAATGCCAAGGTTGCTGACTGGTTTCCAGCCCGTGCATCAGCACCAGCTTATCCACCGATCCGGTATCAATCGGCCACATGGTTTCCTCGCATAGCACCGAAACATTCAGCTGCCCCGCCGGCCACGGCATCACGCCCTGCGGACCCGGCATCAAGCCAATTACCCGCCGCGCATGGGGCAGATAGGGGCGCAACAGCGGCACAGAAAAACCAAAGCCGACCACGGTTTGGCCCTTGGCTTCGGGCCACATTTTCAGCAACTGGCCACGCACCGCATTTTGCGCCGTGCAGCCCAGCATGGATCGATAGTAAAACGTCCTTAGATCAAGCACATCAAGGTGCATTTATTCGCCCCGATTTTTGTTATTGTTGGGCGTATCATAACCGTAAATCACAAAAATGCCATGCCCGTCAGGCCAATATCTGCTAATCTTGAAATACAGTTTTGGCCGGAGTATCGTAAGCGTCCAGCAATTACACCTCGGGACTATAATTCCGCGGCATCACCTTGCCTAGCCTGTTGATTTTATGCTCAGCGATACGTTCCAGAACCCATGTGAGCCATGCTTGTGGATCGGCCTTGTCAGTTTGACGGTTTCTATCAGGGCAGAGGCGATGGCCATGGAATTTTCACCCCCTGCGAGCCCACGACCATCCCGTTTTGCACCTATAGCGACGGGCTTCATGGTGCGCTCGGCAGTGTTGTTGTCCCGCTCCAAAAATCCGTTATCAAGAGAGGAGCGTGTTTTTGGCATGCGGTTCAAGGCATAGGGGATTGCCTTTGCCAGTGGTGATTTTCTTGATGGCTTCTTGGGCAATCGCGGACCCTTGGGCGGCATATACATCCACAAACCTGCGTCGGATGTGCGACTTTTGGCCTGCTTGCCAATGGCCTGGGTCAGTGTGCGAGCACCCATATTGCAGTGGCGATCAACGAACAGGGCGTACGCCTCGCCGTTATCTCAATTTTCACCAATCTCAAAGGTTGGATGGAACTAAATAACGGGTCTCGGCCGCTAGATTCGGTTCAAGTATTTGGAACCGAAGGAGCTGGATATTATGGCGCTGGTTTGTCCGTTATCTGATGTCTCTGGGTAGAATGTCAGCGAGGTAACGTGAACAGATCAGGCGGCGGACGTATCAAACGCGCGATGCAGCAAACTGGGTTTTTTTGATTGCACCGAGATGTTTTACAGCCCGAACCGCAAGCACGTAAACAACGTCATGCTACCGCCATTCGACTATGAAACAAGACAGCGTAAATTGAACAAACTAGGTGTCTGGGGAATTGGGGGGTCACCTCAGAGGTAGTGCCCGAAATCACTCCGCCGGCAGCTTGAATTCCGTGGCCTCGGCCCGCGTTAGCATTTCGCCCTGCTTGCGCTTTAACACCATGTCGCGGGCTTTGGCGTAAATCGGGTCTTCCCAGAACATCATGCAGCCGTTGCAGCCCTTGCCACAGCAGCCGTCAACCCCAACGCGGTTGGTTTTAAAGCGGCGGTTTTGGGCACCTTCGCCGATGGCCTCGACCACCGCATCACGGCGTTTTTCATAGGCCTTGGGGTTGTCCTTGCCGCTGATTTCGATGCCTTGGGTCAGCTTGTCCAGCTTAATGCGCGCCCATTGATCTTCGGTCAGCGCGCGCTCTTTGCGCATCACCGAAAATTCCGGAAAGCGCGCGCGAATATCAGCCGCAGTTTCGTGATCAAACAATGAAAAAGGAATGCGGATCGTGGTGCGGGTGCCGCCATGGATCACATCGCGACGCTCGCCGGTATCGGCCACCTCGAAATCATAAAGCCGCAGCAAAACCGGCTCGCGGGTCACGGGCGAAATGAACTCCAGCACCTCGCCGGCTTCCAGTTTATTTTTTACATCAATCAGCAGCGCATCATGCGTGACACCGGTGACAACGCCGGCATATTCCCATTGGGCGATGGCGGCCGTGTGCTCGTAATTATGGGCGTGATTGCTAAGGCGGCCATCGTGAAAGGCCAAGGTGTAGCCACGGTTTCCCACCGATTCCAGCTCTTGCATGTATTTTTTCGGCGACCAGTTTTCGGGGTCATCGTAATAATCGTCGATCGCCATCCGGTAGGCGCGCGCGACCACGGCGCAATAATATTCCGATTTTCCGCGCCCCTCGACCTTCAGGCTATCAACCCCGATGCGCAGATATTCATCCAGTTTTGGCATGATGCACAGGTCTTTGGAATTCAAAATATAAGAGCCGCGCTCGTCTTCTTCAATCGGGATCAGCTCGCCGGGGCGGCAGCCTTCTTCCAGCAGAAATTCGAACATGTCATAGTTTTCGTCCGTGATGTGCAATTCCTGACGGGTGCCGTCCTTCATGCGCATTTTAAACTTGTAATTCCAACGACAGGAATTGGCGCAATTGCCCTGATTTGCACCGCGCTCGGCCATGAAATTAGACAGCAAACAGCGGCCCGAATAGGTCATGCACATCGCGCCATGCACGAAAGCCTCGATCATAATATCGGGGCATTTTTCGCGGATTTCACATAGCTCGGAAAACGAAACCTCGCGCGCCATCACCACCAGCTCGGCCCCCAGATCCTGCCAGAATTTCACCGATAACCACGACGACACATTGCTTTGGGTCGAAATATGCAGCGGCAATTCAGGCGCGTGGGTTTTGACGTATTGAAACACGCCCGGATCGGCAATAATCAGCCCGTCCGGTTTTACCGCCCGCACGGTTTCAATGTATTCTTTCAGCTTTGGAATGTCTTTGTTATGCGAAAACAAATTGAGCGTAAGATAGGCGCGTTTGCCGTGGGCGTGGCAAAATTTCACGCCCTCGATCACGTCAGCAAGCGAAAATTGCGACTTGGTGCGCAGGCTCATATCGGGCGTGCCCAGATAAACCGCATCGGCCCCGTAAATGATGGCCATCTTCAATTTGCGCAGATTCCCTGCGGGCATCAATAATTCGGAACGTCGCTGTCTCATGTTGGCTAGCCGTAATTTAGGGGTTTTGGGGGTAATACACATATCTTGGGGGAATGCCAAATCAAATGAGGGCCAAGGTTAACTATCGCAGCCGGGCGCGCCAATAGAACCCCTTGCGGTGGTTTTGCGGCTGGTTTATCGTGTGCGCGTTAACATCGGGAGAATCTGGCAGATGCCAGTGCCGAAGGAGCATGCGCCCCGCTAAACTCTCAGGCCAAAGGACCGATGTTTGACAGGATAAAACTCTGGAGAGTGGCGTAAATGCGTCCGCCGAAGGGATAGCGATCTCAGGCACCAAAGACAGAGGGGGCATCGAAGCGGCGGCCAGAGGGCCGTTTAATTGGTGCCGGATTTATCTGGTTATTAACGAAAAGGGGCGATCACATGACGGATTTGAAACGCACAGCTTTACACGGGCTGCATCTGGAACTGGGTGCCAAAATGGTGCCATTTGCGGGCTATGAAATGCCGGTGCAATATCCGCTGGGGGTGATGAAGGAACATCTGCACACGCGCGAATTGGCTGGACTGTTTGATGTCAGCCACATGGGTCAGGTGATTTTGCGCCCCAAATCGGGTAATGTTGACGACGCGTCATTGGCCCTGGAACGGCTGGTGCCGGTTTCGTTGCTGGCTCTGAAATCTGGCCGCCAGCGTTACGCGATGTTCACCAACGAGGCTGGCGGAATCATGGATGATTTGATGGTTGCCAACCGCGGGGATCATTTGTTTGTGGTGGTAAATGCGGCCTGCAAGGATGCCGATATTGCCCATTTGCGCAGCGCTTTGGCCGACGATTGTGAAATCGAAATCATTGAAGATCGTGCATTATTGGCGCTTCAGGGGCCAAAATCCGAGGCTGCTTTTGGGGCAATTTGCCCCGCTGCTGCCGCGATGAAGTTTATGGATGTGGCTGTGTTGACCTCCGAATTTGGCGATCTTTGGGTGTCGCGCTCGGGTTACACCGGCGAGGATGGTTATGAAATTTCGGTCAGCAACGATCAGGCCGCGGCATTCGCGCGGGCTTTGCTGGCCACAGACGGCGTTGCCCCCATCGGCCTTGGCGCGCGTGACAGTTTGCGCCTCGAGGCCGGGCTTTGTCTTTATGGCAATGACATTGACGAAACCACCAGCCCCGTCGAGGCCGCGATTGAATGGGCCATTCAAAAGGTGCGCCGCACAGGTGGCGCGCGTGCTGGCGGCTTTCCGGGGGCTGCGCGAATTTTGAACGAATTGGAAAATTCGGCGGCGCGCCGACGGGTTGGAATTTTGCCGGGCGGGCGCGCCCCGATGCGGGCTGGCACGGAATTATTCGGCTCAAAGGACGCGAAAAGCCCGATTGGCAAAATAACCTCGGGCGCGTTTGGGCCAACGATTGCGCGCCCGATGTCGATGGGCTATGTCGCCTGCGAATATGCCGAAACCGGAACCGAAATATATGCCGAATTGCGCGGCAAACGCCTGCCGGCGACGGTGGCCGACATGCCGTTTCGGCCATCCACCTACAAGCGATAATTCAAAGGGAGATAAAAGATGAAATTTACAGAAGAGCACGAATGGCTGCGCGTCGAGGGTGACCTTGTGGTGGTTGGAATAACCGAACATGCGGCCGAGCAGATGGGTGATGTGGTGTTTATCGAGCTGCCCGACACCGACGAGGAGGTAGCCAAGGATGACGAGGTTGTGGTGATCGAATCCGTCAAGGCCGCATCCGATATTTTGGCGCCGATTGATGGTGAAATCGTTGAGGTTAACCAAATGCTGAACGATGAGCCGGGTAAGGTGAACGAGGATGCGCAGGGTGATGCGTGGTTCTTCAAGATGAAACCGGCCGATCCGTCACAAATGGACGAAATGATGGATGAAGCCGCTTACAAAGCATTTATCGGCTAAATTTTTGCCTTTTAGCGTTTGAAATTCATAGCGCCGAATGACTGCCAATCTGGAGAAACACATGTCTTTCACACCCACCGATTACCTGCCCTATGATTTTGCCAACCGGCGCCACATCGGGCCGTCACCCAAAGAAATGGCCGAAATGTTGCAGGTGATGGGGGTGGGTAGCCTGGATGAATTGATCGAACGCGTCGTGCCTAAAAGCATCCGCACAAAGCAGCCTTTAGAGTTTGGCAAGCCAAAATCCGAGCGTGAATGGATGTGGTTTGCCCGCCAAATTGCCAAGAAAAACAAAGTGTTAACTACGATGATCGGGCAAGGATATTACGGGGCGATCACGCCGCCCGCCATTCAGCGCAACATTTTGGAAAACCCCGCGTGGTACACGGCCTACACCCCGTATCAGCCCGAAATCTCCCAAGGCCGGCTTGAGGCGCTGCTGAATTTCCAGACCATGGTCACCGACCTGACGGGTCTTGAAATCGCCAACGCCTCCTTGCTTGACGAGGCCACAGCGGCGGCCGAGGCGATGACCATGGCGCAGCGGGTTTCCAAATCAAAGGCCAAGGCGTTTTTTGTCGATGAAAACTGTCATCCGCAAAATATCGCGGTGATCCAGACCCGCGCCAAGCCATTGGGTATCGAAGTGATTGTGGCCAACCCCGATGATCTGGACGCAAATTCTGTGTTTGGCGCGATTTTTCAATACCCCGGAACCTACGGCCATCTGCGCGATTTCACGGCCGAGATTTCGGCCCTGCACGCCGCGCGCGCGATTGGCATTGTGATTGCCGATCCTCTGGCATTAACCATCCTGAAAGAGCCGGGCGCGATGGGGGCCGATATTGCGGTTGGCTCGACCCAGCGTTTCGGAATTCCGCTGGGATACGGCGGCCCGCACGCGGCCTATATGGCCTGCAAGGATAAAATGAAACGCGCGATGCCCGGGCGCATTATCGGCGTGTCGATTGATAGCCACGGCGATCCGGCCTACCGTTTGTCGCTGCAAACCCGCGAGCAGCATATCCGGCGCGAAAAGGCCACTTCGAATGTTTGCACGGCACAGGCCTTGCTGGCGGTTATGGCCTCGTTTTATGCGGTGTTTCATGGTCCCGAAGGCTTGAAGGCTATCGCGCAACGTATTCACCGTAAAACCGTGCGTATGGTCGGCGTTTTGCAAGAGGCCGGATTTGTGATCGAGCCGGATGCGTTTTTTGACACCGTCACGGTTGAGGTTGGGCCGTTGCAAGGCGCAATTATGAACGCGGCGGTGGATCAGGGTATTAATCTGCGCAAAATCGGCAAGACCAAGCTGGGCATTTCGCTGGATGAAACTACCCGCACCGAAACGTTGAAACGGCTGTGGAAGGCCTTTGGAATCGAGGGTGTGGATGAAGATATTCAGGCGCAATATCGCGTGCCCGATGCGTTGCAGCGCAAGACCGATTATCTGACCCATCCGGTGTTTCATATGAACCGCGCCGAAACCGAAATGATGCGTTACATGCGCCGTTTGGCCGACCGTGATCTGGCGTTGGATCGGGCAATGATCCCGTTGGGGTCTTGCACAATGAAGCTGAATGCTGCCGCCGAAATGATGCCGCTGAGCTGGCCTGAATTTGCCCATATCCACCCGCTGGCCCCTGCTGATCAGGTGGTCGGATATACTGAACTGATCGAGGATCTAAGCGAAAAGCTGTGTTTGATAACCGGCTATGATGCGATGTCGGTGCAACCCAATTCGGGCGCTCAGGGCGAATATGCCGGGCTGCTGGCGATCAGCGCGTATCATCAGAAAAATGGCGAGGCGCAGCGCAATATCTGTTTAATTCCGGTTTCCGCCCACGGCACCAATCCCGCCAGCGCCCAGATGGCGGGGATGAAAGTGGTGGTGGTGAAATCGGCTGAAAATGGCGATATTGATGTCGCGGATTTTCGTGCCAAGGCCGAGGTCGCCGGTGAGAATTTGGCGGCTTGCATGATTACTTATCCGTCAACCCACGGCGTATTTGAAAAAACCGTGCGCGAAATTTGTGATATTACGCATGAATTTGGCGGGCAGGTTTATATTGACGGCGCCAATTTGAATGCCATGGTCGGGGTCTCAAAACTGGGTGAAATCGGTGGCGATGTCAGCCATTTGAACCTGCATAAAACATTTGCGATTCCCCATGGCGGTGGTGGTCCCGGCATGGGTCCGATCGGGGTAAAATCACATCTGGCACCGTTTTTACCGGGAAATCCGGTTGGCGGTGAAGGGGCGGTTTCGGCGGCCATGTTTGGCTCGGCATCTGTGTTGGTTATCAGCTGGGCCTATGTTTTGATGATGGGCGGATCGGGTTTGACCCAAGCCACCAAGGTTGCAATATTGAACGCCAATTACATCGCCAAACGTTTGGAAGGTGCCTATGAGGTGCTGTTCAAAGGCAAGGGTGGCCATGTTGCGCATGAGTGTATTTTGGACACGCGCCCCTTTGAGGAATCTGCGCAAATTACGGTGGATGATATTGCCAAGCGGTTGATAGATAGCGGTTTTCACGCGCCAACCATGAGCTGGCCGGTGCCCGGAACCTTGATGGTGGAACCAACCGAGAGCGAAACCAAGGCCGAGCTGGACCGGTTTATTGATGCGATGTTGTCAATTCGAGCCGAGATTGCCGATGTGGAAAATGGCCGAATAGATGCGCAAAATAACCCGCTGAAAAACGCACCGCACACCGTGCGTGATTTGGTAGCGGATTGGGATCGACCCTATAGTCGCGAGCAGGCGTGTTTTCCGCCCGGCGCCTTTAAGGTGGATAAATATTGGCCGCCGCTTGGGCGCGTGGATAATGTCTACGGCGACAGGAATTTGGTTTGCACCTGTCCGCCCTTGAGCGATTATGAGGATGAGTAGATGAAAATGGCCCGTCGTAATGGCCCAAGTTTACTGGAGGGTTGTCAATGAGCGTTTAAAGC
>CAYSBD010000013.1:0-28255 GCA_964429175.1 uncultured Marinosulfonomonas sp.
TCAAATTCTTCTCGCATGTGTCATTCCTTTTCTTCAGTTTACAAGAAATGACACGGAATTACGAACGCTCCCACGTCGACATCTTTCAGCGTCTGTGTCCATTCGACCCCCCTGAACTGGCTGCCCTGGTCGCTGTTCATGATCTCTGGCTTGCCATATTTGACCACGGCTTCTTTCAGGGTTTCAACACAAAAGCCAACCTCCATACTGTTGGATAATCGCCAGCTCAAAACCTTGCGGCTATACCAGTCCATGATTGCCATCAAATACAAGAACCCGCACCGCATCGGAATGTAAGTGATATCCACGCACCACACCTGGTTTGGCCGGTTAATTGTCAATTTGCTCAGCAAATACGGCTAAATTTTGTGCCGGGGGTGTTTCTTGGCCCTCCCACAGATGCAAGCATGTGTTGCCGGTCAACAAGAGTTTGGCGTCTGGTAAATTGGCGCCCTTTGCCCGGGAGGCGAACCCATCAGACGCATCAATCGACGAACCCTGTGATGGCCACATTTGTGGTCCTGACGCTGCATATAACAGGCCATCTGCCGGGATCCATACCAAGGCGTTTCCAGAAACTGCTTGTCGATTATTGCCATAAACTGCAAATTCCCGGCACTTTCACCCTTTGTCTGATATAGCCTGACGACTTTGTTTTGTTTCTTTTGTCAGACTATAAGTCTTTGATTTGGCGCGCATATTTCGTGAATTTCGGCATCAAAATTCACTCCCGTGCGCTATAATACAGGTTCGAGCGCGCCAAAAAAAGCAGCCCACATTGCCGCCGAACGCTCCGTTTATGATCCTTGCCCGCCATTTTTGCCTCGCGTTCCCAGCACCTGAACCGAGGCGGTGGCTAAAAAATCACGTTCCACCCATTGGCTGGCAGAGGTGTTTAGATCCGAGAAGCATCAACTGGCCAATCTTCAAATGTAGCTTGTCTATTTGAGCTTCGTCGGCTCGTCCCGATCACGCCCTCGATCGGCAAATGCTGCGGCCATATTCTCAATCGCCGCGCGTTTCCACATCCCGATCCGGGTTGCCTCTCGGTGTTTTCTTGCAAACACCTGCCGGTAATAGATGCACCCCATACTTCTTCGACAGCTCTGCCATCGTCATTTCCTCGCGGATCGCTTCAAACGAAACCTTGGCTGTGAAATCCCCCTCTCGTGGCTTGCAAGGGCAAACCACTATTGGGCAATGGGGCGAATGGTTTTTCCGCTTCGCCATGTTGAAACGTCTTTCTCCTAAGCCGATCCATCTTAACCACTGGTCCGAATTTCCGCGACCACCTCTGGCTAAGAATGCGATGGCTTATCCAGATGCTTGCGCAAACGGCTAGGCGTTGATTTTTTCTTGTTTTTATAGGGGTTTTTATCGGCCTGCGAGCGCATCCACAGCCGGATCGGCGTGCCGGGCATATCAAAACTATCACGCAAACCATTCACCAGATAACGCGAATAGCTGGCCGGCAGTTTTTCGGGCAAAGAACACATCACCACAAAGCCCGGCGGGCGGGTTTTGGCCTGCGTCATGTAGCGCAGTTTGATCCGGCGACCTGATGGTGCGGGGGGCGGGTGCGCCTCGACCATATCCAGCAGCCAACGGTTCAGCTCGGCCGTTGCGACCCGACGGTTCCAGACTTCGTGCGCCTTCATCACCGCCTCTTGCAGCCGCGGCATGCCTTTTCCGGTCAGCGCCGAAATCGTCACCAAAGGCGTGCCGTGCAATTGTGGCAGAAGGCGGGTGAAACTCTCGCGCAAATCCTTTAGTTTTTGCTGTTTGTGCTTTTCGGCATCCCATTTATTCACCGCCAAAACCACCGCACGCCCCTCGCGTTCGGCCAGATCGGCAATGCGCAGATCCTGTTGTTCGAACGGGATTTCCGCATCAATCAGCACGATCACAACTTCGGCGAATTTAACCGCCCGCAGCCCGTCCGACACCGATAATTTTTCCAGCTTTTCCTGCACGCGGGCCTTTTTGCGCATCCCGGCCGTGTCAAACATCCGGATCGGCACCCCGTCCCAATCCATGCGCACCGAAATCGCATCGCGGGTGATTCCCGCCTCGGGCCCCGTCAGCAAACGTTCTTCACCCAGCAACTGGTTTACCAGCGTTGATTTGCCCGCATTAGGCCGACCGACAACGGCAATTTGCAGCGGTTTTTCTTTGGTTGGCAGGCGCGGTCCGTCCTCGCCATCTTCAACATCGACGTCTGTTTCGGGCGCATCCCTAACAGCTTTTTTGGCAAATTCATCGGCCAGAGGCATCAAGATTGACAAAAGCTCGCTCATGCCTTCGCCGTGCTCGGCAGACAGGCGCAACGGCTCGCCCAAACCCAGTGAATACGACTCTAAAACGCCCGCGTCCGCCACGCGACCCTCGGCTTTATTTGCCACTAAAATCACATGTTTTGCGCGTTTTCTCAGCAGGTTAGCAAAAAATTCATCGGTCGGGTTTATACCGGTTCGTGCATCAATTACAAAAAGGCAAATATCGGCCATATCCACCGCACGTTCGGTCAAACGACGCATCCGCCCTTGCAGGCTTTCATCCGTGGCTTCTTCCAGTCCGGCCGTGTCAATCACTGTGAAACGCAGATCCGCCAGCCGTGCCGCACCTTCGCGCAAATCACGCGTCACGCCGGGCTGATCATCGACCAACGCCAGTTTTTTGCCAACCAAACGGTTGAACAGGGTGGATTTGCCCACATTCGGGCGCCCCACTATGGCAAGTGTAAAGCTCATTTTTCGCTCCAAAGACCGGTGAAGCTGCCCCGATACAGCAAACCGCGCCTAACGGAAAGCGTGAAGTTGGCCGCGCGCCGAAACAACATAAAGCACGCCGTTCACGATCACCGGATTTGTGCTGGCACCGCCGGGGATTTCAACCGTGGAAAGCAGCGCGCCATCGACCGGATTAAAAGAGCGGATTAGCCCGTCACCGCTGGGCACAACCAGACGCCCGCCCGCCAAAACCGGCCCGTAATGTCGGACCACTTCTTTGTGGCGGCGCGGCTTATCCTTGATGAAATGCGGAAGCTGGATATTCCAGATATGTTCGCCGCTGGCGGCGTCAAGGCGCATCAGATTGGCCTGATCCGAGACAAAAAACACCGAGCCACCCGCAGGCCAGACCGGGCTGTAGGCACCTTCTTTGGCGGTCCAGATGCGATCGCCATTGTTTAAATCAACCGCCGCCAGACGCCCCGATTGGTTGGCGGCATAAACCACATTATTATAAATCACAGGGTCTGAAGTGATGTCGGAAATCGTCGCATGGGCGTGGCCACGGCGGCTTCCCGAAATAATCGTAGACCAGATGCGCACGCCGCCTTTGCGAAACACTGCCAGCATTTCACCCGAGCCAAACGGAAAAATCGCAAATTTATCAGACACGGCGGGGGTGGTTCCGCCAACCATCACAGATGGCGTCGAGCCGGCCTGCAATTGCCATTTGACCCGGCCGTTTTTAGCGTCAATCGCCCAAGCGCGGCTATCACGCGAGGTAACATAAACCAGCCCGTCGCGCACCGTTGGCGCACCTGTGGCGGCACTTTGCAGTCTTTGCGTCCAGATTTCGGCGCCGGTGGCCGCATCCAGCGCAACCAATGCACCAAAGCCCGTTGTGACGAAAACCGTGTTTTGCGCAATCGCAATGCCGCCGCCCGAAGCCTCGCCGGAACGATCCGCAGCCGGTGTCAGATCGCGCGACCAGATCGGCGCGCCGTTGGTGGAATGGGCCATCACGCCCGCCTGCGCATCCAGCGTAAATATCCGCCCGCCCGAAACCACCGGATCGGCCGTGATGCGGTGGTTGCGGCTGTCACCGGCTCCGATCGAGGCGCTCCAGAGGTGGGTCAGGTTAGAGGATAATGCCGGGTGGCTGATGCGCCGCTCGGGGGTTCCGTTTTTATGGGTCCATTCATTATGATTAACCGCAGGCGCAAGTTTAATCGGCACGGCGCGGTTCACCTTGTCACCAATTTGGGCGTCACCAATTTGGGCGTCACCGGTTTGGGCGTCACCGGTTTGGGCGTCAGCACCAATTAACGGTGTGCGTAAATCAAGCCGCTCGCCCAGTAAAGGCGGCTCTTGTTGGCCACAACCCGCCAGCAGACCGGCAACCGCAATTGTCACAGCAAACCGGATCGGGGTTGAAACCGGATTATGTCTCGTTTGCGCAAAACTGCGTTTTATCTTTGTCATGGCTGCCCTCGACCCAATTATCTACCCCCGAATTTACGAGGCTTCAATGTCTCCGCCCAGCACCATAATCAACTGTGACGCGCGGTTACGCAAGCCCGCAGTGACCTCGACGTCGCCAATAATGTCGTGCAAACGCGAAATCGCTGCCGGCACGTCGCCCGCTTCGACATCCAGCAGCGCCAGCTTTTCTTGCGCCAGCAACCTGAAGGGGGCACCGGCCACGGCCAATGACAGCAGGCTTTCGCGCCGCGCCTCGATCGGCATTTCGACACCTTTTAGCAAAACCAGCTTTAGCGTGGCCAGATCGCGGTAAGCTTTTGGCACATCTGCATCCGAAATCAAACCGTTCAGCGCTGTGGCCGCTGCCGTAATATCACCGTCCGATTGGGCCTGCGCAGATTTTAGCAACCCGATCAAGGCCCGCGCATCGGCCGTTTCGCCATCAATAACGGCCAGCGCAGCCAGACGGTCGGCCGCTTCAGGTTGCTCGAGCGCAGATAGCAAACTATCGCCCAGATCCTGCGCTGCGGCCTGCTTGGCGGCCTTGTTCCATTCATTATAAGCCGCCCCGCCAACCAGCAGAAAAATCGCCAAAATCCCGATCCAGCCATATTTGCGCATTAAGCCATACAGCCTGTCGCGGCGCACTTCTTCGCTGACTTCGTCAATAAAACTGTCTGTTTCGCTCATGTTTCACCCCTGATGCCGCCCGATGCACAGATGCACACAGATTTTACGGCCTGCAATATCTGCCCTGTCTTAACCCAAAGCAGCCGAGCTTGCCAAGTGCCTGTTAACATCACCAACATCAATTCCGGTTAGCAGGGTGAAACTTATAGGTTGCACTTAAAACTGAACGATGTAGTTTAGCAAGGATTGACTGGAAATAACCCCGCCAACACGACCCCGTTTTTTACAACAACCGAGGCACCGATGAAACTGACCCATATCATAATCGCGCTGCTTGTTTGCGGTTTTTTATATTTGCTGGTGTTCGAGCGGGACCGCTTGACAGCATTCGCATCCGGCGAGGCCCAAAATACCGATACGCCCCAAGCAGATGCCGGCATAACGCCTGCCCCGGCTGACAAGGCGCTGGTTTCGGTGATTGCGCTGAAATCCACGGCCAAACCTGTCGAAAGCGCGATTTTGTTGCGCGGGCGCACCCAAGCGGCGCGTCAGGTTAGCGTGATGGCCGAAACATCGGGCAAGGTCATTTCAGAGCCTTTGCGCAAAGGCAGCCAGATCAAGGCCGGCCAGATTTTATGCCAGCTTGATCCGGGCACCCGCGCCGCCTCATTGGCGCAGGCCAAGGCGCAATTAATCGGGGCCGAGGCAATGTTGCCGGAATCCAAGGCCCGGATCGCATCCGCCAAGGCGCAACTGGCCGGAGCGAACGCCGATCTGGCCGAAGCACAAATCAACGAAAACGCGGCACGGCGGCTGAAAGAGGGCGGATTTGCCTCGAAAACCCGCTTGGCATCGGCGACCGCGGCGCTGCAACGGGCGTTATCGGGCATTCAGGCCGCCAATGCCGCCGGGCAAGCGGCCAAGACGGCGGTGCAATCGGCCAGCGCTAATATTCAGGCGGCCAAGGCGGCGGTGGCCAGCATTGAAAAAGACATTGGCAATCTGTCGATCCACGCACCGTTTGACGGGTTTTTGGAAACGGATTCGGCACAATTGGGCAGCTTGCTGCAACCGGGCGCGGCCTGCGCTACGATCATCCAGCTGGACCCGATCAAACTGGTAGGTTTTGCCCCCGAAAGCCAAATTGAAAACCTTGCTCTGGGTATGCACGCGGGCGCACGCATGGCAACCGGTCGCGAGGTGTCGGGCAAGGTTGCATTCCTGTCAAAATCGGCCGATCTACGCACCCGCACCTTTCGGGTTGAAGTTGAAATTCCCAACCCCGATCTTGCCATTCGCGATGGCCAGTCCGTTGAAATCGCTGTGCTTAAATCTGGAACGGCGGCGCATTTTCTGCCGCAATCCGCGCTTACCCTAAACAATAACGGCGTTTTGGGCGTGCGGTTTGTCGGCCAAAACAATATCGTAGATTTTGCGCCGGTCAGCATCGTCAAAGACAACCGGCAGGGCGTTTGGGTTGCCGGCCTACCCGATGAAATCAGCGTGATCACAGCCGGTCATAAATATGTGATCAAAGGTGTCAAAGTCAATGTCACCTACCGCGAGATCAAGCCATGATCGGTATGGTCGATTGGGCTGCGGGTCGGGCGCGCATGGTGCTGGCTTTTATCGTGCTGTCGCTGGTTGCGGGCGCGTTTGCCTATGTCAACCTGCCCAAAGAAGGCGAGCCGGATATCGAGATCCCGATGCTGGTGGTTTCGGTCCCGTTTTCCGGCATTTCAGCGGCGGATTCCGAACGGCTTCTGATCAAACCAATGGAGACCGAATTGGCCGATCTGGACGGTTTGAAACAGATGCGGGCCACGGCGGCTGATAATTACGCCGTGTTGGTAATGGAATTTGATTTTGGCTGGAACAAATCCCAAATCACCGCCGATCTGCGCGCTAAAATGGCTAAAGTCGAGGCCGAATTCCCCGCAGGTGCCGATAAATACACGGTTTCCGAGGTTAATTTTTCGGAATTCCCGATTATTATTGTCAATCTGACAGGTGATGTGCCCGAACGCACCTTGCTGGGGCTGGCCAATGATTTGCAAAGCCGCCTCGAGGCGCTGGAGCCGGTGCTCGAGGCCAATCTGACCGGCCATCGTGATGAAATGGTCGAGGTGATAATTGACCCGCTAAAGCTGGAATCCTACAATGTGACGGCCGCGGATCTGATCAATGCGGTGGTCAATAATAACCAGCTGATTGCCGCGGGTGAAATCGAAAGCGAGACCGGCAAATTTTCAGTTAAAATCCCGTCATCCTTTAATGAAACCCGCGACATTTACAACCTGCCCATCAAACAAAACGGTGATCGCGAAGTGACGCTGGGTGATCTGGCAACCATCCGCCTAACCTTTGAGGATCGCAGCACAATTGCGCGCTTTAATGGCGAAAACACCGTGGCGATTCAGGTTTCAAAACGCAAGGGTTTCAACATTATTGACACCGCGGCCCTGATCCGCGAAGTGGTCGATGCCGAGGTAGCGCTGTGGCCCCGGCAGCTGCAAAATGCCGTGACGGTGGGCACCTCGAATGATCAATCACGCCAAGTCAAAAGCATGGTCAGCCAATTGGAAGGCTCGGTTTTAACGGCGATCGCGCTGGTGATGGTAGTGGTTTTGGCCACGCTTGGCACCCGCCCTGCCCTGTTGGTGGGCTTTGCAATTCCGACCTCGTTTTTGCTGTGTTTTGTGCTGCTGGCCATCATGGGTATCTCGATTTCAAACATCGTCATGTTCGGGCTGATTTTGGCGGTGGGCATGTTGGTGGATGGCGCGATTGTGGTGGTGGAATATGCCGACCGGCGCATCCGCGAGGGCATGGGGCCGATGCGCGCCTATGTTGCGGCCGCCAAACGCATGTTCTGGCCGATCGCTTCATCAACGGCGACCACGTTATGTGCGTTTTTGCCGATGCTGTTTTGGCCCGGCGTGGCGGGGCAGTTTATGGGCATGTTGCCGGTCACGCTGATCTTTGTTTTATCCGCCTCGCTTGTGGTGGCGTTGATTTATTTGCCGGTGATGGGCGGGGTTACGGGGCGGTTTGCACGCAGCCTTTCAAACGCGGCCGATGCTTTGCGCGTGCTGCCGTGGGCCGTGCGATTGGGGCTGGCCGCGGCTTCGGTTTATTTGGTGTTTGCGGGGGCGATGACGGGGCTAAATCCAAATTATATTCCGCCGCTGGGTAGCGCGATTGAAGGCATTAAAACAGCCAACTCCGGCATGATTGGCATGCTGTTTGCCGGTATCTTACAAGCCAGTCCGTTTTTAATCGGCGCTGTTTTGGCCTCGATTACCATGCAGGCCGTCAAAACCCGCCCCAAACCCAAAACCGTGCCCGCGGGTTATCGGCGCAACGCCTTTGGCAAACTGATCCGCTTTATCACCGGCAATCCTGTGATGCCGCTGGTGGCAATCGGGCTGGTAATCGGCTTTGTTGTTTTTGTGTTCACGGCCTATGCCACCAACAACAAAGGCAGTGAATTTTTCGTGGCCACCGAGGCCGAGCAGGCGATTATTTATGTGCAACAACGCGGCAATCTTTCGCTGGCCGAAAAAGATGCCGCCATGGCCGAAGTGGAAAAAGTGGTGCTGGCCACCCGCGGTATTCAAAGCACATTTGCCTTTGCCGGACGCGGTGGTTTGAACCAGAACACCGGCGGAGCAGAAGCGCCGCTGGATACAATCGGGCAGATTCAAATCGAGCTTATCCCGTGGGAAGATCGCGGCGGGCTGGCCGAATTGGGCGGTGATGTGGTGTTGGAAAACCTGCGTGTCGCGCTGGCAAAAATCCCGGCAATCCGGACCGAGATTTTAACGCTTGGTGCTGGTCCGGCCGATGCAAAACCGGTAAATTTACGTCTGACGGGCGATGATTGGGATGCTTTGCATCAGGCGGCCGAAACCGTGCGCCGGAAATTTGAAACCACCAAGGGGCTGATCAACATCGAAGACACCCGACCGCTGCCCGGAGTGGACTGGCAGATCGAGGTAGATGTGCAAAAGGCCGGGCGTTACGGCGCCGATGTGCGCACGGTTGGCGCCATGGTGCAGCTGGTCACGCGCGGGATTTTGCTGGATACGATGCGGGTTGACAGCTCGGAGCAAGAGATCGAAATCAGGGCGCGCCTGCCCCAAGATGACCGGCTGCTCTCGACGCTGGATACTCTGCGGGTGCGCACCAGCGTTGGTTTGGTGCCGCTGTCAAATTTCATCAGCCGCAAACCGGTGCAAAGTCAGGGCCATATCAACCGTATCGACAAGCAGCGCCATTTTGATGTGAAGGCGGCTGTCAGCGATGGTATGAGCCGGGAAGTCATCACCGATGCAGGCAAAATCCAGATCATTACGATCAATGCAAACGAGCGTATCGACACCCTGACCCAATGGCTGCAAGACGAAAATCCGCTGCCCGATAATGTTCAATGGGAATGGGCCGGCGACAATGACGAGCAGGCCAAAACCGCCGCGTTTTTAGGGCAGGCATTTTTAGGCGCGCTGGGGTTGATGTTTATCATCCTGCTGGCGCAGTTTAACAGCTTTTACAACTCGGTTCTGGTGCTGTTGGCGGTGATTTTATCCACCACCGGCGTGTTGATCGGCATGATGGTGATGGGCCAGCCATTTTCGATGATCATGACCGGAACCGGCATTGTGGCGCTGGCCGGAATTGTGGTGAATAACAACATTGTTTTGATCGACACCTATCAGGAATATTCCAGATATATGCCGCGTCTCGAGGCGATTGCGCGCACCGCCCAGTCGCGCCTGCGCCCCGTGTTGCTGACCACGATTACCACCATGGCGGGGCTGACGCCGATGATGTTCGGGCTGTCGCTCGATTTTTTTGGCGGCGGTTATACCGTCAACAGCCCGACCGCTCTTTGGTGGATATCGCTGGCCACGGCGATTGTGTTCGGCCTTGGGGTTGCCACGGTTTTGACGCTGGTTTTCACACCCTCGATGCTGGCGTTGCGGGTCTGGATTTCGATCGGGGCCTATCAATCGGTGGCGGGTCTAAAGGCGTTGTCATTCGGGCGCGGTAGTGTTGCGGCGCGCGATTGGGCCTTGATGCGCAGCAGCGCCAAAGTGAAATCGCCCGAGCTGATCTGGGGTAATGATTTTTACAACACCGAGGTGCCAAATGATCCGGTCACCGGCAGTGACGATAACGGCGACGGCGATGATGACACAACGCTGGAGCTGACGGATCTGGAAAAAGTTGTCGAGGCCACAAAATCGCCTTTGCCCGTGGCGAAATAAACTAGCGCCCCGCCGCATTCCAAATCCGTTTGCCCGCCTGCCCTTTGGCCGTGACGATGCGCAAACCCGACGCGGTTTGGTAAATCGAAACCGCGCCGGTTTTGCCCAGTGAAAATTCATCGAAAATCTTGCAATCGCTATCGCCTTGATATTCCACCGAAGTAATCACCCAATCGCCCTGTGCACAGGCCGCCCCGATACGCTCCGCCGCGCCGCGCCCGGTCAGATGCACAAATTCATACCCGCCCAGATCAAACCGCAAATGGCCCTTTTTACCCGAAAACCCGACCCGCTCAAATGCGTCAACCTGCGCGCGCACGCCCTCGCCATCATTTTCCAGCCAAGCCCGCGCCGCAAACCCGTCACCGCGTTTTTTGCTCAAAACCCGGCCCTCATCCGTCATCAGCCCGATCAAGCCGCCGCTTTGGGAAATCAGCAAATCCGGCCGCTGGGTCTGACCCCAGAAAACCAGCCCCAGCAGCACAACCGCAATGCCGCCAAAACGAAGCCGCCCCTGCCATAAAATCAGCCACAACATGCCCAGACCAATCAACGGCAAGGCAAACGGCATCGGCGTGATCACATGGCTAAGCGCGCCCTCCATCCCCGTCACCCACTGCGCCACCCCAAGGATCCAGCTGATGCCCCAGCCCATAAACATCAACGGTATCCACGCCAGCCCCACCGGATAAAGCAGCGCCGCAACCACAGCCGCCGGGATTACCAAAAGCCCCATCAAAGGCACGCTGAGCAAATTGGCCAGCAGGCCGTAATGCGCGATCTGGTTAAAATGCGCCGCCGCCACGGGGGCCGTTGCGGCACCGGCGATAAAGGATGAAACCAGCACGGCAAACACCGAGCGAAACAGGGATGGCACATTGAGCCAATGCCAGTGATGCAGCGCGCCAAACACCGCGATCAATGCGGTGGTGGCGGCAAATGACATCTGGAAACCCGGGCCGGTCAGCGCTTCGGGGCGGCGGATTAAAACGATAATCGCGGCCAGCGCCACGGTTCGCAAACTTAGGGCGCGCCGATCAAACAGGATTGCCACCAGCATCACGGCGACCATGATAAAAGCGCGCTCGGTGGCGATGTTGCCGCCCGAAAGCAGCAGATATCCGGCCGCGACAAACAGCGCCAGAACGGCGGCGATTTTTTTCACCGGCCAGCGCAGATTGACCACGGGAACCAACGCCAAACTATAACGCAACGCGCCAAACACAAAAGCCGTCAGCAGCCCCATGTGCAAACCTGAAATCGCCAGAAGATGCGCCAGATTGCTGGCCCTTAGCTGGCCCAGCACTTCATGGCTCATGCCCGCGCGATCGCCGGTGGTGATGGCGGCCGCAAAAGCCCCTTCGTCGCCGCCAACAGTGGCCTGAACGCCGGTCGAAATACGCATGCGCAGCCGGTGGATAAACAGCCCCATCTTGCCCTTTTCGGCCTTCTCCAGCATCAACAATGGCGTGCGCGTGTAGCCAACTGCACCCAACTGCTGAAACCAGGCCATGCGCTGAAAATCAAAGCCGCCGGGTTCGGATGCGCCTTGGGGGGCGGATAAAAATCCGGTGCTGATCACCACCATGCCCAGCTCGGGCGTGATGAATGTGTCTTTGGCGTGCAGCGAAATCCGCACCTTGGCCGGCGTGCGCCGCTGTGGCATATTTTGCAGCGCCACGCGGTCAAGTGTCAGGCGCATTTTGTCAGAGCCGGATCGATCAATTTTTATCACCCGCCCCTCGATCGGGCCGTAATATCGAAATGTCAGCGTGGGTTCGGCGACTAAATGAGCGCGCGCCCCGCCCAGCATCACCCCGATAAGCACCAGCAAAACAGCGATAAATAACGGGCGCATCGTGTAGCCCATCCAGAGCGCGCAAAACAGCAAAACAGCCGCGCCAATCCCCATGGCCGCGTAAGCGCCGCTGGCAGGTTCAACCGGAAGGGAAAAATAAATCCCGATGCCAATCGCCAGAAAAACCGGCACCCAGGCAAATAAATGCCCGCGTTGCGCAAGTAGCAATTGCAGCGGGTTGATAAGTTTTAGCACTCTTGTCCTCGCCGCCTTGCTTCACCTTGCGCGCCGCCTTATTATGCGGACTTAATACATCTTTAACAATATCCCCCTCATGGTTTCGAAAAGGTTAACGCTAATGTCTAAACCCGTGTCTAAATCTGTGTCTAAATCTGTGTCCAAACCCGTTATCACCCGCTTTGCGCCCTCGCCCACCGGTTATCTGCACATCGGCGGGGCCAGAACGGCGCTGTTTAACTGGCTGTTTGCCCGCCGTCACGGTGGCCAGTTTAGGTTGCGGATTGAAGACACCGACCGCGCACGTTCCACGCCCGATGCATCCGCCGCCATTTTGCGCGGGATGAAATGGCTGGGGCTGGAACATGACGGCGAAGTCATCAGCCAGTTTGAGCGCGCAACCCGTCACGCCGAGGTCGCGCATCAAATGCTGGCAACCGGTCACGCTTACAAATGTTTTTCTACCCAAGATGAAATCGCCAAATTCCGCGAGCACGCCCGCGCCGCCGGTAAATCCACCCTGTTTGTCAGCCCTTGGCGTGATACCAGCGCGGACCATCAGCCGGATGCACCGTTTGTCATCCGGCTTAAGGCGCCGCGCACGGGCCAGACGGTGATTGACGATCAGGTGCAGGGTAAGGTCGTGTTTCAAAATAATCAGCTGGATGACATGATTTGTTTACGTTCTGATGGTAGTCCCACCTATATGCTGGCCGTTGTTGTCGATGATCACGATATGGGGGTCAGCCATGTTATTCGTGGCGATGACCACCTGAATAATGCCGCGCGCCAGACGCTGGTATTTCAAGCCATGGGCTGGGATATTCCAGTTTGGGCGCATATTCCGCTGATCCACGGGGCGGATGGCAAGAAACTGTCCAAACGCCACGGCGCGCTTGGGGTTGAAGAATATCAGGCCATGGGATATCCGGCCGCCGCGATGCGCAACTATCTGGCAAGGCTGGGTTGGAGCCACGGGGATGATGAGTTTTTCAGCACCGGGCAGGCGGTTGAATGGTTTGATCTGACGGGAATCGGCAAATCGCCTTCGCGGTTTGATTTCAAAAAACTGGATAATCTGACGGGTCAGCATATCGCCGCAACCGGTGATCACGATCTTTTGAGGCAGCTTGAGGCGTTTTTGGCCGCCACCAAGCAAACCGCCTTTACAGCCCAACAAAAAGATCTGATGCTGCGCGGCATGTATTGCTTAAAGGATCGCGCCAAATCATTCCCGCAACTCATTGAAAAGGCCGAATTTATACTGACATCACGACCAATAAAACCCGATGAAAAAGCCGCAAAGTTTCTGGATGATGTATCCCGCGGTATACTGAAGCAATTGACGCCATTGCTGCAAGATGTTAGGTGGACACGCGACGCACTGGAAACTGTGGCAACCGAGGTTGCCGAGGCAAATAACGCCAAATTTGGCAAGATTGCCGGACCTCTCAGGGCGGCACTGGCAGGGCGCACCGCCTGCCCTAGTGTTTTTGATATGATGCTGGTTATCGGGCGTGATGAAACCATCGACCGGTTGACCGATGCTATCGGCTAAAGCGTGCGCGCCTTGGCCGCCACCCACCACGCACTCCGGCGGCGGCTGACGCACACCGGACAACGATAGGACCTAAAGATGAGCGATAGCAAAAGATATGCCACCCTGACGTTTGATGACAAAACTCTGGAATTACCGATCTATTCCCCGACCGAGGGCCCCGATGTAATCGACATTCGCAAATTATACGCCCAAAGCGATGTTTTCACTTATGATCCCGGCTTTACTTCGACGGCGGCCTGTGATTCGGCGATCACTTATATTGACGGCGCGGCGGGGATTTTGCTGCACCGTGGTTACACCATTGGCGAGCTGACCGAAAAATCGCATTATCTAGAGGTGTGTTATCTGCTGTTATACGGCTACTTGCCCACAGCAGAAGGTCTGGAAAAATTTGAATGCCAAATAACGCATCACACGATGCTGCACGAGCAGATGATGAATTTCTTTCGCGGGTTTCGCCGTGATGCCCACCCGATGGCCATTATGACGGGTGTGGTCGGGGCGATGTCGGCCTTTTACCATGACTCGCTGGATATTAATGACCCGCGCCAACGCGAGATTGCCTCGATCCGGATGATTGCCAAAATGCCGACCATCGCGGCGATGGCATTTAAATATTCCCAAGGGCAGCCCTTTGTTTATCCGCGTAACGAGCTGGACTTTGCCTCGAATTTCTTGCGCATGTGTTTTTCTGTCCCCTCCGAGGATTACGAAATCGATCCCGTTCTAAGCCGCGCGATGGACCGCATTTTCACCCTGCACGCCGATCACGAACAAAATGCCTCGACCTCGACGGTGCGGCTGGCCGGATCATCGGGTGCCAATCCGTTTGCCTGTATTGCCGCCGGGATTGCCTGTCTTTGGGGGCCGGCGCATGGCGGTGCCAATCAGGCCTGTCTGGAAATGCTGGAAGAAATCGGCACGGTTGAGCGGATCCCTGAATTTATTGCCCGCGCCAAGGATAAAAATGACCCCTTCCGCCTGATGGGTTTTGGGCACCGCGTTTACAAAAACTTTGATCCACGCGCCACAGTTCTGAAACAAAGCGCCGACGAGGTTCTGGAGCTGCTGGGCATTGAAAACAACCCCAAACTTCAGGTTGCCAAGGCGCTTGAGGCCGCGGCGCTGGATGATCCGTATTTCAAAGAGAAAAAGCTGTTTCCTAATGTGGATTTTTATTCGGGCATTATTCTAGAAGCGATGGGTTTTCCAACTTCGATGTTCACGCCAATCTTTGCGCTAAGCCGCACGGTGGGCTGGATTGCGCAGTGGAAAGAAATGCTGGATGATCCGCAGCTGAAAATCGGCCGCCCGCGCCAGCTGTATAAAGGCGAAAGCCAGCGTGATTATGTGGATGTGGAAGATCGCTAAATCCGTTTAGCTTTTGAAAACAGATGAATATTATAAAAATAGTCCGGCCGTTTTGAAAAACTTCGGGCTATTTTGCACATAATGAGCCTGTTGGGTAATCATTGTTTCGCAACACCGGACAGTCCGTAAAAAATCTTTACTTGTTCGCTAAAACTTCCTTAAATATGAGCAACAATTTAATTTAAGGAAGTTTAAAATGATATTCGCTGTGATCCTTATCGGCCTGCTTGCTGCCAGTTTAGTTTTTGATTCCGATGACGATTCGGCACCTGCGACGATGCCCGACGAAGAGCCAACGATCATTGGTGATGAAACCGATGACCTTCTTCATGGTACAATCGGTGATGACATAATGCATGGCTACGCCGGAGATGACACCATGAGTGGCAGCACCGGGAATGACACCCTGAACGGTCACAGCGGCGATGACACTTTGCGTGGCGACAACGGCCGCGATCTGCTGGATGGCGGATATGGCGCTGATTTGCTATATGGCGGGGCGGGAAATGATCTGCTGGATGGCAACAATGGCAATGATACGCTAAACGGCAATGGCGGGCAGGATGTAATGCAAGGCGGTGCCGGTATTGACATTTTAAATGGTGGTGCCGGTGATGACGCTCTGATCGGTGGCCGCGGCGATGATGTTTTGAATGGCGGTGCCGGCAATGATGAATTGATCGGTGCGAACGTGTTCAATCGCGACCTGACAATTGATGATATGCAAGAGATATCAAGCGGAGTTAATGGGCCTGACCTGACGCCACCCTTACTGCTCAACCCTAACGCGACTGATGACAGCGGTGCAGATATTCTGAATGGCGGCATGGGCGATGATTTTATCTTAATGGGCGCAAATGACACCGCGACTGGCGGTGCAGGCAATGACACATTTGTCACCATGGACTTGCTGACGGGCGCAACTGCAACCGCCACAATAACCGACTACACTGCGGGCCAAGACAGTATCGATGTCCTTTACCAGCGTGGTGGTGATGTGCCGCTCATTGATATTTCCACAAATGCTGCCGGAGATGCGATTGTCTCTCTTGACGAGGTGCAAACGCTGATTGTCAGAGGCGCAGGCGCAACACTGACCGCGGCAGATATAACGTTACTACCGGAGGCGGTGTAGGGTTTTAATGCAAATCAGCGCACCAATCAGCGCCCTTCAAATTTAGCCTCGCGTTTTTCTAAAAATGCCAGCACGCCTTCTTTGAAATCGCGGGTTTTACCGCACTCGCCTTGCAACTGCGCCTCAAGCGCCAGCTGTTGGTCCAGTGTGTTATCGAATGATCCGCGGATGGCCTGTTTAATGCGTAAATAAGCCGCGGTTGGCCCTTTGGCCAATTGGGCCGCGCGCGCCCGCCAGTGATCGTTGAAATCGGCTTCGGGCACGGCTTCCCAGATCATACCCCAATCAGCGGCTTGGCGCGCGGTTACCGGCTCGGCAAACAACGCCGCCCCCATGGCCCGCGCCCCGCCCACCTGACGCGGTAGCCAATAGGTTCCGCCGGCATCCGGGATCAGGCCGATGCGACTAAAGGCTTGTAAAAATACCGCATTTTCCGAAGCAATCACCACATCCGCCGCCAATGCCAGATTGGCACCCGCACCGGCCGCAGCACCGTTTACTGCCGAAATCGTTGGGATCGGACAGTCATAAATTGCCTTTAGCATCGGCAAATATTCATCGCGCAAAATGCGTTCCAGATCCATCTTGGCCACGGACGCCCCATCGCCTAAATCCTGACCGGAACAAAAAGCACGCCCACTTCCGGTAAGCACCAGAACCCGCGCAGATTTAGCGGCTGCCTTAACCGCATTGGTGATCTCGGCGCGCATTTGTGTGTTCAATGCGTTCATCACATCGGGACGGCTTAAGCGGATGATCGCAACATCATCCTGAGTGGTAAAATCAATGCAGGAATAATTCATACGCCGCGCCTTTTTGTTGGTTTGCGCGAGAATGGACTGTTTCGTTTAGCTTTAAAAGAACAACGCGGCGTTATTCTTTTAAAATTTGTGCCAGACGGGCTTCTTCGTCTTTTGACAGGCCACCCGCGCTGACATCAACACCCGTGGTGCGCCGCCTAAGATAAAAGAATCCGCTGAGCAGGGCAAAAATAAATATCACGGGACCGGCGACATAAAGAGCAATATTGGCCCCGCTCCAGGTTGGCCGCATCAAAACATATTCACCATACCGCGCAACAATAAAGTCCAGAACATCCTGATTTTCATCGCCATGCCGCAGCCGTTCACGCACGAGCAAGCGCAAATCACGCGCGATCCCGGCGTTAGATTCATCAATATGTTCGCCCTGACAGACCACGCATTTCAATTCCCGGCTGATCTCGCGCGCCCGGGCTTCAAGGGCAGGATCATCCATCACCTCGTCGGGCTCCACCGCAAATGCAGGCGCGGCCAACAAGGCAAATATCAGGATAAAATATTTCATTTCCGCCTACTCCGCTGCAACGGGCGCTGTTTTTTGCACCTTGTTGCGCCTTTTGCGCGCACCGGCTGCCACACGATAACGCCGATCGGTCAAACTGATCAAACCACCAAGCGACATAAGCGCCGCCCCCATCCAGATCCAGCTGGCAAGCGGCTTAAGAAAGCTGCGCACCGCCCAGCCACCGCCCTCTTGGGCATCGCCGATTACCAGATAAATATCGCGCAAAAACCCGTTATAAATCGCGGCCTCGGTCATTGGCATGGTCTGCACCAGATAATACCGTTTTTCCGGCGTCAGGGTGGTGACCAGTTCGCCATCACGTTTCACCGTTATCCGGGCTTTGGTGGCGGTGAAATTCGGGCCAGCTTCACGCCAAACGTCTTCAATGTTGATTTCGTAATTCTGCACCATAAAGGGCTGGTTTATCTGGCCAACGCGGATATCTTCGTATTCCCATGCGGTCAGGCCGGCAATGCCGATAATCATAATGCCAAAACCGCCATGCGCCAGCGCCTTGCCCCAATCGGCCCGCGGCAATTTGAACATCCGGCGCAAACGATCGGTAATGTTTTTGCGCCCCGTGCGCTGCCATAAATCCAGCCCCGCACCGAAGACCAGCCAAACCCCGAGGAAAATGCCCACCGGACCCAATGCCGATTTACCGGTTTGCAGCGTCCAGGTCAAAATTCCGGCCGCCACAGCCAGCGCAAAAATGCCCGACATCGATTTCATCGCTTTGCCAAGACGCGCGCGTTTCCACGACAAAACCGCGCCAACCGGCAAGATCACCGCCAGCGCCACAATGAACGGCGTGAAGGCTGTGTTGAAAAACGGCGGTCCCACCGATAATTTGCGATCAAACAGCACTTCGATAATCAGCGGCCACATGGTGCCGATGAATACAACAAATGTCGCCACCGCCAGCAAGATATTATTCAACACCAGCGCCGTTTCACGACTAACTATAGAAAACACCCCCTTGGCCTGCATGGCATGGGCGCGAAACCCGTATAACAGCAGCCCGCCACCAGTGAAAAACCCGGTGATCATCAAAATATACATCCCGCGCTGCGGATCGGTGGCAAAGGCATGAACCGAGGTCAAAATCCCCGAGCGCACGATAAACGCGCCCAACAACGAAAAGCCAAAGGCAAGGATCGCCAGCAAAATGGTCCAGCTTTTCAGCGCTTCACGTTTCTCCACCACAATGGCGGAATGTAGCAACGCAATCGTCAACAGCCACGGCATGAAGGATGCATTTTCCACCGGATCCCAGAACCAGAAACCGCCCCAGCCCAATTCGTAATAAGCCCACCACGACCCCAACACGATGCCAATGGTCAGAAAAACCCAGGCCGCCAATGTCCAGGGCCGCACCCAACGCGCCCAGGCCGCATCAACCCGGCCTTCGATCAGCGCGGCGATGGCAAAACTGAACGACATCGACAGCCCCACATAGCCCAAATATAAAAATGGCGGATGAAACGCCAACCCCGGATCTTGCAGCAACGGATTAAGATCACGCCCGTTAAAAGGCGGGTATTGCAACCGCTCGAACGGGTTTGATGTAAACAACACAAAGCCCATAAAAGCCACCGTCACCATGGACTGAACAGCCAGCACCCGCGCCTTTAGAGCCGGTGGTAAATTGCCGCCAAACCATGCCGCGCAGACCCCGAACAGCACCAAAATCAACACCCAAAGCAGCATTGAGCCTTCGTGATTACCCCAAACGCCCGAAACTTTGTAAAGCATCGGTTTGGCAGTGTGCGAGTTTTCAACCACCAGCCGGACCGAAAAATCCGAGACCACAAAAGCGTAAGTTAGCGCCGCAAAGGATATCGCGGTCAGGAAAAACTGGGCGTTGGCGGCCGGAATGGCAAAACCCATCCAGCCAGGCCAATTTTTATGCGCACCGATAAGGGGAATGATCGCTTGCAGGATGGCTACAACGAAGGCGAGGATCAGGGCAAAATGGCCAAGTTCAATAAACATAGAATCATTATAAAGATAACTTGTGCCAAGGCCAATGATATTAAACAAATTTCAACCACTGCCGGGTAACAAATCTGTCAGAACGGTTGTGGCGTGCTGTCAGGCGTTTATTCTTTAACGCCCCCTATTTCGTTTTTCCAGTCGCGCAAGGCTGCATTGAAATCGGGTTTTGTCGCCAGATTGCTAAGGGCCAGATCGCCATTGGTGGCCGCAACACGCGGCGAAATCGGGTTTAGTGCCTGTAATTTGCGGATATTTTCCACCACCTGCGGGACATGACCCATGGTTTGGGCAATCGAGCGCTGAAATTCCTGCCCCTTAAATTGATGCCGCGCGCCAAAATAAAACGACACAATCGCCCCCAGCAACCACCACAAAGGCTCGGGCACCAGCGCCAGCCCCTGCATCCGCGAGGCAAACCAGATCGGATCACTCATTGCGCTGATGAACAAACCAAATGTGCCAAGCGCCAGCATCGGGCGCGGCAAACGGTTTAACCCATCCATAAACCGGTCGAACCTGCCACGCTCAAAACTGCGGAATTCAGAACCGTGCTGACGCATCGCATAACGCTGCAACGCAACCCCGCGCACCGCACCGGCTTCGGCATTTTCGCGGAAAACCTCGGCCGTTTGGGCCAAAATATTGCGATTTCCACCAAAAACAAGTGTGAACAGTTTTTCAATCAACCCCATGCGGAAACCCTCTTGTTATGTTCGGCGCGGCTTAAATGAAAGCGCGGTGAAATGAATTCTTCGGCCCGTTTGATCCAGCCACCTTTGCCTCCGTCGCGGCGCCGGGCAAATTTACGCGAAGCAGGGCGCGCATCGGCCAAAGCGTAATAATAATTGCGCCGCGCAATCCCGTAAGCATCGGCCAGATGATCCGGCGCATTTGCATATGCCAGCAAACTTGCCTGCGTGGTTTGCGGCCCTATCCCGCCATCCACACCAATCGCATGGCCCATATCCACCAGCAATCGTTGCAATATCCGCACCGCATTCGCACCGGCATTGACATACATATCAAAAACGCTGGCATGCAAAACCTCGGGCAGCTGGACAACACGCGGACGCTCAAAATAATGCCGGATAAAAATATCAACGGCCTGAGGCCGCGTCAGGGCGCGCACATCGGTCTCATCCACCGCACCATCACCGGTTAAATCCAGGCCCAACCAGCGCATGGTGTGAATCGTAACACCAAAATTTGTCGCCCCGCCCGGATCATCCGGATCATTCACAAAGCCGCCCTCGCGAACGACAATTTCAACGGCTATCTGTCTTACTGTTTGCATAAAAAATCCCCGCAAATTTCATCTGCGAGGATCCTTAAAAATGGTTAATTTAGTTTTAGATGCCCGTTCTGGACCCGTTTAGCGCCCAGCTTCAGCTGCCGCCCATTTCCTCATAAACATCTTTTTCTTTCAGCATATCCGCCACTTCTCTGGGCATGTAGCTTTCATCATGTTTGGCAAGAACAACAGTGGCTTGGAACACACCGTCAATGTATTTTCCTGTAACAATCGTGCTTTGGCCTTCTTCAAAAAGGTCCGGCAAAATACCGGAATAATTTGCCAATATAGTTTCAAACCCATCGGTAATTTCAAAGGAAACCACTTCACCCTGACCGCGCACAAGCGAGCCTTCTGCCACCAAACCGCCAAGGCGAAACACCTCGTTGGGATCGGGCGTAACTTCGGTGACTTCGCTTGGGCTTTTGTAGAGATTAATCCCGTCACGCATTGCGTAGCCGATCAAAGCCGTCGAAACCGCCAGTGCCACAAACGTAACGACGACCAGCTGTATCCGGCGCTTTTTCTTTAGACCCTTCATCTTTTCGGTTCCTTTATCTCAAGGTGCCTAGGGGAAAACGGGGGCAAGCATCAAGCCTGCGGTTTCGTTTTCTCCCAACATTAGATTTGCATTTTGTAGCGCCTGACCAGACGACCCTTTGGTCAAATTGTCAAGGGCTACGACGATTGTCGCACGGTTTTTAATGCGATCAGAAGTCACACCGATATGGCAGAAATTCGAACCGCGGATGTGGCGGGTCGACGGGGCCTGACCCATGGGCAAAGTGACGATGAACGGCTCGTTTTCATAGGCACCAGCCAGCGCCGCGTGCACCTTCTCGGCATCGCCCTTGACATAAACCGTGGCCAGAATTCCGCGATTGGCCGGGATCAGATGCGGGGTAAACTGCACCTTGACGGCGCGCCCGGCGTGACGGCTGAATTCCTGATCAAACTCGGCCAAATGCCGGTGCGTGCCACCCAGCGCATAGGCGTGATAGCCCTCGGATAATTCGGCGTGCAGCAGGTTTTCCTTTAACGCGCGCCCGGCCCCCGACACGGCGGCCTTCAGGTCAATCACGATATCATCCAGATCAATCAACCCACCGCGCATCAACGGCACAAGCGCAAATTGCCCCGCCGCCGCATTGCATCCCGTGCCGGCCACCAGCCGCGCGGTGCGAATTTCGTCGCGGTAAAATTCAGTCAGACCATAAACCGCCTGCGCTTGCAAATCCGCCGCCGTGTGGGGTTTTCCGTACCATTTTTCGTATTCATCCAGATCACGCAACCTGAAATCGGCCGATAGATCAACAATTTTCAAATCACGCGGCAATTTTCGAATCACGGCCTGCGAAGTGGCATGGGGAAGTGCGCAAAAGGCCAGATCAACGCCGGCAAAATCAATCTGCTCGATTTTCACCAGATCCGGCAAATCCAGATGGCGTAAATGGGCAAAAACTTCGCCATAAGCCATGCCCGCCTTGCGATCCCCCGACAGGGCAATAATTTCCATAGAAGGATGGCTGGCAATAAGACGCACCAATTCAGCGCCGGTATAGCCGCTAGCACCAAGGATTGCGATTTTATGGGTCATCTTTCGACCTCTCGAATATATGTTCTAACATTAAGGGGTATTGCACCGTTTCGCAATCACGCCGAGACAAACGCGATCTTTCGTCGCAGGAATTGCGTGGCCTTGTCCGAAACCGTGGCCGGATCACCCGTGGTCAAAAACATCGATTGCGTGCCTTGGCCGCGCATTTTCGGATGGCGCTGCAAATAATTCGCCAGACTTTCAGCCACCAGATCAGCCTGCGAAAACACCTTCACATCCGCGCCCAAAGCCGCCTGAAAATGCTGCTCCATCAACGGATAATGCGTGCAGCCCAAAATCGCGGCCTCAGGTGCCGGCATTTTACGCTTTAACGCCTCGACATGGCTGCGCACCAATGCTTCGGCCAGAATTTCATCGCCATCTTCAATGGCGTCAACCACACCACCACAAGCCTGCGCCTCGACATCCACGCCAATGGCACGAAAAGCAAGCTCGCGTTGAAACGCACGCGATGCAACCGTAGCGGGCGTGGCAAATAGCGCCACATTTTGCACAGACACCTCGCGCGGCGGTGAGTTATCGCCCCAATCGCGTTCGGTCAGCGCCTCGATCAGCGGCACAAATACACCCAGCACCCGCTTGCCATCGGGCAGGCCCTGTTCCTGCATCCGGCGCAGCGCCGCAGCCGAGGCCGTGTTGCAAGCCAAAATCACCAGATCACAGCCCGCATCCCACAGCCGCTCAACCGCCGCCTTGGTCAGCCGAAAAACATCATCCGCATCACGCACCCCGTAAGGCGCATTGGCGCTATCGCCTAGATAAACAAAGGAAATATCGGGCAAGCGCTTGGCAACCGCGTCCAGAACCGTCAGCCCGCCCAGTCCGGAATCAAAAACACCAACAGCCATATTCGCCCCAACTTATTTACAAAAGATATACCTGCAATACGCCAAATTTTTGCATAAATCCACGTCTAACTAGCGCATGGTTTGTATTTGCCTGTGCAAAATAACAAATTCAGCTATTTTCTTTTTGCCCGCGACAGTAGAGACTTATTTTAGCATCATTTAATTTGCGCTAAAGGTTTGGCTGTTATGGATTGGGACAAATTACGAATATTTCACGCGGTTGCGGATGCAGGCTCTCTTACCCACGCGGGCGAGACGCTAAATCTTAGCCAATCAGCCGTCTCGCGCCAGATCCGCGCGCTTGAAAAAAATCTGGATGCTACTTTGTTTCACCGCCATGCGCGCGGGCTGATTTTAACCGAACAGGGCGAGCTGCTGTTTAACGCCACACAGGCAATGGACAAACGCCTCGAGGCCGCCACCGCGCGCATTCGTGACAGCTCGGATGAAGCATTCGGCGAGCTGCGTGTGACCACAACAACCGGATTTGGTTCGCTCTGGCTGGCCCCGCGCCTGTCGAAATTATACGAAAAATACCCCGATCTGAAAATCGATCTGATCATGAACGAGCGCGTGCTGGATTTACCGATGCGCGAAGCAGATGTGGCAATCCGGATGAAAGAACCCAGTCAGGCCGACCTGATCCGCAAGCGCCTGATGAGCGTAAACATGCGGCTTTACGCAACCCACACCTACCTGAAAAGCCACCCTGCCCCGCAAAATACCGAACATCTGGCCGATCACCGCCTGATTTGCCAATCCACAAGTTCGACCCAAGTCAGCGCCGGGGCCAGTTTTGTGCAACATTTACTGACCTATAATTTACGTTCTCTGTTGACCGTGAATAACTATTTTGGCGTGCTGCAAAGCGTGCTGTCTGATTTGGGCATTGGCGTGCTGCCCGATTACGTCACCGAAGGTTTCCCCAATCTGGTGCGCGTTTTGCCTGCGCTGGAATCAAACGAAATCCCGGTGTTCCTTGCCTACCCCGAGGAATTGCGCCAATCAAAACGCATCGCGGCCTTTCGTGATTTTGTTACCGAAGAAATCATTGCGCGTCGCAGATTGCTGCGCCAGCAAACCGCCAAATAAGCTATGCACCCAGCGCATAACGGGATTGCGCATTATTTACATATTTTTGCTTGAATGCATCCCTTGGTATACCTAAATTACACTCATGAGCGCAGTAATCGAGGCAACTCTTGCTGGTCTCATACCTCCCTGTTGGACTTCGGCCGAGCCTTTGTGCTCGGCCTTTTTTTTGCTTTACGCTCGGCCCCGCTTAATATCGCTTAAAATAAATTTTGCGATTTGCATTCCCCTGCCCGCCGCCATGCCTTAAAAGGCATCCAGAAACGGCCACACAACGACAACTGGGGATAAAAATGCAAGAGCCAAAGATCACCGAAGATCTAATTGCCAGCCACGGATTAAGCGATGATGAATACCAACGCCTTCTGGAAATCATCGGACGCGTTCCCAGCTATACCGAACTCGGGATTTTTTCGGCCATGTGGAATGAGCACTGCTCTTATAAATCCTCCAAAAAATGGCTGCGCACCCTGCCGACCGAAGGCCCGCAGGTAATTTGCGGCCCCGGTGAAAATGCGGGTATCGTTGATATTGGCGATGGGCAATGCGTGGTTTTTAAAATGGAAAGCCACAATCACCCGTCCTATATCGAGCCTTATCAGGGTGCGGCCACCGGTGTTGGCGGCATTTTGCGCGATGTGTTCACCATGGGCGCACGCCCGATTGCGGCGATGAATTCGCTGTCATTTGGCCAGCCAGAACACCCCAAAACCCGCCAACTGGTGCATGGCGTGGTTGCCGGTGTCGGCGGTTATGGCAATTGTTTCGGCGTGCCAATGGTCGGCGGAGAGGTGCGTTTTCACCCCGCCTATAACGGCAATTGTCTGGTTAATGCTTTTGCGGCCGGTTTGGCCGACACCGATAAAATCTTCTACTCGGCCGCTTCGGGCGTTGGCATGCCGGTGGTTTATCTAGGCGCAAAAACCGGCCGTGACGGGGTTGGCGGCGCAACCATGGCATCGGCTGAATTTGACGACACCATTGAAGAAAAACGCCCCACCGTTCAGGTCGGCGATCCGTTCACCGAAAAACGCCTGATGGAAGCCACGCTGGAATTGATGGCCACAGGTGCGGTGATTTCAATTCAGGATATGGGCGCGGCTGGCCTGACCTGCTCGGCTGTCGAAATGGGCGACAAAGGCGGCTTGGGCGTTCGGCTAAATCTGGACGCTGTTCCGGTGCGCGAAGAACATATGTCGGCCTATGAAATGATGTTGTCGGAAAGCCAGGAACGCATGTTGATGGTGCTGAACCCCGAGCTGGAGGACGTGGCCAAGGCCGTGTTCGATAAATGGGATCTGGATTTTGCGATTGTGGGCGAAACCATCGCCGAGGACCGCTTTATCATCATGCACGGCAATGAATGCAAAGCCGATTTGCCACTAAAAGCACTCTCGGGCAATGCGCCGGAATATGACCGCCCCTGGGTTGAAACCCCTGCCGCAGCAGCACTGGCCGATGTGCCTGAAATTGATCCGGTTGATGGTTTGCGCGCCCTGATTTCATCGCCCAACCATGCCTCGAAACAATGGGTTTACCAGCAATATGATACCATGGTTATGGCCGATACTGCCGTGGTTCCGGGCCTTGGCGCTGGCGTGGTGCGGGTGCATGGAACCAATAAGGCTTTAGCATTTACATCTGACGTAACCCCCCGTTATGTAAAGGCAAATCCATTCGAGGGCGGCAAGCAGGCGGTGGCCGAAGCCTATCGAAATCTGTGTGCCGTGGGGGCAAAACCGCTGGCAACCACCGATAATATGAATTTTGGCAACCCCGAAAAACCTGAAATCATGGGCCAGTTTGTTGGCGCAATCAAAGGTATTTCAGCGGCTGTTTTGGCGCTTGATATGCCGATCGTTTCGGGCAATGTCAGTCTTTATAATGAAACCGATGGCAGCGGAATTTCACCAACCCCGACCATTGGTGCTGTGGGCCTGATTGAAGATATTGATCAGCTAATTTGTGGTAAAGTGCGCCAAGGAGATGTTGCGCTTTTAATCGGTGAAGCCGCCGGCCATCTGGGCCAATCTGCGCTGTTGGCCGAGGCCTTTGGACGCGAAGATGGCGATGCGCCCCATGTTGATCTCGAGGCCGAGAAGCAAAATGGTGAATTCATCCGCGCCAACCGCGAATTGATCGGGGCGGTAACGGATTTATCCGACGGCGGACTAGCTTTGGCGGCCTTTGAAATGGCGGAAGCGGCTGGCGTCGGCGTGGCATTGAAAGCAGGCGACATCCCGACCCTGTTTGGCGAAGATCAGGCCCGCTATCTGGTGGCCTGCAGTTTTGATCAGGCCGAAGCATTGATAGTTGCTGCGGGTTGCGCAAATATTTCTGCGTGCAGCGTCGGGAATTTTGTAGGCGATAACGTGACCTTTGGCGGATCATCTGCGCCACTTGCAGAATTATCCGAAATCTTTCGCTCCTCATTTATCAATGTCATCGGTTAAGCTTGCGAAACGGGCGTTTGGTGCCTACATTCACAGTTAGACATTTTACAAAGGACACTAAACATGGCCATTGCAGCCCATGAAATTGAAGCCCTGATCCGCGTCGCATTTCCCGATGCGCAGATCACAATTACGGATTTGGCAGGTGATGGAAATCATTGGGCCGCCGAGGTGATTGATGAAAGTTTCCGTGGCCAAAATAGGGTTCAGCAACAACGTGCAGTTTATGCCTCCCTAAAAGACAAGATGGAAGGCTCGGCCGGCGCACTACATGCCTTGGCCTTAACCACCAAAACGCCCGAGTAAACATCATGAGCCTGTGGCACACTATATTATTGTCGGTTGTAGGCCTTATTGCCATTGCAATTCTTGTTGAAATACTGCTGAAACGAGGCCAGCCGCGCCCCAACCTTGCCCAGCAATTCCTGGGGGATGCTGTGGAGAGTGATGAAGATGACAAGCCCGAACTGGGCATGGAAGAAATTGATATGGATATAATACGCGCATCTGAACAAGGAAATAAAACGGCTGCATCACTGGGTGCCCGCGACGTGTATTTCTGGAGCAAACGCACGCAAAAGCAGATGCAAGCACGAAAACAAGACAAAACCAAGGGGAATAACAAATGACCGAAATAGCCACCGCAATCAAAACACTCGTCTCAGAACATGATGTTGTATTGTTTTTAAAAGGCACCAAAGATGCACCTCAATGCGGGTTTTCGTCCCGTGTGGCAGGTGTGCTGAATTTTATGCAAATTGATTTTGCCGATGTTAATGTTTTGGCAGATGAAAATTTGCGCCAAGGCATCAAGGATTACTCCGACTGGCCCACCATTCCGCAACTCTACGTCAAAGGCGAATTTGTTGGCGGCTGTGATATCATTACAGAAATGACTTTATCGGGCGAACTTGATCAGTTGTTTAAAAAAGAAGGCATCATTTATAACAAAGAAGCGGCTGATAAAATTCGCGAAGCCAACGAATAAAGTTAGCAGAATATAAAGTGGGAGCGTTCGTAATTCCGTGTCATGGGGTTCGTTCAGATATCCAGCACGTCGTCTAACCTGCCTTCAAAATAGATCCAAAGCTGTCACAATGTCAAATTCCAGTTTTGCAGTGGCATGGTCCATTTTTTCGAGGCGTTCTGGATGCCCATATAAAGCAGTTTAAGCAAGCTGTTTTCATTCGGAAACGCGCCCTTGGTTTTGGTCGGTTTGCGCAACTGGCGATGCACAGCCTTGATCGTGTTGGTCGTGTAAATCACCCGCCGGATGTCGGCCGGATACCCGGAATGCGCACCGACAGATTGGGCCATTTTTCCCGCCACGATTTGAGGGCAATCGGGTATTTTTCGCCCCATTTTTCTCCAGCTCATCCAGCGCAGTTTCGGCCCCCTCAACGGTTTCAGCCTTGC
>CAYSBD010000014.1:0-27617 GCA_964429175.1 uncultured Marinosulfonomonas sp.
AAGACAACGGCGCGAGTTCGAAAAGAAATACAAGTCTCTTCGGAGACGATCGCTGCGTTGAGCGAGCGGTTTTCGCTGAACCCTAAAACCGTCATCAAAATCGTGAGCGCTAGATTGGTGACCCTGTCTGGGGGCAAAATCCGGGGTCATAGTTTTATTTTTCCTTGCGGTAGGAAAACGGCAATCAGATCAAGCGTTCGTTCTGTGGCGCCACCCTGTGTGGATTGCGTTTCCCGAACAGCATTTTGCATCGCGCTCAGCTTGCTTTTATCCTGCAAAATGGCACGAAGCTCTGCAGCAAGGGCCGGCGGATTGGAAACCATATACGCAGCACCCTCGGCCTGAAGCGATTTATACGCGGCCTCAAAATTTCGAACATGTGGTCCCGACAAAATCGCACAACCCAGCGCAAGCGGCTCATAAGGTGTGTGCCCGCCCGGCCCGGCCACAAGAGAGCCGCCGACAAACGCCACCCCGACTGCCGCGTAAATAGTTCCGGTTTCGCCAAGCACATCCACCAGATGGACCTGCGTCCGGCCATCTGGCATCTCACCCTTGCTGTGACGCGAAAATATCAGGCCGCGACGGTTAAGTTCAGCTGCCAGATTATCCCCTCGCTCGGGGTGGCGCGGCACAAGAATCAGCAGTGGATTGCCGGCAAGACTGGCCTGGACATCAAGTAAATCCGTCTCCTCGCCAGGATGGGTGGAAACGCCGGCCCACACCCCCCTGTCAGTGGTGGCTAAAGAAATTTGGGCACGAATAGTTCCATTAACGGGTAGAGCGGCCACATCTGCTTTGAGATTTCCCGGAGCATGCAGACGTGCGGGGTCAAGGCCAAGGGCTTTCAGCCCGTCAAGCAGGCCGGGTTCTTGCACCGTAATCAGATGCATCCGGGAGAGAAGTGTTGCGTAGACAGATGCGAAACGCTCTCGGCTGCGAGAGGCGCGCGCATTTATCAGGGCTGTCGGGCAATTTCGTTTTTTAAGAGAAAGGATCATCCGGGGCCAGAGATCGCCTTCTACAAAAAACGCAGCATCCGGGTGCCAATGGTTCAGAAATCGGGAAACGGCACCCCGCGTGTCAATTGGCAAAAACTGGTGCAACGCTTCCGGCAGCAATCGCGCCACCGTGGCAGCACCCGTCGCCGTAGTTGTTGTCACAAGGACCGGAGAATTTTTTTGATCCGCCAGACTGCGAACAAGCTTCACGACCGAGGCAACCTCTCCGACCGAGGCGGCGTGAACCCAGATGAGCCGCCCGGCGGGGCGCGCCAGAGACCCACGCCCCAAGCGCTCAGCAAACCTTTCCGGTTCGCCCTTCTGTCGCCGGTGCGCAAAGCGCGCGATCCAGATGAGGATTATGGGCGCAACCGCCGTAAGCACAAGCCAAAAGCCGAGCAGCATGGGGAACCTGTCAAGCTTTTGTTTTTCACGGGGCATGGGTGGTACCGGTGCCATGCCCGGAAAAATTAGCCGCTGTATTAGCAAAAGGGCTGATGGCCCACGCCACCCCCGCAGGCAATTTCAAAGCGCTAATTAAATGCCGATTGGGAACATACGCGCGTTGTGCTGTCGCATCCAAACGTGTCATCCTTCGATGGACGTCCAGCCGTCGGCCAAAATATCGGGATTGGCATAAGCGGGGTCGGAAAACCATCGTGCGGGGGCGGCCACGATCTTATCTGCGCGTGGATTGAGCCAAGCCCCCAACCAGGAAAATGAGGAATTGGCAATAATATGATGTCGGCACCCGTTCATAAGGCGCAGGTCTTCGATATTTCGAGAAGAGTCATTATGCCCCACGATTCTGATTTCTGCCGGTAATTTCAAATTATCCCGCACCCAATCTGGGTCGTCAGAAAATGCATATATGATGGGATCTTCCCCCATTTTCTGCGCGACATGGGCCAGCGCATGCGCGTAGTAATCCGGTGTGCAGATGCCGTGCCGGGCCGTGACTTTTGAATTTTGTACATAGTCGCCGCGCCGTACATGCAGCGAAACAGCGCGCGGCTCTGCCTTGATTTCGGCAAGCCAGCGGGTGTTCTCTGCATCAAGCGGAGATACGGGGGTTAGCTCTGCACGGATTATTGCGGCCTGCGCTGCAAAATTCCGTTCGGATTGGAAATAGCCGTCGATCCAGGCCGGGCTGGAAACCGCCGCAATGGCTGGATCAAAGCCCACCCCTTTCTGACGCAGCAACTTTGGCTCACGTTGTTTCAGTCGCCAAATCCAATAGGCTAGTGGCCGATCGCGTAGCAAAGGTGGAAGACGCTTATCGTTCAGTGGAATATCCGCTAATTTGAAGGCTTTCAGACCATAGCCATGCTCGCGTTCACGCCGGTAATGACGCCGGTCCAAAACCAGCGGCAGCCCGGTTTTCAGCGCAAGTGCACGACCGGCCGCATACTGAAACATCTGGTTTCCAAGACCGCCTTTTAGTTTAATAATAATCATTGATTACCTCACTCGAGTCTTCGTCGGCACCGGTGGATTATACCTTTTCAATGTGCTCTTTACCTCATGCGCACGTCATTTAGAAGCCCCGAAGGAACCCCGTATGCAGTATAGTTTTTGTCGAGCAATAGTTTCTATGAAGGGAAATGGAAATCAAACTGCCCCCGTTTGCCGGAGGCTCCAAAGCAAGCAAGAATGGAGCCTATGGCAAAAGCAACAGATGCTCGACTGAAGTGCGCGGCGCGCTAGTTCGGATGGCTTTTGAACACGAGCGCGAATATGCCAATCAATCTGCGAAGATTATCACCATTTACAGCCAGAAACGTGTGTTGAATCTGTTTTGGCTTGACCAGACCGGTTTTACATACTGCCAAGCGGTGCTGAAAACCCAGCTTTCTGCAACTTCAGTGGGTGCCATATTCCGATAGGTTTCTGCCATACACGAACATGAAAACCGGCAAACTTTTTGGCATTGTCGCGCAAGCCTGTAAATATTGTCGCGCAAGCCTGTAAATAATGAATGGCATGCCGCGAAATCACAGTCCCAAACACCAACGCATAACCGCCTTTTGCGCGTGCAAACGATTTTCAGCCTCGTCAAAAATCACCGATTTCGGACCATCCATTACCGAAGATGTTACCTCTTCTTCGCGATGCGCAGGCAGGCAGTGCATGAACAAAGCATCGTCTTTGGCCTGATCCATCAACGCATCATTCACCTGATAGGATTTCAACTGATTATGCCGGCGCTGGCGGGTGGATTGACTGTCGTGCATCGAAACCCAAGTATCGGCAACAACCAGATCAGCACCCTGCACAGCTTTTTGCACATCGCGTTCTATGGTTACATTCACGCCCTTGGAGCGGGCAAATTTGATGGCTTCGGGGGCAGGATCCAAGGCCTCTGGCCCCGCAAAAACAAGGTTAAAGCCAAACTGCCCCGCCGCGTGCAGCAAGCTGGTGCAGGTGTTGTTGCCGTCGCCTGTCCAGACCACTTTTTTACCTTTGATCGGGCCTCGGTGTTCTTCAAAAGTCATCACATCGGCCATAATCTGGCAAGGATGGCTGGAATTGGTTAACCCGTTAATCACCGGCACTGTAGCGTATTCAGCCAATTCGTGCAGGATATTTTCCTCGAATGTGCGGATCATGATCATGTCGACGTAACGTGATAAAACCCGTGCGGTATCGGCAATGCTTTCGCCGTGGCCCAGCTGCATGTCATTGCCCGACAAGACCAAACTCTGGCCGCCCATCTGCCGGATTCCCACATCAAATGAAACCCGTGTGCGGGTTGACGGTTTTTCAAAAATCAACGCAACCATATGATTTTCCAGCGGCTGCTCGGCATCGGGCGTGCCTTTGGGCTGGCCAACGCGGGCGGCTTTCATGCTGTGGGCCTGATCAATAATTATGCGCAGGGCCGTGGCGTCTGTGGTGTGGATGTCTAAAAAATGGTTCATTGGTTTAGTCCTTTGGAAATATATTCTGCGGTTTTTTCCAGCCGGTTTACGGCCTCGGAAATATCGGCGTTTGAAATATTAAGCGCGGGCAAAAGCCGCACCACGTTATCAGATGCCGGCACGATTAACAGCTGATGACCGTAGGCCGCATTAACCAGATCCATGTTGGGGGCCTTGCATTTCAAACCCAGCATCAGGCCCGAACCACGCACCGCCTCGAACACGTCAGGATAGGCATCAACCAGCCCCTCCAGTTTTTGGCGCAGCGCCCCGGCCTTGCGGTTTACATCGGCTAAAAATTCATCTGTGGCAACAATATCCATCACCGCATTGCCCACGGCACAGGCCAGAGGATTGCCGCCATAAGTCGATCCATGCGTGCCCGCCGTCATGCCCAATGCCGCGTTTTCGGTGGCCAAAACAGCCCCCAAAGGAAAACCCCCGCCGATGCCTTTGGCAACCAGCATAATGTCGGGTGCAACATTGGCCCATTCATGCGCAAACAATTTGCCCGTGCGCCCCATGCCGCATTGGATTTCATCAAAAATCAGCAACGCACCAACCGCGTCGCACAGATCGCGCAGCGCTTTCAGATAAGCATCCGACAAGGGGCGAATGCCGCCTTCGCCCTGCACCGGTTCAATAATCACGGCGGCAACGGTTTCATCCATTGCATCCTTTAGCGCGTCAATATTATCAAAGGGCAAATGCGTGAACCCGGCCAACAACGGGCCAAAACCGTGGGTCATTTTTTCTGAACCCGCAGCGGCAATCCCCGCCGCAGAACGGCCATGAAATGATCCATCAAACGCGATGATTTTTATGCGCTCGGGCTGATTTTTTTCAAACCAGTATTTGCGGGCCATTTTGATCGACAATTCACAAGCCTCGGTGCCGGAATTGGTGAAAAATACGGTGTCGGCAAAACTGGCATCGACCAATTTATCGGCCAGCATTTTTTGTTGCGGGATTTCGTATAGGTTCGAGGTGTGCCAAAGCTGCCCCGCCTGTTGCGTTAGCGCGGCCGTCAGCACCGGGTTCGCGTGGCCCAAAACATTAACCGCAACGCCCGAACCCATGTCCAAAAATCGGCGCCCGTCTGCTTCGGTCAACCAACAGCCTTCGCCTTTGACAAACGATAGCGGTGCGCGCAAATAGGTGGGTAAAACAGACGGTATCATAAAATTATCCTTAAGAAGAAGCCCTTGTGCGCCTGTCGGGGTGGCGCATCAGCCGGGGTATGTCAATATTTTCAGGAAAGATTGCGCGGGTTTGGCGCAGATAAACAGGCAGCGGAACGTCAGGCGCGATTGCGTCGGCGTCGGGTGATCATGATATAATGCTGCGTGTTCATACGGTGTATTTAAAGCAACCCGGCAGGATTTGTCAAATGTTGTGTGATATCGGGTAGTCGGCTGCTTTGGTTATCCAAAATACGTAAATTTGCACGAAGTATTTTATATGTCCGGTAGGCGACTTCACACTAAGTGTCCGATCAAAAACCAATTGGGTTATTTATGGCTCAACCGAATTGACAGGATTCGAGGGGGCCACAATCGCTTGGGCACAAACCACTCGCGTTAAATATGCAGGGTGTTCTGGACGCTCTGCAAGCGATTTAGCGGATCGGGAGCGGGGGTGTCGCTCCTTATCCTTGCGCCCGCCAAAACGATCGGTCGTCCGCGCAAAACCGCGGCGGATCCTTCCATAGGGCCTACCAGACATGCCCCCTTTTCGGTGACTTTGCAAATCAGCTGTCAGGCAGTGGACGGACGGATGCGAGGCCCAAAGTTGCGTGACCGCAGGAGGGTGTTGGCTGGTTAGGCAATTGCGATTATCAAGCGCCCGGGCACTGCTGAGGGCTTCAAAGCCATTGCGAGACGCCGGGTGCGCAGACCGTAAGGCTTTGATATCATCCATTGCGTTTTAAATCGGATACTGAGTTCTCGGCGGTCTCATTATTTGGGCTTAGGCTTATCATCCCATTCATCACTTAAAATACGCCGGGAATCACCTTCGGGATCCTCATATTGTTTGGAGCGCATGGTCCAGACAAACGCAAGCAGCCCAAGCCCGCCAAGAAACAGCGAAACGGGGATCAGGAAGGCGATCATTTCCACAGGTTTTCTCCTAACGCAGACGCAATGCATTTAACGATACAGTAATCGATGAGACCGACATTGCCAAGGCCGCAATCAACGGGGTGGCAAAACCCATAAAAGCAATTGGAACCGCAACCACATTATAGACGGTGGAAATCGCAAAATTTTCCTTAATTCGCAGAGTGGCTTTTTTGGCGATCACCGTGGCCTCGGCCAACGGGGTCATATCGACGCCCAGCAGCACAATATCGGACGCAACACGCGCCGCATCCAGTGCCGATGCCGGCGAAATCGAAACATGCGCCGCAGTCAGCGCGGCCGTGTCATTCAAGCCATCGCCAACCATCAAAACCCGCGCGCCCCGATCCGTCAGCTCCTTGATACGCTCGGATTTATCTTCGGGCAATGCCTCGGCGATCCAGTCATCAAACCCCAACCGTTTTGCCAATTTTTCCACAGCTGCCGGAGTGTCGCCCGAAATCAGCCACAACGCCATTCCTTGCGCCTTCAATGCCTCGACAGCATCCGCAGCGCCTTGGCGCAAACGGTCGGCAAAGCTGAATTCCTGCGCCTTTGCATCGCCAATTTTCAGATAGGTTGCCGTTTGCGATCCTGAATTGGCACCAACCCAGCTGGCCCGCCCCAGCCGCACAACCGTATCCTGTAATTTGGCTTCAACGCCGTATCCCGGCACTTCTTTTATCTCCGTCAGCTTTGCGGCTTTAACATTGGCCGCCGTTGCAGCGCCCGCCAGCGAAACGGCCAACGGATGCGCAGAACCTTCGGCCAAAGCAAGGGCTATTTCTAAATCAGTGCGCTTGAAATCGGCCATATTTGTTAGCTCGGGCGTGCCTTGGGTCAAGGTTCCGGTTTTGTCAAACACCACCGTGTCGACTTCGGCCAAACGCTCAAGCGCTGTGGCATCCTTGATCAACATACCGCGGCGAAACAAGCGCCCCGAGGCGGCCGTGGTTACAGCCGGAACCGCCAAACCCAGCGCACAGGGGCAGGTGATAATCAGCACGGCAACGGCAACATTTATCGAAAGCCGGAAATCGCCGCCGGTGACAGCCAACCAGACAAAAAAAGCGAACAAGGCCAGCAGATGCACACCCGGCGCATAAAGCGCGGCCGCTTTGTCGGCCAGTGACGTGTAGCGGTTTTTTGAACTTTCGGCCATTGCAACCAGATTGGCCAAACGGTGCAACGAACTATCCTGCCCCGCCGCCGTAACGCGCAGGGTAAGCGGGCCGGTCAGGTTGATTTCACCGGCACTGACCACACTGTCAGGCCCCGCGAAAACCGGCACGGTTTCACCGGTTAACAAAGATCGGTCCAGCTCGCTTTTACCCTCCATAACCACACCATCCACCGGCATCCGCCCGCCCGGTTTAACCCGCACCAGATCACCGACAAGCAGTTCCGCGATTGGCACGGTTTGGCTTTGGCCGTCGTTTATGCGCTCGGCGTGCGGGACTTCCAGCGCCGCCAATTCTTCGGCGGCAGAACGGGCAATGGCGCGGGTGCGGTGGTCAAGATAACGCCCCGCCAGCAGAAAAAATGTTAGCGATATGGCCGCGTCAAAATAAGCGTGCTGACCGCTTTGCGTGATTTCGTAAAGCGACATCACACAAGCCAGCAAAATAGCCAGTGAAATCGGCACGTCCATATTCAGGCGACGCACCCGCAGCATTTTCCACGCGCTTTTGAAAAACGGCTGGGCCGAAAACGCAATGGCGGGCATGGCGATGGCGGCTGAAACCCAGTGCAGCAAATCGCGCGTTGCATCCTGCGCACCACCCCAAACCGCGACCGACAGCATCATCACATTCATCATCGCAAAGCCGGCCACCGCCAGACGCATCAGCAATTCGCGGCCAACTTTGTCGGTGGTGGTGACCTGCAAGATACCTGCGTCCAGCTCGTGAGCCTCGTAGCCGATCCGCTCTAAAACCGCGACCATTTTTTCGGGCGTTATGTCCGGCTCGGCCTCGATGCTGACGCGCTTGAGGGTTAGGTTTACCCGCACAGAACGCACACCATGCGTTTTCGACAAATTGCGTTCAATCGAAGAAATGCAGGCCGCGCAATGGATGGTTGGCAAAGACAGCATGATGCGCGCCTCGACCGGCTGGTTCATGCGCGCCATATCTTCCGCCGAAGGGGCAACAGCACAGGCAGGGCAGGCGTTGATCTGGGCGCACATGGTTTATCCGTCTACATAAAACTCAAGTCTTTGGCGAAACGGGCTGCTGTCATAAGCCGTTGCCTCCATCCGCAAATTCCACTGACCCGGAGCCAGCGTTAACGGCGCCAGAAATTTGCCGCCCCGTTGCTGGAATTGCGGTGTCTGGTCTTCGCGCGCATGGGTCAGGCGGCCAACCGTTGCACTCATCTTGGCAACGCCGGCAGGATTGCCCGCTTTATCGAGAATTACAACCTGCAATTCGCCGGCATTAAATTCCACATCCACAGTCCAGCCCATGGCGATCTGCGCAGCGCGCTGGTCGTGAAAACCTTTGCCCGCAATATATTTGTGTTGTGATTCAAGGCCGGGGAACGTGCTGATCGCGCTGTAGGCCATGTAAAAATTCACGCTCATAATTACGCCAAAAAAGCTAACGATAATAAACAAGACCTTGCGTCCAGTCAGTGGTTTTTTCATTGCGTTATCCATCATCGCCCTCTTCCGTTAAACACAGTTTCAACCAGAGACTTTTCTCCGCTGAGCTTGTCTGTGATTGCCATTGTAAATTCCGTCCGTTCCGATTTGGCCGGCTTGCTTCGTTTCGGTGCCGTTATATAAACCCTTTGTAGCAGAGTTTTATCGGCAGGAACAATCACACTTTTACCATCCAGCCCCTCAAGCGAAACAGTTAAATCCTCGCCGGTGATGGAAAAATGAAATGTCCGGTCATCTCCGTGTTTGTTGCGCAAGCGCACATCATAAGTGTTGCGGATGGTGCCGTCAGACAGGGTTACAAATGTCGGATTTCGAACCGGCGCAACCGTCATATCAATAGCCGGACGAACCAGCAGCGCCACCAACAAACCAAGCCCGATCGCGCCCCAGATAACCGTGTAGGTCACAGTGCGCGCCCGAAAAACGTGATGCCAAGCCGAGCGCGGCTCTTTGCCGGCAATCTCACGCGGCTCGTCTGAGAATGCCAGATAGTCGATCAGCCCGCGCGGTTTGCCAATTTTATCCATAATTTGGTCGCAGGCATCAATACACAAGGCACAGGTAATACACCCCAGCTGTTGGCCATCACGAATATCAATCCCGGCCGGGCAAACATTTACACAGGCCATACAATCAATGCAGTCGCCTTTTTCCTCGACATCCTTTTTGCGCTTCTTGCCGCGCGGCTCGCCACGCCAGTGACGATAACCGACCATCAAGGTATCTTCGTCCATCATCGCGGCCTGAATGCGCGGCCATGGGCACATATAAATACAGATTTGTTCGCGCGCAAACCCGCCAAACAACACCGTCGCCACCGTTAAAACAAGCACCGTCAGATAGGCCGCTGAATGTGCATTGAGCGTAACCAGATCAACGGCCAAGGTTGGCGCGTCGGCAAAATAAAACACCCAGGCGCCGCCGGTTCCCAGCCCGATCAACAGCCAGACAAACCATTTAAACAGCCGCTTCCACCATTTTTTCAGATCCCATTTGGATTTCCAAAGACGCACACGAGAATTTCTATCGCCCTCGATCCACTCTTCGGTCAGGATGAACAAATCGGTCCAGACAGTTTGCGGACAGGCATAACCGCACCAGACGCGGCCCAGTGCCGAGGTGAACAGGAACAAACCCAAGCCTGCCATAATCAGCAGGCCCGCAATAAAGTAGAATTCATGCGGCCAGATCTGGATCATGAAAAAGAAAAAACGCCGCCCGCCCAAGTCGATCAGAATTGCCTGATCGGGCAAGTTCGGCCCACGATCCCAGCGCAGCCAAGGGCCTAAATAATACACCCCCAAAGTCAGGATCAAAATCCACCACTTCAGCTTGCGAAAAGTCCCTTTAGCTTTTTGCGGGAACACAGGCTCACGGGCTGCGTATAGTTTTGGAGGTTCTTCTGTAGTATTGCTCACGGGATTTACTCCAATCCTCGCTGGCTAAATCAGCATTTCACTTAATATACGGGTCAAAACCACTTATAAACACTCATTTAAACCTGTCCAAATTTGGCTACCATGTGGCAAGGCATATCACATTGTCACAAAAAGATGATTGATTTAGTTGTTAGAGTAAATCCAATGTAGATATAATGACACCGACCCCCCAAGGAAACGCGCGAACAGGGCGGGGCGCCGGTGTCTTTTCCCGAAGGCTGGAGACCTTCGGATGCTATATCTTACTCACCTCCACCACGTTGGTGAATGTAAGTGGCTACGGAACGAATGTCGGCTTGCGACAAACGCGATGACCATGCGGGCATCACTCCGAAACGAGAGAAGGCAACGGTATGTCGAATCGCGTCCGCATCCCCCCCGTATAACCAGATAGCATCCGTTAGATTAGGCGCGCCTTGATCTCGATCACCTTTTCCATCATCCATATGACAAGAAGCGCAATTATCTTCAAAAACTACAGAACCAAGTGTTGCCAGTTCTGCGTCATGTTCTTCATCGGCAATTTTCATGACATAATGGACCACCTGATCAACTTCTTCGGCTTCCAGAATTTCACCAAATGCCGGCATTTCGGACCAGTGTGTGTCATCATCGGCTTCACTGCGGATGCCGTGGCTGATGGTAAAGTGGATTTGCTCGATACTGCCGCCCCAAAGCCAGTCATCATCCAGCAGGTTGGGAAAGCCCGTAGCGCCAGCAGCACCAGAGCCGTGACATTGCGAACACCAGGTCTGGAAGACCGCAGCGCCGGCATTTACGGCAAAGCTGTTCAGCTCGGAATCGGCCGAAATTTCGGTCAGCTCGGCGGCAACCAAACGGCCCTGAATCTCGGCATTTTGCGCATTAACCTTGGCAATATCCGCAGCCACGTCAGCGCGGCTTGACCAACCAAGAACACCCGGCGTCGCACCCTTGATCATAGGCCAGGCCGGATAGGCAATCGTGTAACCGATCGCCCAGATAATTGTGGCATATAACGTCCACAACCACCAGCGCGGCAACGGGTTGTTAAACTCTTCAATCCCGTCCCATGAGTGACCGGTTGTTTCAACCTCGTCCTCTTTATCTTGCAATTTTGTCGGCTTCTTAGTCATGACCGATCCTCCTTCGTGGACTCTGCCGGGGCAGGTTTGTCTTCATTGCGGAACGGAGTATCGGCGATATAATCATGTGTTTTACGCGAGCCCGGGCGGAATGCCCAAAAAATAACCCCGAGAAAAAACAGAAATATTACCAGCATGCCCCAACTATCGGCAAATTGCCTTAGAACAGAATATGTTTCCATAGCCCCCTCCTATCGGCTTGCGTCAGGTGTGAAGGTATCAAAATCAACCAACGTGCCCAACATTTGCAGATACGCAATCAGCGCGTCCATTTCGGAAACACCCGGCGCGCCATCAAAGTTACGCACTTGCGCCTTTGGATAACGGGCCAGCATATCGTCATAATCGCCATCCGGGTCCACTTGTACCCGAAAATCAGCCGCAGCATTTTCAATCATTTCGTCAGTGTAAGGCACACCAACCATCCGATTGGTTTTCAGCAGATCCACAATATAGGTTGGCTCGATCATTTTATTTTCCAGAAAACCGTATTTAGGCATGATCGAAACCGGCACAACCGATTGCGGATCCTTCAGATGCGCAAGATGCCATTCATCCGAATAACGCCCACCGACACGGGCCAAATCAGGGCCTGTGCGTTTTGATCCCCACTGAAACGGATGATCATATATCGATTCCACCGCCAGTGAATAGTGGCCGTAACGCTCGACCTCGTCGCGCAACGGGCGGATCATCTGGCTGTGACAAACTGCACAGTTTTCGCGCATATAGATGTGCTTGCCCGTTAACTCGAGCGGGGAATACGGGCGCATGCCGTCCACATCCTCGATCGTGTTTTCCAGCCAGAATAGCGGCAGTATCTGAACCGCCCCGCCGATTGTCACAACAAACAAGCTAAAGAGCAACAAGAGAGTCGCGCTACGTTCAATGATGCCGTGTTTATCTAGAAGAGACATTACTCAAGCCCTCCTTATTCTGCCGGGACTGCAACGGGGGCGCCAGCTTTTGCTTTGCCCTTCGCAACAGTAGCCCAAAGATTGTAGCACATGATAATTGCGCCAACTAAATACATAGCCCCACCGGTCGCGCGCGCCACGTTCATTGGCCATTTGGCCTCGACTGTGTCAGCAAACGAATGCACCAGGAAGCCAGAGGCATCAACTTCGCGCCACATCAGGCCCTCCATAATCCCCGACACCCACATGGAAGATGCATAAAGCACGATACCGATTGTCGCGAGCCAGAAGTGATAGCTAACCAATTTCAGCGAATACAGGCTTTTGCGGTTCCACAGACGTGGCACCAGAAAATATAGCGCGCCAAAGGTGATCATCCCGTTCCAGCCCAGCGCACCGGAATGCACGTGGCCAACGGTCCAGTCAGTGTAATGCGACAGCGAGTTCACCGCGCGGATCGCCATCATCGGACCCTCAAAGGTGGCCATGCCGTAAAAACCGACCGACACCACCATCATCCGGATAACCGGATCAGTGCGTAGCTTATCCCAAGCACCCGACAGCGTCATCAAGCCGTTGATCATCCCGCCCCAAGAAGGCATCCACAGAACAATCGACATCACCATGCCCAGCGTTCCCGCCCAATCGGGCAGCGCTGTGTAATGCAGGTGATGCGGACCCGCCCAGATATAAAGAAAGATCAGCGCCCAGAAGTGGATGATCGACAATTTATAGGAAAACACCGGACGTTCGGCCTGTTTTGGCACGAAATAATACATCATGCCAAGGAAACCGGCCGTCAAAAAGAAGCCCACAGCATTGTGGCCGTACCACCACTGGGTCATCGCGCTTTGCACCCCTGAAAACAGGGCGATCGATTTAGAGCCAAAGAACGAAACCGGAATTGCCATATTATTTACGATATGCAGCATCGCAACGGTGACAATAAAGGAAAGGAAGAACCAGTTGGCTACATAAATGTGCTTTTCTTTACGCTTGTAAATCGTGCCCAGAAACACAACCAGATAGGCAACCCAGACGATTGTCAGCCAAAGGTCAATATACCATTCAGGTTCGGCATATTCCAGCGTCTGGTTTGCGCCCAGAACATACCCCGTGGCGGCCAAAACGATGAACAGGTTGTATCCCCAAAATACAAACCAGGCCAATTTACCGCCAAATAATCGGGCAGCCGAGGTGCGCTGCACCACATAAAACGACGTTGCAATCAGACCGTTACCGCCAAAGGCAAAAATAACAGCAGATGTGTGCAACGGCCGCAATCGGCCAAAATTCATGTAACCTTGCGCCCATTCAAAATTAAGCTGCGGAAAGGCCAGCTGCGAGGCAATGAACACCCCGGCCAAAAACCCGACCACACCCCAAAACGCCGTTACAATAACACCGGCCCTGACAACACCATCCATATAGGTGTTGGGGTCCGGCTTGGGATTATCCATCCCGCGCATCGTAACAATAAAGTAGATGGCCGCAGAAATCATGAAAATGATTGCGTGTATTTGAAAGGCAAGATCTCTTGCGTAACTGGCCATAATTGCGGCACCAACCGCAACAAAGCCGATTACTATCAGTTTAATATAGTCTAACATATTCCGTCCCTTCGCTTCCTAGGCCCAACGTTTCAAAATACGCTCGGTTGCTTTGTGACTAGATGACGTATGTAATAAGGTCTTACAATCCACATTGATTCAAATCAACATTCTAAAATTCAAACCACGACAGTGAGCTTGACTTATATCAATTGGCTACCTTGATTTACTTGACCGAAGTCAAGGCCCTCTCTGGAATACGCGATTATTCTGTCAGCCTAATCAGTTCGAATACTCACCCTGAACGGAGGCTGCTATGGGCTACAAATCGTTACTTACTGTATTGACCGACACACGCGTGGCCAAACACTCGCTGGCTAAAGCAATTGAAATCGCACAGACAGAAGACGCCCACCTAGATGTAATTTGCATCGGGTTGGACCGCACCCAAACCGGGTATTATTACGCAGGTGCCGGTGTGGTGTTTCATCAGGAAGCCCTTGAAAAGGCAAAAGAAGAAGCCGAAGAAACCGCAATTTTTGCAACCAGGATACTGAAAAAATCAGGCATCAGGTTTTATGTAGATAAAGCCGTTGCGCAAATTGCCGGACTTGGCCGTGTTGTCGCTCACAGGGCACGGTTTAATGATTTAATCATCCTGCCACGACCCTACGGAAAGCACTGCGGGCAGGAACAGGAAATCATAATTGAAGCCGCTTTATTTGAAGGCAACTCCCCTACACTGGTAGTCCCGCCCAAATTAAAAGAAAAATCCGACAGACTGCGCGCAATTATCGCATGGAACGAAAGCAACGAAGCCATGGCAGCCGTTCGGGCGGCACTTCCGGCGCTGATTGCTGCCGAATCTGTGAATATTGTGGTGATTGACCCGCCCCAGCACGGACCGGACCGCTCAGACCCGGGCGGCGCTTTGTCACAAATGCTGGTGCGCCACGGGGTGAAAGTGGAAATTAGCATTTTGGCCAAAACCATGCCGCGGGTATCGGATGTATTACAGCGCCATGCACGCGACATGGGTGCGGACTTGCTGGTGATGGGTGCCTATGGCCATTCGCGTTTTCGCGAAGCAATTTTAGGCGGAGCAACCCGCAACATGCTGGAAAACGCAGACATCCCGGTGCTAATGGCGCGTTAACGGTATTTACGCAGGTTTTAGCGCCTAAAAATCAGAAATGTCATCGCCGGATTCCGCCATTAACCGGCGAAAATCGGGGATCGTTACACGGCGTTTACCCTCGATTGAAATGATCCCGTCCTTGCACAGTTTTGATATCTGCCGGCTTACGGTTTCCAACGTTAGCCCCAAATAATCAGCCATCGCAACCCGAGTTAGCGGCAGATCAAAAACGATAGGATCATCCGCGCCATTGAGCATCGCCGCCCCGTTCCTGCGCGCAATAATCGCAATCAGGCTGGCGCTTTTTTCACGCGCAGTTTTGCGGCCCAACAACAGCATCCATTCCCGCGCCGCGTCCAGCTCGTTTAATGTCATTTCCAACAAACGCTGGGCAACATGCGGCGTTTCATCCATCATTTCTTCAAACGGTTTTTTGCGAAAACAACACATCACCAGATCCGTCGCGGCAACCACATCATAGGGGGCAAATTCGCGCCCCGGATGCCCCATAAAATCATTGAGCAAAAGCAGCCCGACCATTTGCGTGCGCCCGTCTTCCATGGTTTGGCTCATGGCCGCAACACCCGAGGCAATGGTTCCGACAAAATCCATCCGGTCACCTGACCAGACAAGCGTTTGCCCGGCCTGATAGCTTCGGAAGAATTTCATCGAATTCAATATGTCCAACTCTGCATTATCACATTTGCCACAAATTGTATTATGGCGGATTTCGCAGGTCGTACAGTCTCGTTTGGCTAGTTGCTGTAAGTTCATAACTTTCGCGTTTCGCTATTTCTTGATCTTGATCATTGTGATCGGTCCTGTTCGTAAATAACTATACCCGAATGACAGGACAATCACAACTAAAACGCCTCGGACTATTTGACACGCGTGTGCCGCGCTATACCAGCTACCCAACGGCCCCGCAGTTTTCGGATGGTGTTAATCAGACTAAGTTCACCGACTGGGTTCAGGCGATTGCACCCGGGTCGGAAATTTCGCTTTACCTGCATGTGCCGTTTTGTCGGCATTTATGCTGGTTCTGCGCCTGTAGAACCCAAGGCACCCAATCGGTTGATCCGGTGCGCATCTATCTGGAAACCCTGAAGAACGAGCTGAAACTGCTCAAAGCCATCCTTCCCGATAACCTTAGCCTGTCGCGCCTTCACTGGGGCGGCGGCACCCCGACCTTGATGAATGGCGAAATGATCACAGATCTGGCGGCCGCAGTTTTCAACGTGATTCCCATGGCTGAAGGTGGCGAATTTTCGGTCGAGATTGATCCAAACGAAATCGACGAATCCCGCAGCGCCGCACTTGCGGCGGCCGGCATGAACCGCGCCTCGATCGGGGTGCAGGATTTTGACCCCGAAATTCAGAAAACCATCGGCCGCATTCAAAGCTTTGAATTAACGCGCGATGCCGCCCAGATGATCCGCGGCCACGGCATTAAATCACTTAATGCCGATATTCTTTATGGCCTGCCGCACCAAACCGATGAACGCATTGCCCAAAGCGTTGAAAAACTGCTGCGCCTTTCGCCCGATCGGGTCGCACTTTACGGTTATGCGCATGTTCCATGGGTAGCCAAACGTCAAAAAATGATCCCCGAAGACGCGCTGCCGGCCGCCGCAGACCGTTTGGGGCTGTATCAGGTTGCCCGCGATATGTTTTTAGCCGAGGGTTACGTTGAAATCGGCATAGACCATTTTGCCAAGCCCGATGACGGCCTTGCTGTGGCCTTGAAAAATGGCCGCCTGAAACGAAATTTTCAAGGCTATACCGATGACAGCTCCAAGGTGCTGATCGGTCTTGGAGCCTCTTCGATTTCGAAATTCCCGCAAGGGTTTGCCCAACATGCATCCGCCACATCCACCTATACCAAGGCCGTGCGCGCCGGCCAATTTGCCACCTGCCGGGGCCATGTTTTTGCCGGCGACGATCTGCTGCGGGCCAGATTGATCGAATCCGTCATGTGTGATTTTCACATTGATACCGCCGAAATTTTGCGCGGTTTTGATATCTCGCGCGAACAGCTTGAGGCAATGTATCATCGCGCCGCCGCTGATTTTGAGAACCTGCCCCAAATCAGCGCCCAAGGTTTTACAATCCCAATTCAGGCCCGCCCGTTAACCCGGCTGATTGCCCGCAGCTTTGATGCTTACGACATGTCAAAAGCCGGCCACAGCGCAGCCGTTTAGCCATTTTTTACCTGCAAATCAAAGGCCGCCGCCATCAAGGCACGGGTGTAATCCGTTTGCGGTGCATCAAATATCGCTGCCGCCTCACCCATTTCCACCACATCGCCCTGCTTCATCACCATCACCTTGTGGGCCATCGCCCGCACCACGCGCAAATCATGCGAAATGAACAAATAGGCCAGCCCGTGTTTGCGCTGTAATTCACGCAGCAAATCGACGATTTGCACCTGCACCGTCATATCCAGCGCCGAGGTCGGCTCGTCCAGCACCAGCAGTTTAGGGCGCAAAATCATCGCCCGCGCAATGGCGATCCGCTGCCTTTGCCCACCCGAAAATTCATGCGGGTAACGGTCCATCAAATCAGGCTCCAGCCCGACCTCGATCATAATTTCGCGCACCATTTCACGCGCATCGCGGCCCGGCTCCAAACCATGCACGCTTAAACCCTCGGCGATGATTTGTTCAATCGACATTCGCGGAGAAAGCGACCCGAACGGATCCTGAAACACAATCTGCATATCACGGCGCAATCCCCGCATCTGACGCGGCTTCCAGCCATCAATATTTTGCCCCAAAAACATAATCGGCCCTTTTGACGGGATCAGCCGCATAATCGCCAGCGCCAGCGTGGTTTTGCCCGACCCGCTTTCGCCTACAATACCCAATGTTTCACCGCGCCGCACCGTAATTGTTGCGTCATTCACCGCCTTTACATGCCCAACCGTGCGCCGCATCAACCCGCGAAAAATCGGAAACCAAATGCGCAAACCATCTGTTCGCACCACTTCCTCGGCATCATCAGAAACCGGATCGGGCTGGCCGACAGATTCTGCATTCAGCAGCGTTTTGGTATATTCATGCTGCGGATTATCAAAAATCTTGGCCGTCGGCCCAGCCTCGACAATCTCGCCATCCTTCATCACATAAACCCGGTCGGCAATTTTGCGCACGATGCCCAGATCATGCGTAATAAACAGCAGGCTCATGTTTTCAGAGCGTTTCAGACCCGCCAGCAGCTCCAGAATTTGGGCCTGAATTGTGACATCCAGCGCCGTTGTCGGCTCATCCGCGATCAGCAATTCGGGTTTATTTGCCAGTGCCATCGCAATCATCACCCGCTGGCGTTGACCGCCCGACAGCTGATGTGGATAAGATCCCAGCCGCGCTTCGGCATCATGAATTCCGACCTTGGCCAGCAGCTCTAAAATGCGCTTTTTGGCAGGCGTGCCGTGCAGCCCCTGATGCAAAGACAGGCTTTCGGCCAGCTGTTTTTCAATCGTGTGCAACGGGTTCAGGCTGCTCATTGGTTCTTGAAAAATAAAGCTGATATCGTTGCCGCGCACCCGTCGCAGCTCGGCCTCGCTTGCGCCGACCAACGCGGCCCCTTTATAAGAAATGCTGCCGGTAATCCCCGCACTTTCAGGCAGCAAAGACACGGTCGAAAGCGCCGTTACCGATTTGCCAGAGCCGGATTCGCCCACAATCGCCACGGTTTCACCACGCCCGACATTCAACGAAACACCCCGAACCGCGCGGGTTTCTTTGCCGTCTTGGCGAAAGGTTATGCGCAGGTCTTTGATCTGTAAAATATCGTTCATTCAAAGGTCTTTCTAGGGTCAAACGCATCACGCACCCCTTCAAAAATAAAGACCAACAGGGACAGTAAAATTGCAAAGGTGAAAAACGCGGTAAAGCCCAGCCACGGGGCCTGAATATTTTGTTTTGCCTGCCGCGTCAGCTCGCCCAATGACGGCATGTGCGAAGGCAGCCCGAAGCCCAGAAAGTCCAGCGTGGCCAGCGTGGCGATTGCGCCGGTGATGATAAATGGCAGAAAGGTTAACGTGGCGACCATCGCGTTTGGCAGCATGTGGCGAAACATGATAACGCTGTTGGAAACGCCCAGCGCCTTGGCCGCGCGCACATATTCAAAATTGCGCGCCCGCAGAAATTCCGCCCGCACCACCCCGACCAGCGCCGGCCAGCCAAACAGGATGGTGATAAATACCAGCAGCCAGAAACTTCGCCCTAAAATCGCAAACAGGATGATGATCACATAAATCGACGGGGTCGAACCCCAGATTTCCAGTAGCCTCTGAAATGTCAAATCAACCCAGCCGCCAAAATAACCCTGCACGGCGCCCGCGACAATGCCGATCACCGACCCAATGCCGGAAACCAGCAAGGTGAAAAACACCGCCAGACGAAACCCGTAAAGCACGCGCGCCGCGACATCGCGTTTGGTGTCATCCGTGCCCAGCCAATTATGCGCGTTGGGCGGCGACGGCGCTACGCCGGGGATGTCGACGATGGTGTTGTAAGAATAGGGAATAATCGGCCAGACCATCCAGCCCGCCTGAATTTTTTCACCCGCAACTTTGCCGCTTTTGGCCTCTTTAATCACCGCCTCGGGATCATCCCAGCATTCTTGCCGCCCGCCGGTTTTGATCAGGCATTTCACCTCGATATCGCGGTAAATTGCTTCGGTTTTGAAATCGCCGCCGAATTTGGTTTCGGGATAGAAATTGAAAATCGGCATAAAAATTTCACCGCGAAAGCTGACCGCGATCGGTTTGTCATTGGCGATAAATTCGGCGAACAAAGATATGCCAAACAGCACGCTGAAAATAATCAGCGACCAAAAGGCGCGCTTGTTGCGGCGAAAATTACGCCAGCGGCGCTGGTTCAGGGCGTTCATTGTCATCAACTGCCCCGCCCTTTGAAATCGATCCTTGGGTCAATGAAAACATACATCATATCCGACAAAATTCCGACCACCAACGCCAACAAACCAAAGGCATAAAGCGTGCCAAACATCACCGGATAATCGCGCACCACCACGGCCTCGAAGCCCAACCGGCCCAATCCGTCAAGCGAAAACAGCGTTTCGATAATTAACGATCCGCCAAAAAACACCCCGACAAAAAGCGCCGGGAAACTGGCAATAACAATCAACATCGCGTTGCGAAAAACATGGCCGTAAAGCACAGCATTTTCTGACAACCCCTTGGCTTTGGCCGTGACCACATATTGCTTTTTAATCTCGTCCAGAAACGAATTTTTCGTCAGCAAAGTCAGCGTGGCAAACGACGCAATCGTCGAGGCCAACACCGGCAGCGTGATGTGCCAAAGGTAATCCAGCACTTTGCCGATCATCGTCAGGTCCTCAAAATTATTCGAGGTCAGGCCGCGCAAAGGAAATATTTTCCAGTATGATCCACCGGCAAACAGCACCAGCAACAGGATCGCAAACAGAAACCCGGGGATGGCGTAGGCCACGATAATCGCCGCCGAAGTCCAGGTGTCAAACCGGCTGCCATCGCGCACCGCTTTGCGAATGCCCAGCGGAATCGAGATCATGTAGGCCAGCAGCGTCGACCAAAGCCCCAGCGTAATCGAGACCGGCATTTTTTCGATCACCAGATCAAAAACGCTGACGCTGCGAAAATAGCTTTCGCCAAAATCAAAGCGCAAATAATCCCACATCATGTTGAAAAAACGCTCGAGCGGCGGTTTATCAAAGCCGAACTGGATTTCCAGCTCTTTGATAAATTCAGGCGGCAAGCCGCGCGCACCCTGATAACGGTCATCCCCGCCTATTTGGCCACCGCCGGCATCGCCACCGCCCGCAATCATTGAAAAAGCATCGCCCTCGCCTTCCAGATTGGCCAAAATTTGCTCGATCGGCCCGCCCGGAACAAACTGGATCAGGGCGAAATTGATCACCATGATGCCGATCATCGTCGGGATGATCAGCAGCAATCGCCGTAAAATATATGCGCCCATTTACCTGTTGCCTGCTTTTTTATTATTATCGAAACGCACCTGCCGCCCTTAGGGCTTGGGCCTTTTCAGAGTTATACCACCAAATTGACATCTCACCCAAGCCGCCTTTTGGCGGGGTGTCGGTGAAAGGGCGCTCGAACATGTTAAAATAGGCGATATTGCGCACAGGATTATACCATTGCGGCACCCAGATATGCATCGAGCGCAGCACCCGATCCAGCACTTTAACCGCCACGTTCAGCTCATCGCGCGTTTGGGCGGCCTCGATAATTTCGATCAATTTATCAACCCCAGGATCGGCTACACCTGCAATATTGCGCGACCCTAACAATTGGGCGGTCGCGCTGCCAAACATACCGCGCAACTCAATTCCGGGGCTTTGCGACATCACATAACGACGCACGGTTATGTCAAAATCAAAGTTCTTTTCACGGCTCTGGGATTGGGCCGCATCGACAAGACTGTAAACCGCATCCACCCCCAAACGTTTCAGGTTTTTCACATAAGGCAGGATGATACGCTCGAATGACGGGCTGTCGTTTAGAAATTCGATCGTCAGCTTTTCGCCCGCTGCATTATAACGAAACCCGTCGCTGCCGACTTTCCAGCCCGCTTGGTCCAGCAATTTTCCTGCGTTTCGCAACACGGAGCGGTCCGATAATCTTTCCGCTTTTGAAACCGCAGGCACAAAGGCCGGATCCGTAAAAACATCGGCCTGAATATAGCTGCGCAAATTTTCCATCAACGCCAATTCTTCTGGCGAAGGCAGCCCTTGGGCCTGCAAATCCGAGTTTTCCCAAAAGCTGTCGGTGCGCTCGTAAAGCCCGTGAAACAGTTTTGCGTTGGACCACTCGAAATTAAACGGCATTGAAATGGCTTGGCGCACCAGCGGGTCCTGAAGTTTTTCACGCCGCAAATTAAACCAGAACCCCTGCGTGCCGGACGGCCTTCCATCGGGCAGGCTCTCTTGTGTTACCCAACCCTTTTCGAGCGCCGGAAAATTATAACCCGTTGCCCAAAGCTTTGATAAAAACTCCTCGCGGTAAGCATATGCGCCCCCCTTGAATGCTTCGAACGCGGCCGTGTAATCGGCAAAATATTCAAACTTTATCACGTCGAAATTATTCTGCCCGACATTTACCGGCAAATCGCGTGCCCAATAATCATCGCGGCGCTGATACGAAACCATCCGCCCCGCATCGGCTCTTAGTAATTTATAAGGGCCAGAACCCAACGGCGGCTCTAGCGTGGATTCGGAAAAATCACGGGTTTGATAATAGGCCTTGGAAAAAATCGGCAAGCCCGCGGCGCTCATCGGTAATTCGCGAAAGGACGCACCGGCCGCAAAGCTGAATTTTACGGTTAATTCATCCAGCGCCTCGACGGTTTCAAAATCCTTGTAGGCAACCCTAAAACTGGGCACGCCCTTTTCCATCAGCACGTTGAACGAAAACACCACATCTTCGGCCCGCAACGGGGTGCCATCGGAAAATTCGGCCTCGGGGCGCATGTGGAAAATCACCCAGGAACGATCCTCGGGGTACTCAATAGTGTGCGCCACAAGCCCGTATAATGAATCCGGCTCGTCCAGATTGCCCGTCATCAAGGTGTCAAAAAATACGCTGGACAACTGCGCCGCGTTGCCCTTCAGGATAAACGGCGACAGGCTGTCAAAGGTGCCAAACGCCCAGGTCGAAAATTCGCCGCCTTTGGGGGCAGCCGGGTTTACATAACTGAAATGCGGGAAGTCGGCGGCGTATTTCAGCTCGCCAAAGGTGGAAATACCGTGAGATTTAATGATCTTTTGCTCGGCACGCACCACAGAAACCATCAAAACCAAAACAGCCAACGCAATAAAGCCGGTGAAAATAGTTTTCAACCAGCCCGCAGAATTATGATGTCGGGGTTTTGCAATCACCTTGGCGTGTCGAATTGGCATGTATGATCCTTCCGGTCTGTTTCTTGCAGTCGCTGCTTGTGCCAGCTAAATATGACTGCCGCGAATAATCAAGTTGATATTGCACAACTAACGCCGAATTGACCAAATAAGGTAGCTAAACATAAAAACCCCGCCCTGAAACCTCGGGCGGGTTAAAATGCTGCGGTCCGGCTTACTCGGTGATCGTGGCCAGATAAGCGATCAGATTTGCCCGATCGTCCATTTTACGCATTCCCGAAAAAGTCATCCTGTTGCCCGGAACCAGATCTCTGGGCTTGGCCAGAAATTTGTCTAATTTTTCAACCGTCCACTGGCCGCCAAATTCCTTCATGGCATCAGAATATCTGAACCCGTCCGCAATGCCGACATCACGACCAACGATACCCACCAGATACGGGCCGGTAACATTCACACCTGACTCAAGCTTGTGACAGGCTTGGCATTTCTTAAAGGCTCTGGCGCCTTTGTCCAGATCGGCCACGGCCAGCAATTCGGCAAAATCAGGCGCGGCAACGACTTCTTTTTCCTCAGCGGCTTGCGGTGCATCGGTTTTGGTAAGAAATTGTTCATCACCAAGACGGTTTTGCGTTTGATATAAACCGCCCGACACCCAAAAACCCAGCACGCCGATAACCAGCGGAATACCAAACCCAAGCGCAGTTTTTGTCAGTCCCGAGAATTTAAACATGTGGCTACCTATCTTGGCTACTGTATCTGTCTATATAGTTGTATGTTGCATTTTGATCCCGTTCGCAAGGGCCGCAAATGCCTGAGTATATCTTTACCCCAAACAACCGCTACGATCTAGCGGGATATATTGGCATCATGGCTTTGCGTTTGGCTTGCTGTCGGGGCGGCGTCATAACTGACGACTTTGCCATAGGTGCTGTGTGCCGCCTTTGGGTCTTCGAACAAAACCGACACCCCGAGCAACAGCAAAATAAAACCAACCGGTCCCACCATAAATATGACCGGAGTTTCAACAAAATCACTGATTAATTCGCGCATCGACTTTTTTCGGGCCATGTTGCCAATCCTTGCTATTAACGTTTTATCTTATCTAGCCGCTTTCCCTATTCAACTGCAAGGTATAGTTAACGCGTGATAATGCCGTATTTATTGAAGAAAGCACCGAGATGACCGCAAAAATAGCATTTCAAGGCGAACCGGGCGCCTATTCGCATCAGGCCTGCATCGCGGCGCGACCCGATTTCACCCCGCTGCCTTGCCGCACCTTTGAGGATGCAATCCAAGCCGTGCGACGCGGTCAAGCCGATCTAGCCATGTTGCCGGTTGAAAATTCGACTTACGGGCGGGTTGCCGATATTCATCAACTTCTGCCAGCGTCCGGCCTGCATATTATCGACGAAACTTTTGTGCGGGTGCATATTAATCTGCTGGCCCCCAAAGGCACAAAAATTGCACAGATCAAAGGCGCAATGAGCCATGTAATGCTACTGGGTCAATGCCGCGATTTTCTAAGCCAGCACGGCATTCACCGGATTATTGGCGCGGACACCGCCGGCTCGGCCCAACATGTGGCCAAAGAAAACAACCCCGAACTGGCCGCCCTTGCATCCGAGCTGGCAGGCGATATTTACGGGCTGGATATAATCGCCCGTCAGATCGAAGACCACGATAAAAACACCACCCGTTTTCTGATTATGTCACGCGAACAAAACCTGAAGCGGCGCGGTAAAACCGTCATGGTCACTTCGTTTGTGTTCCGCGTGCGCAATATTCCCGCAGCACTTTACAAGGCCATGGGCGGTTTTGCCACCAATGGCGTGAATATGACAAAACTGGAAAGCTACATGGTCGGCGGCTCATTTACCGCCACACAGTTTTACGCCGAAATCGAGGGCCACCCCGATGATAAAAGCGTGCAGCTGGCCATGGAGGAGCTGGAATATTTCACCGATATGATCACGTTGCTTGGCGTTTATCCGGCCCATCCTGAACGCCGTTAGATCCTGACCCCAGCTTAGCGGTCAGGGTTCGTGTCCCATCTCGATATCTGTGGCAAATTTTGCGATTTGATCGCGGTATTTTTTTACCAGTTTAGCCTTGGTCAATCGCATGCTCTGTAATATCAGGCGCGCCTTCAGCGAATCTGATTCAAGTTTTGTGCAAATATTCAGACGGGTATGATTGCGCGATAATGCAATCAGCTCAATCACCGAATCCCCCTTCATGCCCCCGGCGCTAGACATAAAAACCAACCGGTTCGGACTATTCAGCTGAACCAGATCGGCTTTGATAAGTCTGATCTTGCCGCGAATTTTTGCCTCTATATTCCACGCCATTAGCGCTGCGGATTTTCCTTTGCACTCTACGCGTTCAACCTTGGCACCCCCGCGCAAGGCCGCTTTCTCGAAGCCGTCAAAATCGGATACCGCCTTGAATACCGCATCGATCGGGGCCTCAATATCTTCCATTGCTGTGAATTCCATGATCTCGCTCTTTTTTATAATGTGCCACTATAAGTCTTGCACCAACCAATCTGCAAGCCAGCAGCAGTGAATAAAATGGCAGGCGTCTTTCAAAAACAGATGCTATTTCAACCTATATCCAGAAAAGTTTACGCATTTGGCGCATGCCACTGTTTCGTAAAAGCAACTATTTGGGGTTTCGCAGTCAAAGACTCGCCTTAAGGGGTATTTTCAATAAATCGTTTGCCCTAAAAGCGTTACCAGATAATTGTTCCCCGATTCGCCTCTAATTGTCGTTTAGATGGCAGGAGATTGCCATGAGCAGAACACTAAACCGCAACATGAATCGCCGAGCATTTCTGGCGGCAACCGCAGCAGGTACATCTTTGATCGCGCTCCATCCTTATTCCGCCCGCGCCGCCACCAACCAGGCGCATTTACGCATTATGGAAACCACGGATTTGCACCTGCATGTTTTTGCGTATGATTATTATTCGGACAAGCCGCGCGATACTGTCGGGCTGGCCCGCACCGCGACATTGATCAAAAATATTCGCGCCGAGGCGACCAATTCGATGCTGATCGACAATGGTGATTTCCTGCAGGGCAACCCGATGGGCGACTACATAGCCTATGAGCGCGGCATGAAAGAAGGCGATCTGCACCCGATCATTGCGGCCATGAATGCGGTTGGTTTTGATGCCTCGACTTTGGGAAATCACGAATTCAACTATGGTTTGGATTTTTTGATGAAATCAGTCGCCGGTGCTGATTTTCCGGTGATTTCGGCGAATATTGCCACCAAAATAGGCGCCGCGCCGCGTGATGATAAAACCCTGCTAAAGCCCTATGTTATTTTAAACAAAACCCTGCAAGACGGCAACGGAACCAGCCACCCGATCAAGGTTGGCCTGATTGGATTTGTGCCGCCCCAAATCATGAATTGGGATCGCCAGCATCTGGAAGGCAACGTCATGACCCGCGATATTGTCGCAACGGCGCGCGCCTATGTTCCTGAAATGAAAGAGGCCGGCTGCGATATTATTATTGCGCTGTCACATTCGGGCATCGCGGCTTCCCGAACCGACGAGGGGCTGGAAAATGCATCCCTGCAACTGGCGATGGTTGACGGGATTGATGCGATTTTATCGGGCCATCAGCATCTGGTTTTTCCGGGACCTAGATTTGACGGAATTGACGGGGTTGATCCCGTCAAAGGCAGCCTGCACGGAAAGCCCGCCGCGATGGGCGGTTTTTGGGGCAGCCATTTGGGGGTGATTGACCTGATGCTGGAGCGCTCTGGAAATGAATGGAAAATCATTAGCTTTACCACCGAAGCGCGGCCGATTTCCAAACGTAACCCGGATCGCTCGATCACGGCTTTGGTCGAAAGCCAACAATATGTGCTGGATTCAGTGCAGCAACAACATGACGAAACCCTAAAATACATCCGCCGCGCCGTTGGCAAAACTGCGACACCCTTGCACAGCTATTTTGCGCTGGTGGCGGATGATCCCTCGGTTCAGATCGTATCAATTGCGCAGAAATGGTATGTCGGCGAAATGCTGAAAGCCACGAAATATGCGGGTCTGCCAATCCTGTCGGCCGCGGCACCGTTCAAATCCGGTGGCCGTGGCGGCCCTGAATATTACACCGATGTCGCCGTGGGCGATGTGGCCATCAAGAATGTCGCGGACCTGTATTTATACCCCAACACAGTGCGCGCGCTCAAGATTACCGGCGCAGAATTGAAAGGCTGGCTAGAGCGATCGGCCGGTATATTCAACCAGATTGAGCCGGGCAAAGCCGATCAGATATTGCTAAATCCCGATTTTCCCAGCTATAATTTTGACGTGATCGACGGGGTAACTTATGAAATCGACCTAAGCCAGCCATCACGGTTTGACGCCAAGGGCGCCCTGCTAAACATCGGCGCAACCCGCATCGTCAAGCTGATGCATAACGGCAAACCCGTGACGGACGAGATGAAATTCATCATTGCCACCAACAATTACCGTGCCTCGGGCGGCGGTGATTTTCCGGGTGCCAAGGGTGACACGATCGTCTTTAAAGCCCCCGACACCAACCGCGATGTAATTGTGCGCTATATTGTCCAGCAGGGCACGATCAATCCGCAAGCAGACGCCAACTGGCGCTTTAAATCCCTGCCCGAAACCACGGTTCTGTTTGATACAGGCCCCAAGGCGCAAGATTATATTGATGACGTAAAAGGCGTTGTGATCGAGCCGGCCGGCGACGGGCCGGACGGTTTTGCACGTTTTCGTATAAGGCTTTGACGCGGAATCTGGCTTTGCAAGCTGACCCCGTCACGGTTTTAGCGCGCGCCTTTGGTCGCATATTTTTCAACAAAGGCGCGGCTTATTCAT
>CAYSBD010000015.1:0-27280 GCA_964429175.1 uncultured Marinosulfonomonas sp.
GTTCACAGAACCAAGCAAATTCTCACCCGATCCGCTAACTGATGTGGCGCGCGTGAGTTTCTGGCGACGGCGATCCGCGCGGAGTTGAAGTGGTCCTGCTTTTCCGAACAAGTTTGCGGCTGAGTTAAGGTGTGTTCGGTTTGGTTGTCATGCCGCTTTCATCATCACTCTGCCATCAAAGTATGCCTCGTCCGGCGTTCGTTTATCAAGAGCCGTGTGGGGGCGGTCGGTGTTGTAGAATGTGATCCACTCGCTGATCACCCGCTTCGCCACAAAACCATCTGTCAGTTCGTGTAAATAAACCGCTTCCTGCTTCAGAGATCGCCACAGGCGTTCAATGAAAATGTTGTCCAGATAGCGGCCACGACCATCCATGGATATTTTCACCCCTGCCTCGGCCAGCGTTGTGATCCATGCTGATCCCGTGAACTGGGAACCTTGATCCGTATTCATGATATCCGGCGGGCCATATTTGGTGATGGCTTCATCCAGTGCTTCCTTGCAGAAACTGGCGTCCATCGTATTTGATAATCGCCACGACAGCACTTTGCGTGTGGCCCAGTCCATAATCGCTACCAGATACAAAAACCCGCGCGGCATCGGAATGTAAGTGATATCCGCGCACCATACTTGGTTGGCGCGTGTGATAGGCATTCCTCGTAGCAGATACGGATAAATTCGGTTCTCGGGGTGCTTTTTGCTGGTATTGGGGCGTTTGTAGATCGCTTCAAGCCCCATTACCTTCATTAGTCTACGAACGCGGTGGCGGCCCGCATGATATCCCTTTCTCGGCAAATAGGCCACGATTTGACGGCTGCCAAAGAACGGATATTGGGTGAAAACCTTATCAATCTGGCGCATCAATCCCAGCGTTTCAGCATTGAACCCCATGGGCGTGTAATACAATGATGATCGACTGATCCGCAGAATTTTACACTGGCGGGACAGGCTGATATCCACCCGCTTACTAACCATCTTTTTACGCTCTTTGGGGCTCATAGCTTGAGCCCTCGTGCCAAAAAATCATTCTCCACTGCCAACCTCCCGATCTTGGCATGCAGATCATTGATCTCGGATTCGCTTGGACCTTGCGTGCTGGCACCATCAGAGAACACGCCAGACAGACCATCAACGGCCTGCTTCTTCCACGTGCTCACCTGCGTAGGATGTAATCGGTGCTTCGCTGCTATCTCCTGGATCGTACGATCACCACGCAATGCTTCAAGCGCAATCTTGGCCTTAAACTGATCTGAAAACTTCCGTCTCTTCGTCATTTTGATATTCCTTCATCGTGTTGGAATACACCTTAACAGACTGTCCGATTTTGCAGGACCACTTCACCCGATCCGAAGGGTGGGCGAGAAGCGCCCGCCCGTGGGGGCGGATCGGGCGCTGCCCGTGCGGGGCACGGGCGGGTGGCAATTAAAAACATTTGCCTTTTTTGCCTATTTCGATAAACCCGTTTTATGTTGAATGGTATCCCTTCTGTGCGCGGCACTCTGACCGAAAATAAATCGCTGGATAAACTGACCTGGTTGCGGGTCGGTGGCCCTGCTGACGTGGTGTTTCAACCTGCCGATATTGATGATCTGGCCGATTTTCTGGCAGCGCTTGACCCCGAAATTCCGGTGTTCCCCATCGGGGTTGGCAGCAACCTGATTGTGCGTGATGGCGGTATTCGCGGTGTGGTAATCCGGTTGGGCCGTGGTTTTAACGGGGTTGAATTTAGCGGCAATCGCATCATTTCCGGTGCCGCCATGCTGGACGCCATGCTGGCGCGCAAGGCTGCGGCGCTGGGGCTGGATCTGACTTTTCTGCGCACCATTCCGGGTGCAATCGGCGGGGCTGTGCGGATGAATGCGGGTTGTTATGGCCATTATATCGCCGATGTTTTTGTCAGCGCCAAGGTGGTGACGCGGGCCGGTGAGCGGATCGAGTTGAGCGCTGATGATCTGAATTTTCAGTATCGCCAGACGGATTTGCCCGAGGGCTGGATCATTACCGAAGTCACTTTTGATGCACCCAGCGCTGCCCCTGACATTCTGGAACAGCGCATGATTGATCAGCTGGCCAAACGCAACGCGACCCAACCAACCAAAGAGCGCAGCGCCGGATCGACCTTTCGCAATCCGGCCGGATTTAGCTCGACCGGCCAAGATGACGACAGCCACGCGTTGAAGGCCTGGAAGGTTATTGATGATACCGGTTTGCGCGGCTTTACCATAGGTGGAGCGCAAATGAGTGAACTCCACCCTAACTTTATGATCAACAAGGGTGGCGCAACGGCCGCAGAGTTGGAAAAACTTGGTGAAGAAGTGATTAAGAGGGTTTTCAAATCAACAGGTTTGACGCTAGAGTGGGAAATTAAGCGGGTCGGTGAACGGGCTGCGGAATAATAAGACAAAATAAAACAATACGAACCAAAAAAGCAAGGGGTCGCAAAAGACCCCGTAGGCAAAATAAACGAGGCGGGTATGTCGAGCAGGACAACCCCGAAAGTGGCGGTATTAATGGGTGGGCCTTCGCATGAACGCGAGGTGTCTTTATCATCCGGGCGTGAATGCGTCATCGCACTTGGGGAAGCAGGTTTTGAAGTGGTTGAGCTGGACGCGGGTCCTGACCTTTGCGCACGCCTGTCTGAAATTAAACCCGATGTTGTTTTTAACGCGCTGCACGGCCGTTTTGGCGAAGATGGCTGCGTGCAGGGTTTGCTGGAATGGCTGGGCATTGCCTATACGCATTCCGGTGTTTTGGCCTCGGCTTTGGCGATGGACAAGGCGCGCAGCAAGGCGGCTTATAAATCGGCTGGTTTGCCGGTTGTTGAGAGCATCATTGCAAGTTCCGACGATGTTCGCGCCGGTCATGTCATGGCCCCGCCTTATGTGGTGAAACCTAATAACGAAGGCTCGAGCGTCGGAATTTATCTGGTGCATGATGCGGCCGATGGTCCGCCGCAATTATCCGCGGACATGCCGAAAACCGTGATGGTCGAGACCTTTGCGCCGGGCCGTGAATTAACCGTAACCGTGATGGGTGAGCGCGCTTTGGGCGTGACCGATATTCTGACCGACGGGTGGTATGATTATGATGCGAAATATGTTGTGGGTGGTTCTCGCCATGTTCTTCCTGCTGAAATTCCTGCGGAAATCACCGAGGCTTGCCTTGATTTTGCTGTCCGTGCCCATCGGGTTCTGGGCTGTCGCGGGCTAAGCCGGACTGATTTTCGCTGGGATGAAACCCGTGGTCTGGATGGCTTGATCCTGCTGGAAACCAACACCCAGCCCGGCATGACGCCGACATCTTTGGCCCCCGAGCAGGCGGCGCATGTTGGCATAACATTTGCCGAGCTGACCCGCTGGATGGTGGAGGATGCGTCATGCAGCCGGTAAATTCACCACGCATTGACCCTGCTCCAAGCCGGGTGTCCTACAAGGCGCAGCGCATGATGTTGCGCCCCGGTTTTCGGCGATTTTTGCGCCTTGGTTTGCCGGTTTTGCTGGTTGGGGCAACTGCATTGATTGTTCTGTCCGATGAAATGCACCGCGATGCGATTGCCCTGAAATACACCGAATTTCGTCGCGCCATTGAGGAGCGGCCCGAATTTATGGTCAAGCTAATGGCGATCGACGGGGCCGGTGATTTGCTGGCCACCGAGATCCGCCAAAGCCTGCCGGTTGATTTTCCCGTCACCGCGTTTGATCTGGATCTGGAAACCATGCGCGAAAATATTGCAAAACACGATGTGGTCGCGGATGTGACGGTGCGGGTGCGCAAAGGTATTTTGCAAATCACCGTAACCGAGCGTGAACCGGCGCTGGTTTGGCGTAGCGCTACGGATTTGCTGCTGCTGGATACGGGCGGTCACCGGGTGGTTTCGATTGCCGCGCGCGCGGTTCGTTCGGATTTGCCGCTGGTTGCCGGTGCTGGCGCGGATAAACATGTCGCGCAGGCGCTGGAAATTTTTGCCGCCGCCGGCCCGCTTGCCGATCGCGTGCGCGGGCTGGAGCGGATGGGGCAGCGGCGCTGGGATTTGGTGCTGGACCGCGACCAACGTATTTTGCTGCCGGAAGAAAACCCGATCCTTGCGCTGGAGCGGGTGATTGCACTGAACAGCGCCCAAGACATGCTGGCGCGTGATTTAACCAGAATTGATATGAGAAACGCCAAGCGACCCACGATCCGTATTGCTGATAGCGCAATCCAAGCGCTGCGGCAGATCAGGGCGCAACAATGAGGGAAAGTAATGATGACTGATTTATATGCGACCCAACGGGCCATGCGCCTGATGCGAAAAACCGCAATGCAGCGCGGTGTTGTTGCGGTGCTGGATGTGGGCACTTCGAAAATTGCCTGTCTGGTGCTGCGCTTTGACAGCGTTGAGCGCTTTAGCGCGGGTGACGAGATCGGCGCGTTGGCAGGGCAGTCGGGTTTTCGGGTTATCGGCGCGGCCACCACCCGTTCACGCGGTGTGCGTTTTGGCGAAGTCAGCGCGATGCAGGAAACCGAACGCGCGGTGCGCACGGTTATTCAGGCCGCCCAGAAAATGGCAAATCTGCGGGTTGATCATGTGATTGCCTGTTTTTCCGGCGCCAAACCGCGATCTTACGGGTTGAATGGTCAGCTTGATTTGCACGACACTGTGGTTTCCGAGGACGATGTGTCGCAAGTTTTAGCCGCCTGTGATGTGCCCGATTTTGGCGACGATCGCGAAGTTTTGCACGCGCATCCGGTTAATTTTGCGCTGGATCACCGTTCGGGTTTAAGTGATCCGCGCGGCCAGATCGGCAACCGGCTGGCGGCGGATTTGCACATGCTAACGGTCGATGCCCATGTGGTTGGCAATCTGCTGCATTGCATCAAGCGCTGTGATCTCGAGGTGGCCGGGCTGGCTTCGTCGGCCTATGTTGCCGGGATTTCGTCGCTGGTTGAGGATGAACAGGAGCTGGGTGCGGCCTGTATTGATCTGGGCGGCGGCGCGACGGGGCTTTCGATTTTCATGAAGAAGCACATGATTTATTCGGATTCCGTGCGCATGGGCGGCGACAGTATTACCGCCGATATTTCGCAAGGGTTGCAGGTGCCAATGGCTACGGCCGAGCGGATTAAAACATTTTACGGCGGCGTTGTGGCCACCGGCATGGATGACCGCGACATGATCGAAGTGGGCGGCGACACCGGTGATTGGGAGCATGACCGGCGCACGGTTTCACGCGCCGAACTGATCGGAATTATGCGCCCCAGGGTCGAGGAAATTCTGGAAGAAATGCGCGCCCGTCTTGATGCGGCCGGATTTGAGCATCTGCCAAGCCAGCAAATCGTTTTAACGGGTGGCGGCAGCCAGATACCCGGGCTGGAAAGTCTGGCGACAAAAATACTGGGTCAGCAAGTGCGTCTTGGTCGTCCGATGCGGGTTCAGGGCTTGCCACAGGCGGCAACCGGACCTGCGTTTGCCGCGTCGGTCGGGCTGTGTTTGCACGCGGCAAAGCCACAGGACGAGTGGTGGGATTTTGAAATCCCGGCTGAAAATTACCCCGCAAGGTCTCTGAAACGTGCGGTGAAATGGTTTAAGGATAACTGGTAAGCCGCACATATGGTGAACATGGCAAAATCTTGCCGAAAACCGGCTGATTTACCCCATATTTTGTGGCATTTACGTGTTTTTTAGGTGACGTTGGGGATATCTGTGGATAAGATCAGGTAAGAGTAGGCAATCAGCGGCCCGAAAAGGGTCGAAATGTAAAAACAGGTGGACGTATAAATGGCATTGAATTTTGTAGAGAATATGGAGCAGGATCTAAAACCGCGCATTACGGTTTTTGGTGTCGGCGGGGCAGGTGGCAACGCGGTCAACAACATGATCGAAAAGGAATTGCACGGCGTTGAGTTTGTGGTGGCAAACACCGACGCGCAGGCCCTGCAACAAAGCAATGCGCCCGAGAAAATCCAGATGGGTGTCAAGGTTACCGAAGGTCTGGGTGCCGGTGCGCGCCCCACCGTTGGCGCCGCGGCTGCCGAGGAAAGCATCGAGGCAATCGTTGATCAGCTGGCCGGTGCGCATATGTGTTTTATCACCGCGGGCATGGGCGGCGGAACAGGAACCGGAGCCGCGCCAATCATCGCGCAGGCGGCCCGCGAAATGGGTGTTTTGACCGTTGGTGTTGTGACCAAGCCGTTTCAATTCGAGGGCGTAAAACGTATGCGTCAAGCCGAAGAAGGTGTCGAGGCGCTGCAAAAGGTTGTCGATACCCTGATCATTATTCCCAACCAGAATCTGTTTCGTCTGGCCAATGAAAAAACTACCTTCACCGAGGCATTTTCCTTGGCCGATGATGTTTTGCATCAGGGCGTAAAAGGTGTGACCGATCTGATGGTTCGCCCCGGTTTGATCAATCTGGACTTTGCCGATGTCCGCGCCGTAATGGACGAAATGGGCAAGGCGATGATGGGTACCGGCGAAGGCGAAGGCGAAGATCGCGCCATTCAGGCGGCTGAAAAAGCCATTGCCAATCCGTTGCTTGACGAAATCAGCCTGCAGGGTGCCAAGGGTGTTCTGATTAACATCACCGGCGGTTATGATCTGACATTATTCGAGCTGGACGAGGCCGCAAACCGGATCCGCGAAGAGGTGGACTCAGAGGCAAATATCATCGTTGGCTCGACGCTGGACACCGATATGAACGGCATGATGCGGGTTTCTGTGGTTGCCACGGGGATTGATGCGGTTGATGTGAACACCGAAATGCCGGTTGCGCGCCGCTCGATGGCCGGGCCTCTGTTGCAACAGGGTGCAGCTACAAACCCCGCGCCGGTTGTTGAAGCCGTTGCAAACCCCGCGCCGGTTGTTGAAGCCGTTGCAAGACCAGCCGCTGTGACCGAAATCGAGGAGCCATCGTTTTTTGACAATGTGCAAACCGCGACACAGGATCATGATCTGATGGCGGATGATTTTTCCGACAATGTGCCGGCGCCTGCATACCGTCCCGAAGTGGCCCCGGCAGGGCTTCAGTCCGAAAGCATCGAGGCATTCGAGGAGGAGGCATCGCAGTTTATGGCGCCGCGTCCACCGGCTGCGGGCACGCCATCGCCCCAAGCCATGGATCGTTTGCAGGCTGCAATTCACAAAACACCGGGCAGAGCGGCGGCACCTGTGCAGCCTTTCGCCGAGCCTAATCCGGCCGCTGAAAAACCCCGTTTCGGGATTAATTCTCTGATCAACCGGATGACCGGACACGGTGAAGATGCCGCGGCACCAAGGGCGCAACCCGCGCATGAAGTTGCCCCCGAGAATGCGCCCCAAGCGGATGCCGATCAGGACCGGATTGAAATACCGGCGTTTTTAAGACGACAGGCCAACTAACCCTGCTCACATTTTTTGAAAAAGGCCCGTATTGTTGCGGGCCTTTTTTGTTTTAAAACAAGGTCTTGGTTTTGCTTTTTATGAGATAGGGCAGGGTTTCGCGCAAGTGTTACCAAGATGTTTCAATCCGTTACAAAGATTGTGTTGTGAAACTGATCCATAATAATTACCTCAAAATTGTCAGACAAACTATCACGTTTGGCGTTATCAATGGGGCAAGATTTGCAAACGACATTAAAAACAGCGATCCGTTTTTCAGGCGTCGGTCTGCACACAGGAAAACCTGTGCGGATGAGTTTGCATCCTGCCTCGGCGCATTACGGCATCTGGTTTCGCCGCACCGATCTGGTTGGCGACGGCCTGATTGCCGCGCGCTGGGATGCGGTCAGCGATAGCCGTCTTTGCACCAAGGTTTCGAATGCCGCCGGCGCCAGCGTTTCGACGATTGAACATATCATGGCGGCGCTTTCGGGTTGTGGCGTGCAAAATGTTCTGCTCAAAATTGACGGTCCCGAAGTGCCGGTTCTGGATGGCAGCTCGGCCGATTTTGTGGCGGCGATTTTGGCGGCGGGCCTGCGTTATCAGGATGCGCCGGTGCGTGCGATCAAGGTTTTGCAAGCGGTCGAAGTCACAGATGGTCTGGCCCGCGCAACATTGATGCCGGCCGATTGTTTGCAGATTGATTTTCACATTGATTTTGCCAAAGATTCCACCGTAATCGGCCGTCAGAGCAAAACCCTGAACATGGCCAATGGCGCGTTTGTGCGCGAACTGTCCGACAGCCGCACATTTTGTTTGCAAAAAGATGTCGATCTGATGCGGGCCAACGGTCTTGCGCTGGGCGGCACGGTTAAAAATGCTGTTGTTGTTGATGGCGATACGGTGGTTTCTCCGGGTGGTTTGCGCCATGAGGACGAGGCTGTGCGACATAAAATGCTGGATGCTTTGGGCGATCTGGCGCTTGCCGGTGCGCCCCTGCTGGCCCATTATAGCGGTCACCGCGCGGGTCATGCATTAACCAATAAACTGCTGCGCAAATTATTTACCACACCGGATTCCTATCGCATGATTACCTGTGACGAAACCATCGCGTCGCGTCTGCCTGGCGTTGGTTTGCATCAGGATGATTTGCCTTTGACAGCCTAAAGCGCTTTGGCTGTAAGGTATATCCGCGGTTCCCCAAACAATTATGCCAAGTGTAATAAGACGTTTTGCAGCAGGTTTTTATGTGCTAGACAGAATCAAGTTAATATTGGCCAAAACAGCGGCCTAAACAGGCATATGACGGGGTAGTCGGACAATGACAGGCGGCAAGGCACGAATGGTTTTGGTCGGGATGGTGGCTGCAATGGTCATTACATCGGGTTGCTCGGGCGGATTTCTGGGGGGCAATGAAAAAGACCGGCCGCTGGAATCCTATTCAGCCGAAGAAATTTTCAAACAGGCCGAACACAAGCTGGAAAGCGGCAGTAAAAGCAAAGCCAAAGAAGCAAGGCATTTGCTTGGCGAGGTCGAGCGCCTTTACCCTTATTCCGAATGGGCCAAACGCGCGTTGATCATGCAGGCATTTGCCTATCACAAAGCCAGAGATTACGAAAACAGCCGTGCCGCGGCCCAACGTTTCATTGATTTCTACCCCGCTGACGAAGACGCGGCCTATGCCCAGTATTTGCTGGCAATTTCCTATTATGACCAAATTGATGATATTGGCCGCGATCAGGGCCTGACATTTCAGGCGCTGCAAGCCTTGCGCACGGTTATCGAGCGTTATCCCGATAGCGAATATGCCCGCTCGGCTATTTTAAAATTTGATCTGGCTTTTGATCATCTTGCCGCCAAGGAAATGGAAATCGGCCGGTTTTACCTGAAACGCGGTCATTTTACGGCCTCGGTAAACCGGTTTCGTGTGGTGGTTGAACAGTTCCAGACCACAACCCACACGGCCGAAGCGCTGCACCGTCTGGTCGAGGCCTATCTTTCGCTGGGTCTAAATCACGAGGCCCAGACAGCAGGCGCTATTCTTGGCCATAATTTCAAAGCAACCGAGTGGTATGAGGACAGCTATAAATTGTTGACGGGGCGTGGTTTGGTGCCAAAAGCTGGCGGCAATAACTGGTTGGCCAAAGTTTATCGTCAAATGATCCAAGGCAAGTGGCTCTGACCGGCGTCTGTCAGCTTTAGGGGGACGTATGCTTAAAAGCCTTGATATCCGCGATATTTTAATCATCGAGCGGCTGGAATTGTCATTTCAGCCCGGCCTGAATGTGTTGACGGGCGAAACCGGTGCCGGAAAATCCATTTTACTGGATGCGCTTGGTTTTGCGCTGGGCTGGCGGGGGCGGGCCGAATTGGTGCGCAGCGGGGCTGATCAGGGCGAGGTGACGGTGGTGTTTGATTTACCCGCCGATCACAAGGCGCGGGGTGTTTTGGCGGGTGCTGGAATTCCTTGCGAGGATGAGCTGATTTTACGGCGCATAAACACCACTCAAGGGCGCAAAACCGCGTGGGTTAACGAGCGTAAGGTTTCGGGTGATCTGCTGCGATCCTTGTCGGAAACATTGATTGAATTGCATGGCCAGTTTGATGATCGCGGCTTGCTAAATCCGCGCGGGCACATGGCGTTGCTCGATGATTATGCCAATCATTCCAATATATTATCGGATTTGCGCGGCCTTTGGCGCGATATGTTCCAAAGTCAAAAAAACCTGTCCCGGGCGCAGGCCGATCTGGCGGCGGTTCAGGCCGAAGAAGATTTTCTGCGCCACGCAACCGAAGAACTTGACAGCCTTGCCCCCCAAGCCGGCGAGGAGGCTGATCTGGACGCAAAGCGCCGTTTAATGCAGGGCGCGCAGCGTATTCGCAAGGACATTGAAAAGGCGGCAAATGCGCTTGGTTTCGAGGGTGCCGAGGGTAAAATAAATGACGCCAGCCGTTGGTTGGACGGGGTTGCCGATGCGGCCGACGGGCGGCTTGCGGCTCCGCTGGCAGCGCTGAATATCGCGCAGGATTCTTTGGCGCAAGCCCAACAAGGGGTCGAGGGGGCGCTTGCGGCGCTTTCGTTTAACTCGAATGATTTGGAACTGGTTGAGGAGCGCTTGTTTGCAATCCGTGGTTTGGCGCGAAAACACGCGGTTCCGGCCGATGATCTGGCCGCATTTGCCGATGGTTTGCGCCAAAAACTTGCCGCACTTGATCAGGGGGCAGGAAATATTGCCGATCTTCAAGCGCAGCTGGAAAAACAGCGGGCCATTTATCAGGGTAAGGCGGCCAAACTAACCGCCAAACGTCAAAAATCGGCGCGCGCATTGGACAAGGCAATGGCGCTTGAATTGGCCCCGTTAAAGATGGAGCGGGCGGTATTTTTGACCGAAATCAGCCCGACAAATTCAGGCCCTGACGGCTGTGATCATGTGGTTTTCAGCGTTGCGACCAACCCCGGCGCGCCGCCTGGTGCGTTGAATAAAATCGCTTCGGGCGGCGAGCTGTCGCGGTTTTTGCTGGCGTTAAAGGTTTGCCTGACCGCCCACACCAGCGGCATCACCATGATTTTTGACGAAATTGATCGCGGCGTTGGCGGCGCAACGGCGGCGGCTGTGGGCAGCAGGCTGGCCGCACTTGCCGATGGATCGCAAGTGTTGGTGGTGACGCATTCGCCGCAGGTCGCGGCCAAAGGCGGGCATCATTTCCGGGTTGAAAAAACGGTGAAAAACGGGCAAACGCGCACCGCTGTTGCAACATTGGATGCAGGCCAGCGGGTCGATGAAATCGCGCGGATGCTATCGGGTGATACCGTAACAGATGCGGCCAAGGACGCAGCTAAATCGTTGTTAAGTAACGATTAAATCAAGCATTGGATTGGGTTTTCTGTGCTTGCCGTTTCATTCAGTATCCACAAGTTTTGCCGGATTTAAAACATTTTTCGGATCCAGCGCGCGCTTGATTTCCCCCATCAAAGCCCAAGCATCGCCGTGCTCGGATTGCATGTATCCCAGTTTTCCCATGCCAACGCCATGCTCGCCCGTGGCCGTTCCGCCCATTTCCAAGGCGCGCTCGACCATGCGGTTGGACAGGGCTTTGGCCAGCTCCATTTCCTGCGCATTTCCCGGTTCGACCAACAACATTGCGTGAAAATTCCCATCCCCCACATGCCCCACAATCGGTCCCGGTAACGGGCTGGCGTCAATGTCTTTGCGCGCCGCCTCGACCGCTTCGGCGAGGCGTGAAATTGGCACGCAAACATCCGTGATCAGCGCGGTGGCCCCTTTGCGAAGCGCCAAACAGGCGTAATAGGCATTGTGGCGCATTTGCCAAAGCGCTTTGCGTTCTTCGGGTTTCGAGGACCATTTAAAATCGCTGCCCCCCATATCATGAACGATTTCGCCAAAAACCTCGGCCTGCTCGGCCACGCCGGTATCGGAACCGTGAAATTCAACCATCAAATGGGGGGTTTGGGGCAGATCGGTGCCTGAAAATGCGTTGCAGGCCCGCACGCTATTTTCGTCGATAAATTCGATCCGCGCCATCGGAATGCCCATCTGGATCGTGGCGATCACCGCATTCACCGCACCGCCGATGGTTTCAAAGGCGCAAACGGCGGATGATACGGCCTCGGGTTGCCCCTGAAGGCGCAAGGTTAATTCGGTGATAATGCCAAGCGTGCCTTCGGCGCCAACAAACAGCGCGGTCAAATCATAGCCCGAGGACGATTTGCGCGCGCGTGAGCCGGTGCGGATAATGCGCCCGTCGGCCAGCACCACTTCGAGCGCCACAACATTGTCGCGCATCGTGCCGTAACGCACCGCCGTTGTGCCGCTGGCGCGCGTGCTGGCCATGCCGCCAAGCGTTGCGTTCGCACCCGGATCCACCGGAAAAAACAGCCCCGTTGCGCGCAATTCTGTGTTCAGTTCTTCGCGGGTCAGGCCCGGTTGCAGCACCACATCCATGTCATCGGCGTTAATGGCCAGCAGTTTGTTCATTTTTCCCAGATCAATTGTGACGCCGCCGCGCGGGGCCAAAGTGTGGCCTTCCAGCGAAGTTCCGGCCCCGTAAGCGATGACGGGGCAATCGTGGTCATTGCAGATTTTAACGATTTGCGCGACTTGGGCGCTGGTTTTGGGATAGGCCACCGCATCGGGCGGGGCGGGGGCAAAATGGCTTTCGCTTTCACCATGGGCCGCAAGATCGGGCTTGGATAGGCTAAGCTGATCGCCTAGGGTTGATGACAAGGCGGTGATTGCGGTTGCGATGCTCATTTTCTGGCCTTTTCTGATCAGTTTGTCGGCAAGTTAAATTAAAATCATGCCGTAGGGTAGCCCGCATTTACGGGTAGGTGAAAGGCGAAAAATAGTGATAACCGTGATTTCCAATGTGCTGGATAATGGGCGTGAAAACCTGCTTAATGTTTGGCGCACCATGCGACGCCACGGCCCCGGGCAGGTGCAATTCTGGTTTATTGCGCTGGTGATCGGCATTGCCTCGGGTTATGCGGCGCTGGCGTTTCGCAAAGGGATTTCGGCGTTGCAGGGCTGGCTTTACGGGGCCGATGATTTGCACATGCTGCACACATTTGCCCAAACGCTGCCATGGTACTGGATTGTGGCGATTCCGATTGCGGGCGGGTTGGCTGTGGGGCTGATTTTGCACCGCTTTACCGATGACGGCAAGGTGCGCTCTGTGGCCGATGTGATCGAGGGAGCGGCGCTAAATCAGGGGCGGGTCGAGCAAAAAGAGGGCGTGGCTTCGGCGTTTGCCTCGATGATCACGCTGGCCTCGGGTGGGTCTACGGGGCGCGAGGGACCGGTGGTGCATTTGGCCGGAGTGATCTCCAGCTGGGTGTCAAACCGCATCAACGCAAGCGGCATAACGGGGCGTGATTTGTTGGGCTGTGCGGTGGCGGCGGCGGTTTCGGCATCGTTTAACGCGCCGATCGCGGGGGCATTATTTGCGCTCGAGGTGGTGTTGCGCCATTTCGCCGTGCATGCTTTTGCGCCGATTGTGATTGCGTCGGTTTCGGGCACCGTGATCAGCCGGATTCATCTGGGCGATGTGACCGAATTCAGCTTGCCCGTGGCCGGCGGATTGGCGTTTTATGCGGAATTACCGGCCTTTTTGTTGTTGGGAATTATCTGCGGTCTGGTCGCGGTTGCGATGATGAAGTCGGTGTTCTGGGCCGAGGATATGGGAGATTTATTGCAAAAGAAAACCGCCATTCCCCGCTGGCTTCGCCCCGCGATTTCGGGCGCGATGTTGGGGGTGTTGGCCGTTTGGTTTCCGCATATTATCGGGGTCGGTTACGAAACCACATCGCGGGCGCTAACCGGTGATCTGGTGCTTTATTCGGCGGCATTATTTGCGGTGATCAAGGTGGTGGCGGTGGCAATAACCATGGCCGGGCGCATGGGGGGCGGGATTTTTTCACCGTCCCTGATGCTGGGGGCGTTGACCGGATTGGCGTTTGGTCTGGTGGCAACTTCGGTTTTTCCCGAGGTTTCCGGCTCTGAAACCATCTATGCCTTGGCCGGAATGGGGGCGGTGGCGGCGGCCGTTTTGGGCGCGCCAATTTCGACCACGCTGATTGTGTTCGAATTAACCGGAGATTGGCAAACCGGCCTTGCGGTGATGGTGGCGGTTTCGATGTCTACTTCGGTTGCTGGACGTCTTGTGAAGCGCTCGTTTTTTCTGAGTTCGTTGCACCGAAAAGGTGTGCATTTGGCGGGCGGGCCGCAGGATTATTTGTTATCGATGTGTCGGGTTGCCAGCACAATGCGCCCCAAAGACAAGGATGGATGCGCAGGCGAGCAGGCGTGTTGGGATCTGATTGGCGATGGTGTTTATATTGATTTAAATGCCACTTTAGAGCAGGCCATGCCATTATTCGAGAACGATCAAACGGTGTTTATTCCGGTGGTCACGCTGGGCGGCGAGGGCGATGCGCCACAATTATGCGGGGCGTTGTTTCAGATAGATGCTTTGCGGGCCTATAATCTTGCGCTGGCCGCAACGGCTGCCGAGGAGCATTCTTGAGGCGGCAAAATTATATCTTGCAGATGTTGAAAATCGGTATAAATAAATTACCAGTTTGCAGATTAATTCAAGGATTAGCCCCATGCGTTTGAAAGATTGCCATAATTTTCAGGATTTTAGAAAGCTGGCTAAAAAACGCCTGCCGGCGCCGATTTTTCATTACATCGACGGGGCGGCTGATGACGAGGTCACTTATCGGCGCAACACGGCGGCCTATGATGATGTTGATCTGGTGCCCAACGTGCTGGCGGGTGTCGAAAATGTTGATCTATCCACCACGATTTTTGGCAAAAAAATTGACATGCCGCTTTACTGCGCTCCGACGGCTTTGCAGCGGCTGTTTCACCACCACGGCGAGCGCGGCGTGGCCCGGGCGGCGGATAAATACGGCACCATGTTCGGCGTTTCGTCGCTGGGCACCGTTAGCCTTGAGGAAATCAGCGCCATTACGCAAGCGCCGAAAATGTTCCAGTTTTATTTCCACAAAGACCGTGGCTTGAACGATAATATGATGCAGCGGGCCAAGGCGGCCAAATTTGATGTAATGGCCTTGACCGTGGATACAATTACCGGCGGAAACCGCGAGCGTGATTTGCGCACCGGCTTCACTTCGCCGCCCAGATTGACGCCTTCCAGCCTGTTTAGTTTTGCTGCCAAACCGATGTGGGGCCTTAATTATCTGGCGCGCGAAAGCATGGAGCTGCCGATGTTGCAAGATTATGTCACCGAGGGCACCAACACCAATACCTCTATTGGCGAATATTTTTCAACGATGCTGGATCAGTCGATGAACTGGAAAGACGCCGAGGATCTTTGCGCCAAATGGGGTGGCCATTTCGCCTTGAAAGGGATCATGAGCGTTGAAGATGCCAAGCGGGCGGTGGATATTGGTTGCACCGGAATTATGGTGTCAAATCACGGAGGTCGACAGCTTGACGGTGCGCGCGCGCCATTTGATCAGTTGGCGGAAATTGTTGATGCGGTTGGCGATAAGATTGATGTGATTTGCGAGGGCGGAATCCAGCGCGGCACACATGTTCTAAAAGCGCTTTCGGTTGGTGCCAAAGCCTGTTCGGGCGGGCGTTTATATCTTTATGCGCTGGCGGCTGCGGGCCAAGCCGGGGTCGAGCGCGCCTTGGGGCAATACCGCACAGAGCTGGAACGGGACATGAAGCTTATGGGCTGCACCTCGGTTGATCAGCTTAGCCGTGAAAACTTACGATTCCGCTAAAGCAATATGCGCGCTACAATTCTTCAACCGTCACTTGGGCCTTATCAAACGCCAGATATGATTTGATCTGCGCAACGGCATCACTCGGGTCTTCATAAGACCAGGCCGAATTTTCCAGAACCGTGCTTTTGGTGTGGATTGAAAAATATCCGGCATCACCTTTATGGGGGCAATGGCTTGATTGCGCGCTTTGGTCTAAAAACGCCATCGCAATATCGCCACGGGGGAAATATATGACTGGTTTGTGGCCGCTCTCCGATAGCTCCAGCGCATTGCAGGTTTCAGCAATCACGGCGCCAGGGGTGCGCACAACCCACTTTCCGATGGCTTTGTGTATTTTGATATGCTCCGACATTTGTGCATCCCCTCACGTTATGGTTGTGGCATTTTATTGTTGTATTTTTAGGAAAGTAGACCATAGCACACCGGACGCAGAAATTGCACGCTACAAAGTAGCACAGGCGCAAATTAGCCAGTTTCGGGTTTCATCATCCAGATGGGCCGCAAGCATTTTCAGGGTTTTGGCGTGATAGGCATTTATCCAGTCGCGCTCGTCTTTGCTTAGCATTTCGCTCACAATCAGGCGCCGGTCAATCGGCACATAAGTCAGGGTTTCAAAGCCAAGCATTTTGCGCGCATCCGCGTCTTTCAGGGCAGGGGCGTCTTGCACCACAATCAGGTTTTCAATCCGAATACCAAAGGCGCCATCGCGGTAATATCCCGGCTCGTTTGACAGGATCATGCCGGTTTGCAATGCCACATCCGAGGCCCGCGAAATCCGTTGCGGCCCTTCGTGCACCGACAAATACGAGCCAACACCGTGGCCGGTTCCATGGTTGAAATCCTGACCGGCCAGCCACAGCGGATAACGCGCCAAAGGGTCCAGATCACGGCCCGTCAAACCAATCGGAAAGCGCGCCCTTGAGATGGCGATCATGCCTTGTAACACACGGGTAAAGCAGGTTTTTTCCTCAATTCCGACCTGACCAATCGCAATGGTCCGGGTGATGTCGGTGGTGCCGTCACGGTATTGGCCACCGCTGTCGATTAGCAACATTTCGCCCGCGCAAATCCGCCGATTGCTGTCATTGTTAACGCGGTAATGGATGATCGCGCCGTTTGGGCCGCTGCCGCTGATGGTCTCGAAACTGATGTCGCGCAAGGCCCCTGTTTTGCGGCGCAGCCCTTCCAGTTTCCGGACCACGTCAATCTCGGTTAATGTTTCGGACGGGGCCTCTTGATCCAGCCAGCACAGCATCTGGACCATGGCCACGCCGTCACGCAAATGGGCGGCGCGCGCACCGGAAATTTCAACCTTGTTCTTGCGTGCTTTGGGCAAAATACAGGGGTCGGGCGCGAAATTCAGCGCGACATTGCAGCGCTCTAAAATCGCCACAACTATATCTGGCACGGTGTCCGCATCCACCCGAACCTGACCTTTCAGCTTTTGCAATTCAGCTTCAAAATCGCCAATCGGATGCACGCGAACCTGATCGCCCAAATGTGCCAACACAGGATCGGCCTTGCCTTTGGTAACAAATAAATCGCAATGGGAATCCTGATGCAAAATGGCAAAACCCTGCACGATCGGATTATGCGCCACATCATTGCCGCGAATATTCAGCAGCCAGCAAATACTGTCAGGCAGGGTTAAAATAGCAACATTATCGCCATTTTCCCTCAAATGATCCGCAAGGCGCGTGCGTTTATCGCCATGTATTTCACCAGAAAATTCAACATGATGCGCACTGATCTTACCGTTCGGGGGGGCGGGGCGATCCGGCCAAATACGATCCACCAAATTATCACTCGGCTGCAATTCCAAGCCGCTACCGTCCAGCAAAGCTTTCAGTTTTTCAATCTGGCCATGCGTATGCAGCCAGCGGTCATAACCGATTTTCCCGCCACGGGGCAGCGCCTCGATCAACCAATCCGCCAGCGTAATTTCAGGCCAGTCAACCGGTGTAAAATGGGCCAGATCCACCTGATCCTTAACTTGACTGCGATAGCGCCCATCAACAAACACACCGGCTTTATCAGCCAAAATAGCCGCAAATCCGGCCGATCCCGAAAATCCGGTCAACCACGCCAGCCGCGCATCACAATCGGCAACATATTCGCCCTGATGCGCATCGGCACGCGGCACCAGAAAACCATCCAGCTCTTCGGCCTGCATTTGGCGGCGCAACAGCTTTAAACGTTTTGGGCCATTTTCCGGCGATGAAATCACCTCAAAATTTTGAAACAATCCGCGCCCTTTCTTCTTTTCTTAAATGCTTGCGCCACAGGCCGACAGCCTTAACTGGCCCGCTTTATCCCGATCAATCTGGCCCGCGCTCTGGGATCATTATCAAACAAACCCGCCAGTTGCTCGGTCATTGCACCGGCCAATTGCTCGACATCCGTAATAGTCACAGCCCGATCGTAATACCGCGTCACATCATGGCCAATACCGATGGCCAGCAATTCAACCACACGTCGCTTTTCAACCATTTCGATCACATCGCGCAGATGTTTTTCCAGATAATTCGCCGGATTTACCGACAGGGTTGAATCATCCACCGGCGCGCCATCCGAAATCACCATCAGAATCTTACGCGCTTCGGGCCGCGCGCTCATGCGCCGATGCGCCCATTCCAGGGCCTCGCCGTCGATGTTCTCTTTTAGCAAACCCTCTTTCATCATCAAACCCAGATTGGGCCGCACCCGACGCCACGGGGCATCGGCGGATTTGTAAATAATGTGGCGCAAATCGTTCAGCCGCCCCGGAATTTGCCCGCGCCCCGATGCCAGCCATCTTTCACGGCTTTGCCCGCCTTTCCAGGCCCGTGTGGTGAAACCCAGAATTTCAACCTTGACCTGACAGCGCTCCAGCGTGCGGGCCAAAACATCGGCACAAATTGCCGCGATTGAAATTGGCCGGCCCCGCATTGATCCCGAATTATCAATCAACAAAGTCACCACAGTATCGCGAAATTCGGTATCTTTTTCACACTTGAACGACAACGGAGTCGTCGGGTTGGCCACCACCCGCGCCAAGCGCCCAGCATCCAGAATTCCTTCCTCAAGATCAAATTCCCAAGACCGGTTTTGCTGGGCTTGAAGGCGGCGCATCAATTTATTGGCCAGCCGCGAAACCGCACCCTTTAATGGCTCCAACTGCTGATCCAGATAGCTGTGCAGCCGCTCCAGCTCGGCAGGCTCGGCCAGATCCTCGGCCCTGATTTCCTCGTCAAATTCGGTGCTGAAAACCTGATAATCGGGGTCTGCATCCGAAATCGGCGCAGGCGCTGGCGGATCATTCGGGGCATCACCCTCGGGCAATTCGGCCTCGTCGCCTTGCTCCATATCACCCATCTCGTCGGTGCTGACTTGCGCTTGGGAGGCATCCTGTTGCTCGTCCTGCGCGCGCTCGGGGCTGGCCTCGTCTTCCTGCTCGTCCTCGCCGCCTTCGCTCTCGGAATCGTCCTGATCGTCCTGATCGTCCTGGTTTTCCTCGGCCTCATCCTCGGCGTTATCATCCGCGCCGTCGGGATCGTCGCCCAGCTGATCGCCATAACCCAGATCGGCAATTATTTGGCGCGAAAATCTGGCAAAGGCGGCCTGATCGGCCAAATTATCCTGCAATTGCTCCAAGGTGCTGCCGGATTTTCCCAGAATGGAATCTTTCCACAAATCCAGCAAATTCTGCGCAGAGGCGGGTAAATCGCGACCCGTCGCCAAATTCCGGACCAAATATCCGGCGGCATCGGCCAATGGTGCTTCGTTTTTATTGGTGATCTGGCCATAGCCGCGGGCTTGGGATTCGGCGGCGATTTTGGCGTCAATATTGCTTAAGGTGCCGGGCATGAAACGTGCGCCATGCGCTTCGCAACGGGCATTTTCCATGGCCTCGTAAATGCCGCGGGCCAGATCGCCTTGGGGGGTGTAGCGCGTAAAAATGGCATGATCGTGGTGTTTGTGACGCAGCGCCAGCGCATCGGCCGTGCCGCGCGCCAGTAGAATTTCGTTGCGGTTCATCCTGCGGCTGATCTGGGGCAGGCGCAGAACATCGCTGCTGGCACCGGGCGTATCAACCGTAAACTGGACGGATAATTCGGGATCATCCGCCATTACTTTGGTCGCTTCAGCCAGCGCTTTTTTAAAGGGGTCAACCGGGTTTTCTGTGGGCTTGTTCATTGCCGGGCCTCTAGTTTTTTGCACCAGTTTATGCGTTTTTTACCAGAATAACGCACCGCCAGACCCGCAGAAACCATGATATCGGCCACATTGCGCCCGTCCAGATAAAGCTGCGTCAGCAGACGGCCATATCTATCGGGGCCGTGGGTTTCGGTGTGGAGTGACTGGGCATTGGCAATCTCGGCTTGCAGCCGGTTTTTGGCCTGGGTGCCAAGCGCAAGTTCGGCGCTGCAACCCGATCGAAAGGTTTCGGGTGTGTCAAACCCCATCAGACGCAGATTTCCGCTGGCGCCATTTGTGCAGCTGACATGCACGCTGTCGCCATCGATAACCCGGTCAATCGTGCAGCCGGATTGGGCAAACCCGTCGCTTACGCTAGGCGGATCATCGCCGGGCTGACAGGCGCCAAGCAGGGCAAAAACCAAAATGGCCTGGCCAAACCGGTGGCGTTTTTGTTTTGGCGACCCAATCATCCCAAACTCATGCGGGCAGCGCTTTCGGACAGTTCTTCATCAAAGCATTTTTGATAAAGCTCGGCCACCATTTTGCGCTCTAGCTCGTCACATTTGTTCAGGAATGACAGTCGGAAAGCAAAGCCGACATTGCGAAAAATCGTGGCATTTTGTGCCCAGTTGATCACGGTTCGCGGGCTCATCACCGTCGACAGATCACCGTTCATAAAAGCGGTGCGCGTCAGGTCGGCAACGGTGACCATTTGGCCGATGATCTTGCGCCCATCTTCGGTATTGTAAATCGGGTTTTTCGACAAAACGATCGCGCTTTCGGCATCATGGCTGAGGTAATTCAAGGTTGAAACCAGCGACCAGCGGTCCATCTGGGCCTGATTTATTTGCTGGGTGCCGTGATAAAGGCCGGTGGTGTCGCCCAAACCAACGGTGTTTGATGTGGCAAACAGCCGGAAAGACGGGTGCGGCGTGATGACTTCGTTTTGGTCCATCAGCGTCAGCTTGCCGTCATGTTCAAGCACCCGCTGGATCACAAACATCACATCGGCGCGCCCGGCGTCATATTCGTCGAACACAATTGCGGTGCCCGATCGCAGGGCGGCGGGCAGGATGCCTTCTTGAAATTCGGTCACCTGCATGCCGTCGCGCAGCTTGATCGCATCCTTGCCAATCAGATCAATGCGGCTGATGTGGCTGTCCAAATTCACCCGCACGCAAGGCCAGTTCAGCCGCGCGGCCACCTGCTCAATATGGGTGGATTTTCCCGTGCCGTGATAGCCCTGAATGATCACGCGCCGATTATGCGCAAAACCGGCCAGAATTGCCAAGGTGGTGTCGGGATCGAACTTATAGGTCGAATCAATTTCCGGCACCCGGTCACAGCGCTCGGCAAAACCCTTGACCGGCATATCCGTATCAACGCCAAATATGCCGCGAACGTCGATATCTTCTGTGGGTTTGTCAGTGGTGCTCATTGTGGTGCTCATTTTTTCTGTCCGCTTCATGTCTTGATATTAAAATAATGCCGGTTGAATTTGCTAATAAGTGCAACAATTCCAGCCCTTGTGCAAGGGTAAGGCTGGCCGCTTTTGGCATAACCGCTTTGGAAAATTCGGGCGGGGGACACCAAAGCGTGAATTCAAGTGACTTGCCTTGGCGGGGCCGTGTGGTGATATGTTGGCCTAAGACATAAAGGAGATTGTGATGAAACGTCGCCAAATATTAATTTGCGGCTTTGCGGCTGGGGTGTTCGGGGTTTCAGGGCAGCGGATTAAGGCCCAAGGCGGCGATTTCGAAATCAACCGAACCGATGCCCAGTGGCGCGCCATGTTGACGCCAAAGCAGTATAAAGTGATGCGCCGCGAGGGCACAGAGCGCGCGCATTCATCGGCGCTGGATAAAAATTATGCGGCCGGAACCTATCATTGCCGGGGCTGTGATTTGGCGATTTATTCATCCGAAACCAAATTTGACAGCGGCACGGGCTGGCCCAGTTTTTGGCAATCATTACCGAATGCGGTGGCGACCAAAGCCGATAACACCCTGTTTAGCCGCCGCACCGAAGTGCATTGCCGCCGTTGCGGTAGCCATTTGGGCCATATTTTCAATGACGGGCCAGCACCAACCGGAAAACGCCATTGCCTGAACGGGGTTTCGCTAAAATTTACGGCAAATGTGCAGGGCCAGTAATATTTGCACGGCAGGTTGGTCGATATAAAGGCGGCTTAAATATTGTCGATTGCTTTGCGGATCTTGTCGTTTTCTTTTCGGGCTGCTAAAAATATCCATACGGCGTCGATTAACCACCAGATTCCAAGGGCAGCCAAAAGCACAAAACCTATGCCTATCATCGTGGTCAGGCTACCAAGCACCAAAAGTGCAAGCATTAGAATTCCGCTCGGAATCTTTCCCAAAGAAAAACCATAAAAGATAAGCGATTACGACAGATTTGCCACCAATTGAAGCTTTTAAAATGGTGACCAGTTCGTCTTTTGTAACATTTTCAGAGTTTGTAGAATTCATTTCAATTGCCTTGTGCGTTGGGGTAAAGTTCAAGTCGCTCGTTTATTCATGCTACCAATATACTGTTTTTGGCAAACGAACCATAGAGGTTTGGGCTTGAATTGTATCGCGCGGTTTGGTTTTGGACAAATAGCATCATATTAGCATGTGTTGATGCTTGACCTTTTTCTGTTCGCAACGCAGCCTGATCCTGTAGCAAGCACAGGAGAATGACATGCAGATGCTTAAATTTATTGCGTTTTTATTAACAGTCGTTGCCCCCGCCAGCCTGAGTGCCGAGAACAAGCCGGTAAATATCAGCCCCGGTATGTTGGAGGTTATGATTGCTTCGGATGATGATATTATCACAATCAGCCGGGTGCAGGATAATGCCAACCAGATTAGCGGCGAATGGGCCCGCACATCGCGCCCGTGCCCCAATTTCTGCATCCAGCCGATGACCCCCGCCCAAGACGTGCACACAATCGGCGAGCTTGAGATGCTTGAGATTTTGCAAGATCAGGATGCGGTGGTGATTGATAGCCGCGTTGCCAAATGGTTTTATGATGGCACCATCCCCGGCGCGCAGCACATTCCTTACACCGAAACTGCGGATCGTTTGGGTGAATTGGGCTGCGAGCCTGATTTTGACGGCTGGCTATGTGACGAGGCCAAAACCGTGGCGCTGTTTTGTAACGGGCCGTGGTGCGGGCAATCGCCAACGGCAATTCGGGCGATGATCAAGGCGGGGTTTCCGGCTGAAAAGATACATTATTATCGCGGCGGAATGCAGGTTTGGCGGATGCTGGGTTTAACCGTGATTGTGCCAAAAGGCGGCTGATTTAAACGGCTCAAAAACTTCTCCAGAACCCGATTTTGACACTTTGGCTGTCATCGCCTGCCAGCCCTTTCACCAGCCCGATTTCAAGCTGGGTTTTGGCGTTTTTGCCCGCCGTCCAAACCACCGAGGGGGCAAATCGCGCATAGCTATCGGCATTTGCGGGCCTGCCGGTTTGTAGCTGCCCGATGATCATCAGCCGATCGGAATGTTTATAACCCCAAGTGAAATCGGCACTGAAATGGGTGTTGTGATGGCCGACAAATCCGGTAGCTAAAACCGGCACTTTTGTATTGAGCGGCACAATCACATAGGCATCGGCAGCCAGCCAGCCACGCTTTAAGCCGCGTCCCCAAGAAGCTCCGATTTTCGCCTGCGGCTGTTCAATCGTTGCCCCCCACGGATTGGGAATTCGCTTTACACCCAGCGCAAAAGTCAGGGCAAATCTGTTACTGCGCTCAAGGTTTCCAACCGGAAAACGCAAAAACATATAAGCCTCGGATGCTTTGCCCTTTGGCCCCAAAAACCCGTCAAGACCAACGGTCATGCGCGGTGTCAGGCCATATTCCAGATAAAGCGAGCTGCCCATTTCATAGCGGGTTTCGGCATTGGTTGAGACGGTGTTGGAAAAGGCTAAAAACAAGCTGCCCTTTTCACGCGGCCACGCACCCGCCGCCGCTGTGCCCGGCGATAATATCAAAAAGACCAACACGATTATGCGCAGCATCAAAATGCCCTCGTTTGCTGAAAAGACACTGATCGGAAAATGGTAAACAGAAGGTTAATTTGACTGATACCCATTTGTTTTTAATGGTTTGATATGGGTCATTGTGCTAAAAAGGGCGCGGTTGTACGCTGCTCTCGAAACCAAAAGGAGGCGCTGAGAAATGTATACAAATATTGTAATCCCTGTTGCTCTGGACCATGAGCACGAGCCATCATTGGCTGTTTCGATTGCGAAAAACCTGCTGGCCGAGGGCGGTAAAATCACGTTGCTAACGGTGGTCGAGCCGATTGCGGGCTATGTGGCAAGTTATATGCCAAAGGGGCAAATGGAGAAAAATCGCCAAGAAACCAAGGCTGAGCTGAGGACCGCCCGCGGTGATGACGAAACCATTGAAATCGCCGTTATTACGGGTCATCCGGGCAGCTCGATTGTTGATTACGCCAAAGAAGTCAGCGCGGATTTAATTGTGATCACTTCGCATAAACCGGGCTTGCAGGATTTCTTCCTTGGCTCAACCGCGGCGCGTGTTGTGCGTTATTCGCAATGTTCGGTGCATGTGCTGCGCTAGAGTGCGCTATTGCGGATAATGGCGCTTGCAGCTTTCGATAGCTTTTAGCATTGCGCGTTTGGCCCCGGGCAGGCGGCGCTTCATTTCGGCCAGTTTAAGGCGCTCGTCGGCTACATTGATCGCGACGGGCGTTTGGAGCGTGCGAAATTCTGTTTGCGTGCAAGTATAGGGTTTTTTATCCTTGTCATAACAGATGTTTGCGACCTCGTAAGATTGCTGCTGTCTGTGTATCGCAAAGCCGCGCGCGATATTTCCGTTGGTTCTGGCAATGTCCGATTGCAGCCGCTGCACGGTGTTTGACGCCGTGTTGATGCATTGTTCTTGCGGGGTGGCGCAAGCGCTCAAAAGGGCAAAAACGGATAGCAGTGCAAGGTATTTCACAATAAATTCCATTTAATACGTCTTGGCGACAGCATGTTGGCGACAGCATGAAATAATCGCCTGTTGATGTCAAATTATTTCGCCGGTTTTAAGCCGAACAAATCCGTCACCCGCGCATAATCCTGATAGCCAAGGCGCGCCAGCGGCTGAAATCTGGTCACATCGAAAATACCATCCTTAACGCAATCATCGCGCAAATGAACGCCGATAACTTCGCCAATCACCATCAGGTTATCATCGCCCTCCAGTTTCACAATCTGGCGCAGCTTGCATTCCAGTGCGGCGGGCGCATTTGCAACCCGTGAACAGGCGATGGCGCGACATTCTTGGCGCGCAATACCCGCATGGCTAAATTCATCATCGCCAGCAGGGTCGGGCAGCGAGGTCGCGTTCATCGCATCGCGCATGGCGTATTCGACGATGTTAATGCAAAACACGCGGGTTTCGTCAATATTGGCCACGCTGTCCTTACCCAAATGGCGCCCGTTTTTTAACGTGCTCGAGCCAAACATCACCTGAGGCGGGTCATTGGCCACGGCATTGAAATACGAATACGGGGCCAGATTATCGCGCCCATCCGCGCCACGGCTTGAAATCCAGCCAATCGGGCGCGGCGTAATGATGGCCGAGAACGGGTTGTATTTTAACGGATGACCGTCTTTTGGCTGATAAAACATTGCGCGCTTAACCTTCTAGTGTTTGATCAGGCCTTAGCGCCATGTTAGGGCCAAGGCCAGAGAAAAAGGGATTTAGCAACGTGATCCGGCTTTTGCAAGAAACGGCTGACGATATTTGGGAGGTCGAGGCGCTTTATGATTTGTGCTTTGCGCCCGGGCGTGGGGCGTTGTCATCTTACCGGCTGCGCGACGGGGTTGATCCGGTGGCAGAATTATCGCTTGTGGCGCGTGACGGCGGGGGGGTGGTCGGCGCGATCCGTTATTGGCCGGTGCGGGTTGGCGGGGCGAAATCGTTGCTTTTGGGGCCGGTGGCGGTGCATCCAACCCATCAGGGCGAGGGGCTGGGCCGCTATCTGATCCGCGAAACGCTGGCCTTGGCCAAACAGGCCGGATGGCAGCGGGTGCTGTTGATCGGGGATGCGCCATATTACGCGCGCTTTGGGTTTTGCGTGCTAAAGGCCGTGCAAATGCCCCCGCCCACCAATCCGGACCGGATTTTGGGCCATGCATTGGTTGCGGGGGCGTGGGAGCAGGTTAAGGGACAGGTTTCACAATGGTAAAAATTCACTGCTGAAATGGCGCATCAGCTTTGGCTCTTTGATAATCCGGTAACCTTTCAAACTGTCTTTAACGGCCGCAAGTTCCTCAAAACATTCAATAATATAATCGGCATGCGATTGGGTATAGGTGCGCCGCGGGATCGCCAGACGCACCAGATCCATCATCGCGGGCCGCTCGCTCCCATCGGGTTGGCGGCCAAACATCACGGTGCCAATTTCACAAGACCGTACACCGCCAACCTCGTAAAGCGCCACGGCAGCCGCATGGCCGGGGTATTGCAGCGGCGGAATATGCGCCAACCAGCTGCGCGCATCAATAAACACCGCGTGCCCACCGGCCGGTTTGACCACGGGGATTCCCAGCGCATCAAGCTGCTCGATGATATATTCATTGGTGCGGATCCGGTAGCGCAGATAATCCTCGTCGATAATTTCAGACAAGCCTTGGGCAATCGCATCCAGATCACGCCCCGCCAGCCCACCGTAAGTTGGAAAACCTTCGGTCTGGATCAGCCGCGTGCGGGCCTGTTCGGCCAGATCGGGATCATTCAAGGCCAACCAGCCGCCGATATTGGCAAACGCATCCTTTTTGGCGCTCATGGTCATGGCATCGGCATCGGCAAAACAGTCGCGCACAATATCGGTGATCGTGCGATCTTGCTGGCCTGGCTCGCGCTGTTTGACGAACCAGGCATTTTCGGCAAACCGGCAGGCGTCGATGATAAACAAACGACCATGGGCATGGGCGATGCGCGCGGTTTGGCGAATATTTTCAAGGCTGACGGGTTGACCGCCGCCGGCATTATTGGTGATGGTCAGCATCACGCAAGGCACGCTGTCGCCGTGTTTTGTCAGGTAGGCATCCAGTTTATCCAGATCCATATTTCCCTTGAACGGATGCAGGTTGGCAGGGTCTTTGCCTGCGTCGATTACCAGATCATCGGCCACGGCACCGCCGGCCTCGATATTGCCACGCGTGGTGTCAAAATGGGTGTTCGAGGGAATGTTTTTGCCCGGACCTCCAAGGATTGAAAACAAAATCGCTTCGGCGGCGCGGCCCTGATGGGTGGGGATGATGTGCTTGAAATCCATCAGGTTTCGCACCGCATCCTGAAAGCGGATGAACGATGGCGAACCCGCATATCTTTCATCGCCGCGCATGATGGCGGCCCATTGTTGCGCGCTCATCGCGCCGGTGCCGCTATCGGTCAAAAGATCAATCAAAACGTCGTCGGAATCTAGGTGTTTAGTCCCAGATTTTGATGGTGTAA
>CAYSBD010000016.1:0-13252 GCA_964429175.1 uncultured Marinosulfonomonas sp.
GGTTTAGATTAGTTAAGAAATAGTTTCCAGTATCAATGATGAGGTCCGCAATGAACCAAAAACAGGCAGAACTTCGCGCATTAGGCGTGCTGGAGTGGCTGGTTGGCAACGAAGAGTTGTTTCCGGTGTTTTTATCTGCAACCGGCGCCAGCGAATCCGATTTGCGCATTCGTGCGGGTGAGCCTGAATTTTTAGGCTCGGTTCTGGATTTTCTGATGTTGGATGATGCCTGGGTCATGGCTTATTGTGATCGGGGCGGGTTGGCTTATGAAACCCCGATGCGCGCGCGTCAGGCATTGCCCGGTGGCGGCGATGTTAGCTGGACGTAAAGCTGATGGTTTGTGCCGAGGGTGAATTAAGGGGAAATTATGCCACAGATTAAAGCCGTGCTGTTTGATAAAGACGGCACGTTGTTTGATTTTTATGCCACATGGGGGGCGTGGGTAAAAACGGTTTTGCGCGACAATAGTCAGGGTGATGCCGCGCGGGCCGCAGCGATGGGGCGCGTGATTGGTTATGATATGAAAACGGGTGAGTTTGCCGCAGATTCAATGGTTATTTTCGATACGCCTGCTGATATTGCGACCGCTTTGTTGCCGTTTTTTACGGGGCACACAGTTGCAAGCCTGACGGATTATCTAAATGCAGCGGCGGCAAAAGTTCCTCAAATCGAGGCGGTGGCTTTGATTCCGTTATTGCTGGATTTGCAGGCGCGGGGGCTGCGGCTGGGGGTGGCTACAAATGATGGCTATGCCCCGGCAACCGCCCATCTGGAATCTGTCGGGATTGCCGGTATGTTTGATTTTATTGCAGGTTCCGACAGTGGTTTTGGCGCCAAGCCCGCACCCGGTATGCAGCTGGCATTTGCCGAGCACGTCGGGTTGGATGCCGGTGAAATTGCCATGGTCGGCGATAGTGAACACGATCTGGTGGCGGGGCGGGCCGCGGGGATGGTTGCGGTGGCGGTGTTAACGGGGGTGGCGTGCCGCGCGCAACTGTCGCCCTTTGCCGATGTGGTTTTGGATGATGTCGGGGATTTATCCTATTGGTTGTCTGGCCGGTAATGCGCCTCAATCAGGGCGAGAAAATCCGCCGCAAATCAATGTTAGCGCCTTGAATTGCCGCTATTTTTATCTACTTTCAGGAAACTGCCTTCGTATTTTGTTAACGTGGAAACCTTAGCATTACAGCATAATGTGAGGGTTGATGATGCATGGATTAATAAATCGGTCGCTAGAGGGATTCTTGCGCGACACATACGGCAATAAAATCTGGCAGGATGTGGTAACGGCGGCCGCGCTGGAGTTTGATAGCTTTGAGGCAATGCTGGAATATGACGATGCGCTGACTTATGCGGTGCTGGATGCGGCCGCTGCGCAATTGGCACGACCGCGCGAAACCCTGTTGGAAGACATGGGCACTTATCTGGTGAGCAACCCCAAAGTCGAGGCATTGCGCCGTTTGCTGCGTTTTGGCGGTGTTACGTTTACCGAATTCCTGCATTCGCTAGAGGATCTGCACGAGCGGGCCAAGCTGGCGGTTCCTGAACTGGAATTGCCTAGATTGTACCTGTTGGGACCATCGGATTCGGGTGATTTCAAGCTGGTTTGCAATGGCGGCTATGTTGGGTTTGGTTATGTTTTGATGGGGCTTTTGCGCACAATGGCGGATGATTACGGCGCGTTGGTGCTGCTGGATAGCCAGGATAACGGAAATGGCAGCGGAGAAATTAATATTCAGGTGGTCGAGACCAGCTTTGCTGATGGGCGTGATTTTTGTCTGTCCAGCCCGAAAAAGGGGGCAGCATGACAGATCAAATATGCGTATCACACGCGGGGCTGGACCGTCTTATGCCGATGCATTTATTATTGGCACCGGATGGGAAAATTCTGCAATTTGGGCCAACGGTGGCCAAACTGTTCTCTGATAGGGAAATCAAGGGGGAATGTTTTTTTGATCTGTTCAAATTGCGCCAACCCCAAGGTATTACATCGGTTACCGATATAGTGTCAGGCAATGTTACCAAGTTGCATCTGAGCCTGAAAACAGAGCAAAAAACCAGGTTAAAGGCTGTGGGTGTTGGGGTTTCCGGCTCTGACGCGATATTGTTAAATCTGTCATTTGGGATTTCTGTTGTTGACGCCATTGGGCAATACAACCTGACAATCAGCGATTTTGCGGCCACGGATCTGGCGGTAGAAATGCTTTATCTGCTCGAGGCAAAGTCGGCTGCAATGACCGAATCGCGCAAATTGAACACCCGTTTGCAGGGGGCAAAAATCGCGGCCGAGGAGCAGGCCTATACCGATACATTAACCGGTTTGAAAAACCGCCGCGCTATGGATCATGTGCTGTCGCGCTTTATCGAGTCGGGTGAAAAATTTGGCCTGATGCAGATTGATCTGGATTATTTCAAGGCCGTTAACGATAGCATGGGCCATGCGGCGGGTGATCATGTATTGCATGAGGTTGCTAAAATATTGCTGGAGGAAACCCGCAGTTCAGATCTGGTCGCACGGGTCGGGGGCGATGAATTTGTGCTGATATTTCATAATCTTACCGATATTGGCAAGTTAAATGATATTGCCGCCCGAATTATTAAGCGCATGGAAGTTCCGATCCCGTTTAATGATCAGACCTGCCGGATATCGGCAAGTATTGGCACAACCATATCGGAAAACTACAAAATCCCCGATATGGATAAAATGCTAAGCGACGCAGATCTTGCGCTATATGCTTCAAAACACAAAGGTCGTGCCTGCTATACCGTTTTTAGCGACGATCTGTTAACCGGGATTGACCCTAGTCTGCCACCATAAACCGGTCTTGCTTCAAGCTGTTATAGATTTCATCCAGCCTTTGCAGATCATCTGTGGACGTATTGTGCAAAAGGCTTATTTTTTGACACCTGTTTTGGTTTGTCCTGTAACGGGTTCCAGTCTTAAATTTCCAGCCAGATTGTCACCGGCCCATCATTTAGCAGACGCACCGCCATGTCTGCGCCGAATTTGCCTTTGGAGGTAATAATGCCGTGTTTGTCCAGCTGATCTGTGAAATATTCGTATAATTCGCAGGCCAGATCCGGGTTGGCGGCGGCTGAAAACCCGGGGCGATTGCCGCGGCTGATGTCGGCGGCCAAGGTGAACTGGCTGACCACCAACGCAGATCCGCCGGTATCGAGCAATGATCGGTTCATCTTGCCTGCATCATCACTAAAAATTCTGAGCTTGCTGATTTTAGCGGCCAGCGCATCGGCATTTTTTTCGGTGTCGCCCTGCATGGCGCAAACCAAAATTAACAGCCCCGCACCAATCTCGCCGATCACCTTGCCATCAACCGCAACCGAGGCCTCTGTAACCCGCTGGATTAATGCTCGCATATTATTCCCCTTTATTGCTGGGTGGCCATCAAATATCCGACCCCACCGGCAATTACTGCAAATGCCAGCACTGCAAAACTGATTTTCCAGACTGAATATGGTCGCTGCCCCTGCACCCGTCCGGTGCGCCCGTTGATCACGAATTGATAGCTTTTACCGCGATATTTATAGGCCGCCAGCCAAACGGGCAACAAGATGTGTTTGAAGGTAACATCGCTGATTCTGGTGTCAATATTGCTGATGCGCTGCCGGTCGCCGCCGATGTCGAATTTCACGTCGCGCTGGATCATTCTGTCCATTTCAGCGCGGGCTTGGGAAAAACCGTCTGCCAGCTCGACAGTATAGCCCTCGGCCCTGAAACCGGCCAGATATTCAGGGCGGTAGGGTTCAAGTTCGGTTAAATCCCACGGGCCAAGCGCGTCGGTAAAACGCTTTGGTAGACTTTTTGAGGCCAGCACCAGAACATCGTCAAAAAACCGCGCAACCCGCCCCGAAACCGAATGCCAGCGGATTTTAGGCACGCGTTGGCGCACCGACTTTCCACCGCGTTGCACGGTGCGCGTCACATAATAAACGGTGCCGCGCTGGCCGGAATAGTGGCTTTTTGTGTCGGCATCATAAGTCCAGTAAGGCACATAAATGCCCTGCAATTTTCGCCCTTTTCGGGCATATTGCGCAACCCCGTTCGGGGCAAACCATAACCCGCCCAGCCAATCAACCAACGCGGCGCGGGCTTGGCGTTCGTCCATGGCAAAGGGCAACAGCGCCTTTGGTTTGATCTGGCGCAGGGTGCCGGTATCGGTGACCACGGGTGTGGCGCAAAACGGGCATTTGGCGGCGTGAATTTCGGCATCAAACTCAAATTTAGCGGCGCAGTTCGGGCATTGCAAAACACGGGTTTCAACCAGCTCGCTGGCAGGTATTTGGGCATCAAGCGCTTTGCTAAAATCCAGCTCGTTAATCGCGTCAAGTTGCTGGCGGCCATCGCCCTCGATCATTGTTTTATGGCCGCAATGATCGCAAAGAAGCTGGCCCTTTTTGGGCGCAAAACGGTAATCGGCGCCGCATTGTTCGCAGGGGAAACGGTGCTCTTCGATTTGAGCCTGCGGTTCTGTTTTGTGCTGCTGCACCATAGATTTCATGCCTCCGGCGGGGAGTTTGAGTTTAATCAGAAATGATCCGGGGAATCATTTTCAACGAAAACGGGCGGAGCCCATGGAACAATAATGGGCTATGCACCGGGCGGAGGCGGGGGCATGATCGTGAAAAGTTGGGCCAGCTCGTCAATATCATTGGCCTTTTTCCAGCCGTCTTGACCCACTGACCAGACATACGTTTTGCGCTGCAATGCGCCATCTTGCAACATACGCCCCAGATCCGCGCGCGAATACGGGCCTTTGGTTTTGCCCGACTCGGCAATATGCCAGAGCTTTTCAACAACAGGCGGGGGGGGCGGCGCGACGGCGGCCGGTTGCGGCACAGCGCCCCAAGGCCCCACCTGGTTTTGCATATTCTGGGCCATTGCCATGCCCATACCCATGCCCAAACCGGCGCCCATTCCACCACCTCCGTTTGGATTGCGCGCGGCGGCCGTCATGGCTTCGGCGGCGGAATATTGGGTGAATTTGCCTAGATCTCCGGCCAAACCCATCGAGCTGCGTTTATCAAGCGCCTCTTCAACCGCGGCCGGAAGCGATATGTTTTCGATATATAATTCAGGCATCACCAGCCCGTATTCTTCAAGTGTGCTGCTGATTTCGGCCACGATCAATTTACCCAGATCGGCCGTGTTGGCCGCCATATCCAGCACCGGAATGCCTGATGATGCGATCACGCGCGAAAACTTTTGCACGATGATGTTGCGGATTTGATAGCTGATTTCGTCCATGGTAAATTCGCCGTCCGTGCCGACGATTTCGGTTAGGAAGCGGGCCGGATCGGAAACCTTGATCGAATAGCTGCCAAAAGCGCGGATCCGCACCGGACCAAATTCGGGGTCGCGGCAGATAATCGGGTTTTTGGTGCCCCATTTCAGGTTGTTGAAACGGGTGGTGTTAATGTAATAAATTTCGCTTTTGAACGGGGATTTAAAGCCGTGATCCCAGAAATTCAACGTGGTCATAATCGGCATATTGTTGGTTTCAAGCATATAAAGACCGGGGTTGAAAACATCTGCCAGCTGGCCTTCGTGGACAAAAACCGCCGCTTGCCCTTCGCGAACGGTTAGCTTTGCGCCGTATTTTATTTCGTGATCTTCGCGCTCAAAACGCCAAACCATGGTGTCACGGCTGTCATCGACCCAATGGATCACGTCAATAAACTCACCGGTTAAAAAATCAAGAATACCCATAGGTTTCCCTTTCATTACAAAATGTTAGATTGTTGCGCCCATGAATTCATCGGCGATTTTTTTGGCAATTGGCCGGGCTTGCTTTGCTGTCATGCCCAATTTCAGGCGCGGATCATAAAGCATTTGCAAAAGCAGGCTGTCATGATGGGTCAGCAGGCCAAATTCTTCGTCATCATTAAAAATAGAGGGTCGCGCAGCCGCGCTGTCATTGGCCAACCCCATGCCTTGGGCCAGCTCTTCGTGGATGCAGGATTGGCGCAATAAATCGGGATGTTCGCCGCGAATAACCGCTACGGCTTTGGCGTAGGCCGAACTATTTGCGCTGCTGGAATAGGCAAAAACCAGACAAAGCGTCGAGCGCTGCAAATGGGTGACTGTGCGTGTGGACGCGGGGCTGATACCGGGCGCGATTTCTTGCAGGCGTGGGCCGGCGGCCAGACGTTCATCCTCGTTTAAGATCAGAACGTGGAAATTGGGCTGATGATCCGTGATGCTGATCGGCACATTTGTTAGGCGCGACAGCCGCTTGACATAGGCGCGGATACTGGCGCGGTCTTTGTTGCGTTGGGCCTGCGGGATCGAGGCACCAAATTCGATCTGCATTCTGATCGGTTGTTCCCAGCGGCGCAAACGGCTTTCGGTTTCGCGCGCCACCAATGTGCTGCCGTTTGAGCTATATTCGTCAAACATCGCGATTCGGATAAAATTATCGACCAGATTTCGGCGGCTAAAAGGCACGTCCGGTCCGCCGCCATCAACCCGTAACAGCCCCTGCATGTATAAATCGGCTTGTAGCTTGGCCAGATGCAGCGCCATCTGGCGGCTGATTTCGCTTTGGGATTTGATAGCGGGTTTTACGGGTGCATCGGGGCGCGGAACTGGCGGCGGTGTGGGTTTTGATGGCAACAGATCACAGCCGGCCAACCCGATCAGGCTGGCCGACAGTAATGCTGCAATTAATCCGCGCTGTGCCATCAAATTACCGGTCCGGTTCCTAGGTGTTTGTAATTGCGCCACCGGCTGTGTCGCCCACTTTGTCGCCACGCGATTTGGCCGATGCAAGGGTGACCTTCAATTCGGACTCCATTTGCTTTAGCTCCACTTCGGCCGCGGCACGTCTGGATTTACCCTCGTCCGCAATGCGCAGGCTGTCCTCGATGGTGGCGACCAATTCGGAATTGGCCTCTTTTATCGCCTCGATGTCAAACACACCGCGCTCCATTTCTTCGCGCACGATTTTATTGGCAACGCGCAGATTTTTGGCGTTGGCGGTCAGCAATTCGTTGGTCAGATCATTGGCGGCGCGCACCGCACCGGCGGCTTCGACCGAACGCTGGATCGTGACGGCCTGCGCCAGCTGGGTTTCCCAAAGCGGCACGGTGTTAACAAGCGTTGAATTGATTTTCGCGACCAAGGATTTGTCGTTTTCCTGCACCAGACGGATCGAGGGCAAGGATTGCATCGTCACCTGACGCGTCAGTTTCAAATCATGCACGCGGCGCTCCAGATCATCACGCGCAGAACGCAGATCGCGCAATTCCTGCGCCTGCATCACCTGTTTGCCTTCGGGCGCTTTTTCGACTTTGGCGACTTTGGCGGGGATGGTTTTTTGGTCCAGAACCTTTAGCTTTTCTTCGCCTGCAGAAATATAAAGCGCCAGCTCGTCGTAGAAATCCAGCGTTTTTTCATAAAGCTTGTCCAGCGATTTGATGTCTTTTAGCAGCGTGGTTTCATGGCCCAGCAAATTATCGGTAACCTTGTCCAGCTGCCCCTGAACGGTTTCAAAACGCGACAGGAAATTAGCAAATGGCGCCGAGCGGCCCAGCAGTTTTTCCCACCATGATTGCTTGCGCCGCACATCCAGCTCTGACACCGAAAAGCCGCGGATCGTGGTGACCATGTCGCGCAAACTGTCGCCAGCCGGACCCAGATCCTTGTTGCGCACATCCACCAGCATGGCTTGGCTGATTTCGCTTAACTCTTGCTGCGCGGACGCGCCAAAGCCGATGATGGAATTGGTGTCACCCATGTCGATTTCGGCCATACGGCTTTTAATCGCAGTCGCCACAGGTTTGCTCGCAGCTTGCAGCGGCACGATCTCAGCGGCAGGCTCGGCCAGCACAACGGCCGTGACTTCTTCGACTAAAGCAAGCGATTGCTCGGCCTTTTGGCGGGTTTTCTCAGACATGGTATTCTCCTAAATTTTGGGCTAACGGCCCGTTTTTACGCCATCGCGCTGCAAGCGTTCGCGCAACACTTCAATTTCAATTTCCAGATCGCTGCGGTCATCCAGCAACAGTTTTTCGGTCTTTGCGGCAAAATTATACTCTAGATCCTGCAGCAAATCCACGTAATCCTTGCGGGCTTTTTCATCATGGGTGCGCGCATATAAATCGGTGAATTTTACCGTGGCATCGCGCGCGCCCAATAAATAAACGCCCAGATATTTACGGGCCGGATTAAGGTCACGCGGGTCTTCTTCGACGGTTTGCAACATTCGGCGCACGGTGCTTTGAAAATGGTTTAGCTGGCGATCAATATCGCGGTCCCGGATGCGCCCGATTGCGGTTGTCATTGCTGCCAGATGCTGTTCGGCCTCATTTAAAACACGGCTCATGCGCGCGCTCTGGATGCTGTCGCCACCCTCGATCTGTTTGTCGCGCATCGGGTCCGGCCCAAAGGCGATCATGTGCAAAACAAAGCCCAAAACGCTAAAAATCAGCGGATCATAAAATGTGCCGCTATCGGCAAAACCGGCGACAAACAGGCCCAAACCGGTCAGAACCGCACCAAATACCTTGCGTGGGAAGGCGGGTCGTTTGGCCACACGGCGCGCATCAAACGCCTTGTGCGCCTTGATGCCGTCGCGGCTTAATTTTATCGCAAACATCAAAATGCCAAAGGCCAAAAGATTAAGCGCCATGCCCTGTGCGTCACTGAAAAACGCCCTGAACATCAGCGGCATCGGCGCAAGATACAGCAGTCTTGTCGCCCAGCCAGCAGAAATTTTAACAGGTTTTTTAACAGGCGCCGGGGGGCGCTGGCTTTGAAAGCTGCGCTGATTTTTGGGCTGATTTGGGCGCGCGCCTTGCTCCTGATTATGGTCGCCATCACTGCGCATCCGATGTTTTGCCTGTTCTTTGCCCTCTTGAACTTTGCGCAAAATACCATCGGTTAAATCTTTGCCCAACCCGCTGCTAAAACTCTTGGCCAAATCCTTGCCAATCCCTTTGCTCAGGCTTTTCGCGCCTTTACCCAGTTTTTTGCTGACTTTCTTGCCCAGTTTTTTGCTGATTTTGCGGCTATATTTGCCGACGAATTTTTTCGACATCACAAAACTCCAAAAGCCGAGACATAAAGCACCAGCAAAAATAGCAAAGTGAATGAAAGCCGTTGAAAGCCTTTTCCAAACATTAAGTTACCTCGATTAAGATACATTGGTCGATATCGTGGCACATATATAAACAATTATATGTCAAGTGCTATGGCTGCGCTGCTAAACTTGCAAATTAATCGCAGGATATGGGCGCGGCGCGCCATTTTGCATCTAATTTGTGCATTGCGGCGATTTTACCCCGCTTGAAAATCACTTGCGCCGCCGTTTTGGCTTTGGCTTTGGCGTTTGGCTTGGTGCGGCCTCCATCCCCAGCTGATCACGCACCACGCGCTGCTTGATTTCCTCAACCTCGCCGGGCTTCAGATCTTGCAGCCGGAACGGGCCATAACTGATGCGGATCAAGCGGTTCACTTTTAAACCAACCTCGCCCAAAGCCCGGCGCAGCTCGCGGTTTTTGCCCTCGCGCAATGAAATCGTCAGCCAGGCGTTGGCCCCTTGTTGACGGTCAATTGTCACATCCATCGGCTGAAACCGCTCACCTTCGCTGGTCATCCCCTTGCGCAAAGGCTCCAGCACCTTGTCCTGAGGCCGTCCGTTCACCCGAACCCGATAACGCCGCAGCCAACCGGTGCTGGGCAGCTCCAATTTACGCTTCACCCCGCCATCATTGGTCAGCAGCAGCAAGCCTTCCGAATTGATATCCAGCCGGCCCACACTGACCACCCGCGGCATTTCTTTTGGCAAATCGGCAAAAACCGTATCGCGGCCCTTGTCATCGCGCTCGGTGGTGATCAGGCCAATCGGCTTGTGATACAGCCAAAGCCGCGCCACATCAGGCTCGCCCACCTCGTTGCCATCCACCACAATTTTATCGGCCACGGTTACATTCAAGGCAGGGCTGTCAATCAGCTTGCCATTCACAGCCACACGACCGGCCTCGATCATGCGCTCGGCCTCGCGGCGCGAAGCAATTCCGGCGCGGGCCATAACTTTGGCGATCCGGTCGCCTTTGGGGGTATCATTTTCCATGCCCACGCTTTAGCCCGCACGGCTGAAAATGAACAGACACAAATGAAAATCGCTTGGCAAATCGGGCGGCGCAGGGCAAACCAAAGCCATGAGCGCATTTACCAGCCACATGAACACCGCGATAAAGCAAGCCCGCGCGGCTGCAATGCGCGGTGAAATTCCGGTGGGCGCGGTGATCGTTGCGCCCGGTGGTGAAATAGTTGCGCGCGCCGGCAATCGAACCCGCGAATTGAATGACCCCACAGCACATGCCGAAATCCTCGCCATCCGCGCGGCTTGTGCTGCGCTAAATTCCGAACGCCTCACCGGCTACGATCTTTACGTCACGTTAGAGCCCTGCCCGATGTGTGCCATGGCCATTTCGGCGGCTCGCATAAAGCGGCTTTATTACGCGGCGTCCGATCCAAAATCCGGCGGTATTGCCCAGGGTCCGCGCATATTTTCGCACCCTCAAGCCCACCACGTCCCGGAAATATACGACAACATTAACGCCGCCCAATCCGAATCCCTGCTCAAAGATTTCTTCAAATCACGCCGTTTCTGATCTTCTTCTTGCTAAAAATACCTGCGCCGCAGGCTCAAAGATTTCCAAGAAAACCAGCTGACAATTGACTGACAGCCTTGCGAGCCGCACCCCGGAGCGCTAAAGCAATGCCAAACAGCCACACCGGAGACCGAAAATGTCGATCGACAAAGAGACCGCCGCCCGCGTTGCCCATCTGGCCCGCATCCGCGTTAGCGATGACGCGCTGCCTGCGCTGGCCAAAGAATTCAACGCCATTTTAGGCTTTATCGAGCAGCTCAACGAGGTCGATATCGACGGGGTTGAGCCGATGACCTCCGTGACCCCGATGCGCTTGAAACGTCGTCAGGATCAGGTGACAGACGGCAACCAGCAAGAGAAAATTTTGAACAACGCACCGGATGCCCGCGAGGGATTTTTTGCCGTGCCAAAAGTGGTGGAGTAAATCATGTCTGATCTAAACAAACTGACCATCGCCGATGCGCGCGATAAATTGCAGGCCGGCGAAATCACGGCAACCGAGCTAACCGAAAGCTGTCTTGGCGCGATCGAAGGCGCGACGGCTTTGAGGGCATTTGTGCATGACACGGCCGAAATGGCACGCGATCAGGCCAAGGGCGCTGACGCACGGATAAGTTCAGGCAATGCACCAGCTATGTGCGGCATCCCTTTGGGAATTAAGGATTTATTCTGCACTAAAGGTGTTTTTTCGCAAGCTGGATCGGCTATTTTAGAGGGCTTCAAGCCGGAATATGAAAGCACGATCACTCAACAGCTTTGGGACAGTGGCGCGGTAATGTTGGGCAAATTGAACATGGACGAATTTGCCATGGGCTCTTCGAACGAAACCTCGATTTACGGCGATGCGGTCAACCCGTGGCGGCGCGAATCTGACGCAACACCCTTGACACCCGGCGGATCGTCAGGTGGCTCGGCTGCGGCTGTGGCGGCCGATTTATGCCTCGGCGCGACCGGCACCGACACCGGCGGATCCATTCGCCAACCGGCCGCGTTTACCGGTATCACCGGCATTAAACCCACCTACGGTCGCTGCTCGCGCTGGGGCGTTGTGGCCTTTGCCTCGTCGCTGGATCAGGCCGGACCGATGACCAAAACCGTGCGCGATGCGGCCATTATGCTCGAGGCAATGTCGGGCTATGACGCCAAGGATTCGACCAGCATGGATTTGGCCGTGCCTAATTTCGAAGCCGCCTTAACCGGCGATATCAAAGGCAAAAAAATAGGGATTCCAAAAGAATATCGCATGGATGGCACCCCCGACGAGATCGAAAAACTATGGTCTGACGGCACCGAAATGCTAAAAGACGCCGGTGCTGAAATCGTGGATATTTCGCTGCCCCACACCAAATACGCATTGCCGGCCTATTATGTGATTGCGCCGGCCGAGGCCTCGTCCAATCTGGCGCGTTATGACGGTGTGCGCTACGGCCACCGCGCCACATTATCCGCGGGCGAAGGCATTGACGACATGTATGCAAAAACCCGCGCCGAGGGTTTCGGACCCGAGGTTCAGCGCCGCGTGATGATCGGCACTTATGTTTTATCGGCCGGTTTTTATGACGCATATTACAACCGCGCGCGCCGGGTTCGTAACCTGATAAAACAGGATTTCGAGCAAGTCTTTAACACAGGAATTGACGCGATCCTGACACCGGCCACGCCGTCTTCGGCCTTTGGTTTGGGCGAAATGGCCGATGCTGATCCGGTGCAAATGTATCTGAACGATGTGTTCACCGTCACCGTAAACCTTGCCGGGTTGCCTGCAATTTCGGTTCCGGCGGGGCTGGATAATCAGGGCTTGCCTTTGGGGCTGCAATTGATTGGCCGGCCGTGGGAAGAGGCCGATTTGCTAAATTTCGCCTATGTGCTCGAGGCGGCGGCAGGTTTTGTTTCCAAACCGGCCAAATGGTGGTAATCAGTCTGATAGGCAAAAGGGTAAAGGTAATTTAATGCGGTATTTTGTTCCAGCGATGGTGGTTTTGGCTCTTGGGGCCTGCGCGCCAAAGGTGCCTGATTCGGGCACGGGCGTGGGTTTTGGCGACCACTCGAATTATGCGCAGCAACGCGCAAACCGAGAGGCGCAATTGCAGGGGCAAGAAGGCCGGATCGATGGCGTTGTTTCAGGCGAAACGGTGCCAAGCACACAGCCCCGCACGGCAGGTTCCAGTATTTCAGACGAGCAGGATTTTGATGCTGTGTCAGAGCGCGAATCAATTGAAAGCGACAAAGAACGGCTGGCGCGTCAAAAGGCGCAATATGTGATAATTCAACCCACAGACGTGCCTACGGGTGGCGGCGGGCAGGGCGCTATTTTGGTTGAATTCGCGCTTTCCAGCACAAATAAAGTTGGTGAATCGATCTATAATCGCATCGCCCTATTCCCCCACGCACGCCATGTTCGCAATTGTCAGAGATTTCTGTCCCCCGATAAGGCGCAAACCGATTTCTTGAAAAGAGGCGGGCCGCAAAGAGACCCTAGAGGGCTTGATCCGGATGGTGACGGTTTTGCCTGTGGATGGAACCCGCAACCGTTTCGAAATGCCAGAAAATAAGCCGATTTTAGCCGCGCCATTTCAACCCGATAAGCTGATCTGCCCCGATAAGCTGATCTGC
>CAYSBD010000016.1:13352-17143 GCA_964429175.1 uncultured Marinosulfonomonas sp.
CCCGATAAGCTGATCTGCCCCGATAAGCTGATCTGCAAAGACAGCGCCAGCCCTAATTTCAACCGCCGCCGTGACGGGCTGCTGGCGGATATGGTCGTGCTGCATTATACGGCGATGCAAACGGCGGCCGCAGCGCTTGAACGGTTGTGCAACCCTGAATTTCAGGTTTCGGCGCATTATCTGATTTCTGAAAATGGCATGGTTTTTCAACTGGTTAGCGAAGAAATGCGGGCTTGGCATGCCGGTGCGGGGCGCTGGGGGGCGAGCGCAGATGTGAACTCGCGATCTATTGGTGTCGAGCTGGCAAATTGCGGTTCATCACCGTTTCCCGAACCACAAATGGCCGCGCTTGAGGGGTTGTTGTCCGGCATCATGCAGCGCTGGAATATTGCACCAGAACGCGTCATTGGCCACTCTGATATGGCACCGGCGCGCAAGGCCGATCCGGGGGCGCGTTTTGACTGGTTTCGGCTGGCAAATGCGGGCCTGTCTGTTTGGCCCGCGCCCGATTTGAAGCCTTGCGATGAAACCGGTTTTGGCGATGCGCTAAAGCTTTTTGGCATGACGACCCAGACCGATAAGAAAACCCTGCTCACGGCTTTTCGGTTGCGGTTTCGCCCGTGGGCAACGGGGCCGCTGGATAAAACGGATTTGGCGATGGCACAGGATCTGGCGCGACGTTTTCCCGTTGACCGTGGCAGGGCGAACACCTAGATAACAAGCGCGCGGATGGCTGGATGGCCGCGTGGTGGCAACACTGCGAGGAAAGTCCGGACTCCACAAAACAACGGTGCCGGGTAACGCCCGGCTGGGGAAACCCAAGGGAAAGCGCCACAGAAAACAGACCGCCTGTGCAGGACGCAGGTAAGGGTGAAACGGTGGGGTAAAAGCCCACCGCGGGACTGGCAACAGGACCGGCACGGCAAGCCCCACCGGGAGCAATGCCAAATAGGAACCTCGCGGGGCAATCGCCCCGGGGTCGTTTTGGCCCTGAAGGTTCGGGTTGGCAGCTAGAGCCTGTTGGTAACAGCAGGCGCAGAGGAATGGTCATCTTTCTGCAGGGAGACCCGCAGTTAACAAAATCCGGCTTATAGGCCGTCCGCGCGTAACTATGCTGTTGACTTGGGGGCCATGCGCGTTACAAGGCGATCTCATAGTTTTATACGGGCGCAATTGCCCCCCGCTTTAGGAGCTAATATCATGGCGAAGCCAACCACAATTAAAATCCGCCTGAATTCGACAGCGGGCACGGGCCACTTTTATGTGACCAAGAAAAACGCACGCACGATGACCGAAAAAATGGTTGTGAATAAATACGACCCGGTTATACGCAAGCACGTTGAATATAAAGAAGGCAAGATCAAATAAGATCAGCCCTTTACGGATGAGAATAAAAAGCCGCGCAAAGGTTCTGCGCGGTTTTTTTGTGTTTGCAGGTTTGCTCTGGGGTCTGCAAGGGCAGGGCAGCGGGCAAAAGAAAAGGGCCGGTCCAATGAACCAGCCCTTTGTTATTCGTATGCTTTGCGACGCTTGGTTATTCGCGATTGCCAAACAGGTGCAGCAGCATCATGAACATGTTGATAAAGTTCAGATACAGGCTTAGCGCGCCCATAATCGCGGCTTTACCCATCCATTCTTTGTCGCCCACTTGTGCATGCGCCAGATAGTCGTTTTTGATTCTTTGCGTATCATAGGCCGTAAGCCCCGCAAAAATCAGCACACCCAGAACCGAGATCGCAAACATGATCATCGGCGAGCCCAAAAAGATGTTAACGATCGAGGCCACAATCAGCCCGATCACACCCATGATCAAAAAGCTGCCCCAACCCGAGATGTCTTTCTTGGTGGTGTAGCCATAAAGCGACAGGCCGGCAAAGGCGATCGAGGTGATCAAAAACACCTGCGCGATTGAATGATCGGTGTAGATCATGAAAATATAGCTGATTGATACACCCATAAGCGTTGCAAAGGCGTAAAAGAACAGCTGCGCGCCGGCGGCCGACAGTTTATTGATCATTGCGCCAAAGGCAAAGACCATGATCAGCGGTGCAAACATCACCACGAAACGGGTCATGCCGGTGAACAGGGTTTGCATCATATATTCGTTGTTACCAACGGCGAAAGCGGCGGCAAACGTTAACAGCAGGCCTACGGACATCGTGGCGTAAACCTTGTTCATATGGGCGCGAAGCCCTGCATCGATCTCGGCCGAGTGTGTGCCGACACCGGTTTGGACCGTATTAAAGTTAACCATAGAACCCTCCAGATTCAGAAATATTGGTCGGTGCCACAGAAATGCAGTCACCCTCGTCTTTCTATATCGGCAAAGACGAGGCGGTTTTCAAGTTATACTGACAGATTTCTGCCAAATACATGCAATTTTAGCGATTTTATGCCCGCCAAGTGGCCGGAACATCCCAAAACGGACGGTTTGCCTCGGTTTCGGCCTGCTGGGCTGTCAAACCCAGATCATTTAGCGCGGCCATGTCCAGTTTTTGCAATGCGCGGCGTTGGCTATGGGCGGCAAACGCCAGCCGGATCAAACGAAGTGGCGTGATGCGGCGTTGGGTGTTCAGGCACGATGCTCTGGTGCAAGTTGTCGTGGTCATGGTGTGATCCTTTCGGGTTTGTGATGGTTTTCCAAGGTTCTATCAAGTCTCTTGATTCATATGGCAGCTCGTGCTTTCATTTAAAAATGAATGTTTATTCACCGATACATCAAGGATATTGATGTGATTAGAAATCTGGATATGACGGCTTTGCGCGCGTTTGTGGCGGTTTACGAGGCCGGCGGGGTGACAAAGGCCGCCGGTTTTTTGAATTTGACCCAATCGGCGGTTTCGATGCAGATAAAACGCCTGGAGCAGTCGCTGGATTTGAAGCTTTTGGGCAAAAGAGGGCGCGGTGTGGCCCTGACCGGCGAGGGCGAGCAATTATTGGGATATGCCCGCCGGATGCTGGCGTTGAATGACGAGGTTTTCGCCCGTCTGACCCATCAGGCCTATGAGGGCGAGATCATGCTGGGGGTGCCGTATGATATTGTCTACCCGGCGCTTCCACAGGTTTTACAGCGCTTTAACGCCGAATATCCGCGTATGAAAGTGCGGCTGGTGTCATCTTATACCAAAAGTTTGCGCAAATTATTTGATCGTGGGCAATGTGATATAATGCTGACCACCGAGGACACGCTTGAGCAGGGCGGGGAAAACTTGGCAAATCTGCGCCTGATCTGGATCGGGGCGCCGGATGGCAGCAGCTGGACGCGCCGCCCGTTGCCGCTTGCTTATGAATATGACTGCATTTTTCGCACCGGAGTTCAGCGCAAACTGGATCAGGCCGGCATTGCTTGGGATATTGTGATCGAATCGGATTCCACCCGCACAATCGAAGCATCCGTCAGCGCCGATCTGGCCGTGCACACCGTGCTGGAAGGCATGGAGCCGCCTTATGTCGAGCAGATAAACCATAACGGTGCGTTGCCCGAGCTGACGACAAAGCAGATTAACCTTTATGTTTGCGATCTGGCAAAAGGGCAGGCGGTGGATGATTTGGTCGATCATATCCGCCGCGCATATAAGGGTCTGTAAATGCGCAGCCGGTGCGCCGCCGATTTAATGCGTTGCCGGCGTCACCATCGCATCAATCGTCGCCTTTATCGTGATCTCGCCAATCGCAACCCCGTCGTCATTCACCACGGTTGCCGCCGGTTTGCTTTGATCTATCAGCAGCTTGGCCACATCCTCAAGATTACTGCCGCTAAGGATTTTTACATCCGATTTCACAGCCGATTT
>CAYSBD010000016.1:17243-27170 GCA_964429175.1 uncultured Marinosulfonomonas sp.
CCGATTTCACAGCCGATTTGCCTGATTTTTTGCGCATTATCGTGTCCACCTTGATCACCCGACCACGGTTCACTTCCTTAACAAAATCCGCAATATAAGCGTCGGCCGGATTTAGCACGATATCCTGTCCCGTGCCCTGCTGGATCACCGCGCCATCACGCAAAATCGCGATTTTATCACCAAGCCGCAGGGCCTCATCCAGATCATGGGTGATGAAAACAATGGTTTTCTGCAGCTCTTCCTGTAGCTCCAGCAGGATGCTCTGCATATCCATTCTGATCAACGGATCCAGCGCCGAGAATGCCTCGTCCATCAGCAAAATATCGGCATCATTGGTTAACGCACGCGCCAAACCAACACGCTGTTGCATACCGCCCGACAGCTGATTCGGGTAATTATCCTCAAAGCCTTCCAGCCCGACACGTTTTAGCCAATGCATGGCCCGATCGACGCATTCGCCGCGCGCCACGCCCTGTAATTCGATCCCGAAAAGCGTGTTATCAACCACGGTTCGATGCGGCAGAAGCGCAAATTTTTGAAACACCATCGCGGTTTTATGGCGGCGAAATTCCTGCAAATCGGCCTTGGACATTTTGCAAACATCTTCGCCCTGAAAAATCACCTCGCCGGCGGTTGGTTCAATCAGCCGGTTAATGTGGCGAATCATGGTCGATTTACCCGAGCCGGAAAGCCCCATAATCACCTGAATTTTAGCCGAGGGCATCTGGATATTAATATCCTTCAAGCCCAAAACATGGCCGTGTTTTGCGTTCAGCTCGTCCTTGGACATGCCGTCCTGAACCATTTTGATGTATTTATCGCCATTTGGGCCAAAGATTTTGTAAAGGTTTTTAACCTCGATGCTGTGGTCATCCATGGATTGTCTCCGAATGTTTTTGCAGCCGCTGGCCGAATTTCTGTGAAACGCGATCAAACACAATTGCAATCGCAACAATCGCCAAACCGTTCATTAAACCCAAGCCCAAATGCTGGTTTTGCACCGCGCGCAAAACCTGTGTGCCCAAACCCGGCGCGCCAATCATCGAGGCAACAACAACCATCGCCAAGGCCATCATGATGGTCTGGTTCACACCGGCAAACAGATTGGGCAAAGCCAGCGGCAACTGCACGCTAAACATTTTCTGGCGCGGCGAGGCACCAAAAGCATCGGCGGCCTCAAGCACATCTTTGTCAACCAGACGAATGCCCAGATTGGTCAGGCGCACAACCGGCGGAATCGCGTAAATGCAAACCGCGATCAGGCCGGGAACCTTGCCAATACCCAGCAATAGCAAAACCGGAATCAGATAAACAAAGGCCGGAATCGTCTGCATAATATCCAGAATCGGCGTGACCACAGATTGAACCCTGTTGGATTTAGACATTAAAATACCAACCGGAATGCCGATCGCAATGCAGACAAATGCCGAAACCGAAACCAGCGCCAAGGTTTGCATGGTATCGTCCCACATGCCCAGATAGCCGATGATACACAGCGAAATTGTTGTGCCGATAACCAACATCCAGCTGCGCGCGCCCAGCCAGACCAGAATGGCAATCACAAGCATCGTCAGCGGCCAAGGTGTTGCAAGCAACAGCTTTTCAAACCAGACTAAAAACAATCTGAGCGGGTGAAATAAATTTTCGATCAACTCTCCGTATTCGCGTGAAAATTCGCGAAAAGTCTGATCGATCCCTCGTTTGAAATCGCGCAGATCGGTGCGGCCCATTTCTGGAAATTCGGCCAAAACCGTCGGCAGCATATCTTTCAACGCCATTATTTGTCCCCGTTGTTTTTTATTAGTATAAATTAGGCCCGCCGGTGAAAACAGACGGGCCTAAAAATCTTGAAAATAGTAACTTTAAAGTGCGGCTTTAACCTTGGCTGCCACGTCTTCTGACACCCAGGTTTTCCATAGATCTTCGTGGTTTAGCAAAAATTCGATGGCCGCATCCGCACCGCTGGCTTGTTCGTCCGACATGAAAACCAGCATCGCGCCGATTGCGTCAGCCGTGAAAACCCGTTTGGCCAGATAATCATTGATTTCGCCGCCCGATTTCATGAAATCATCCGTAACGATGGTAAAAATATCGGGTGTTGGAAAAGGCGACGGTTTTGGATTTTCGCAATCACCTGTCGCGATGCATTTATGCCAGTTTTCGTCACCCGCAAATTCAACCCCGAATGGAACCGGTTGCATGTTGTATTTGCCGATAATCGCGGTCGGCGACCAGTAATAGCCAAACCAGTTCTCGCCACGATTGTTTGCTTTGGCGATCGAGCCGTCAAGCCCGGCAGCCGAGCCCGGATCAACCAGCGTCCAGCCCTTGGCTTCCATGTCGAAGGCCTGAAATAATGACGCGTTGTTTTGCTGACAGCCCCAACCGGCAGGGCAGCCAAAAAAGGCACCTTTGCTTGGGTCTTCGGCATGGGGGAACAAATCGGGGCGCTCAAGGATATCCAGAACGGTTTTTAGCTCGGGATGCGCCTTGGCGGTATGGGCCGGGATCCACCAACCTTCGCCAGCGCCCTCAATCGGGGCTTTGTTTACAGCATGCAAACGCCCCTCTTCCAAAGCCGGGTCCAGAAGATCACGCAGCGCGTTAACCCATTGCTCACCGGCAATTTGGGGCTGGCCTTTTTCATTCATCGAGGCAAAAATCGCGGTGGTGCCACCAACAATCAGCTCGATATTACAGCCAAAACCCGCCTCGAGGATAATTTTATCGACATTGGCCATCAATTCGCCTGACGGCCAGTTGAATTCGGCCATTTTGATATCGCCACATTCGGCAAAGGCGCTCGTTGCGCCAAATGTTGCCGCCAAAAGGGCAGACGCCGTTAATAGTTTTTTCATAGTTCACTCCTATTATGAATTTTTCAAGCAGGCTCATTAAATTAGCACACTGATCCGCACACCGAATCCGCGTTGAATTCAGGTGGCTTGGACATCTCAGGGTCGTTAATCCTGCTGGATGATATGTGGCGTCGGGCCTAATCACAGCCCCCAACGTAACACCGGGTGTCGCAAGATAAAACCTGAAAACGACATTATTTGTCGCGAAAGCGCTGTCAGGGTTTTGTAAATATTGCCGCTAAACATCTGGCATTCCTGCAATTGGCGCATTAATCTTGCCGTTATGTTTCGCTTTGCCGCCACTCGATTATTCTCTCTCAGCCTTAGCCTGATTGCCGCATCCATTGTGGTTTTTGCGGTGACTTCGGTGGTTCCGGGCGATCCGGCCACTTTTATGCTGGGCATGAATGCCAAGCCGGAAACCGTGGCCGCTTTGCGTCAGGAATTGGGGCTGAATGTCGGCATCTGGGCGCAATATTACGGCTGGATTACGGGCATGTTGGTGGGCGATTTCGGCATATCCTACACCTACCGCGTGCCGGTTTCCGAGCTGATTGCACAACGTATCTGGGTCTCGTTGCCGCTGGCGATGATTGCCTTGGTTTTGTCGATTATCATCGCGTTTCCTGTTGGTCTGATTGCCGCATCAAATCGTGGAAAATTCAGCGATTACAGCATCATGGGCGCAACTCAGCTGGGCATTGCAGTGCCCAATTTCTGGTTTGCCATGATGCTGTTATGGTGTTTTCGATTAACCTTGGATGGTTCGGCGCGGGGGGCTTTCCGGGCTGGGAAAACGGGCTGTTTTCGGGTCTAAAGGCGCTGACTTTGCCAGCCATCGCATTGGCCCTGCCCCAAGCCTCTATTCTGGCCCGCGTGATGCGCTCGTCGCTGCTTGAAACCTTAAGCCAAGACTACATCCGCACCGCCCGCGCCAAGGGTTTGACCCGCGCACAGGCCTTGCACCGCCATGCCTTGCGCAACGCGATGATTCCGGTGCTGACGATCATCGGGCTGCAATTTTCATTCCTGCTTGCCGGTGCGATTATCATTGAAAACGTGTTTTTTCTGCCCGGCCTTGGACGCCTGATTTTCCAAAGCATCATCCAGCGCGATCTGATCGTGGTGCAAAGCGCTGTGATGCTACTGGTTTTTGCGGTGATCCTTGTCACATTCCTTGTAGATATCGCTTATGCGGCGGTTGATCCGCGCCTAAGGAAAAGCCGATGAAATTGCCTGTGCAGCTGATCCTTGGTGCCATCCTGACCGGATTTTTCGTGCTGGCCGTGGCGGTGTCTTTTTTCTGGACACCGCATGATGTGACGGTTCTGATCATCCCCGACAGGCTGCTGCCGGCGTCTGGAAAATACTGGCTGGGGACAGATCATCTGGGCCGCGATATGTTTTCGATGCTAATGGTCGGCGCGCGCACATCGATTGCGGTTGCGATTGTCGCGGTGGGTATTGGCATCGGGGTCGGGGTGCCGTTGGGGCTGATTGCCGCCACCAGACGCGGCAGTTTGCTTGATGAAATTATCATGCGCGGAAATGATCTGATTTTCGCCTTTCCGTCGCTGGTCATCGCCATTTTAATCACGGCGGTTTTCGGCCCCTCGGCCTTTAATGCGATCCTTGCCATCGGCATTTTCAACATCCCAGTTTTTGCCCGCGTCACCCGTGGGGCGGCCCTGTCGCTCTGGACGCTCGACTATATTTTGGCTGCCCGAACCTTTGGCAAATCGCGCTTGCGAATTTCTGTGGAACACATCTTGCCCAACATCGCTAACTTGTTGATTGTGCAGGGAACAATCCAGTTTTCGCTGGGTATTTTAGCCGAGGCAGGCCTGTCATACATTGGCTTGGGCGCGCAACCCCCGACACCCAGTTGGGGCCGGATGCTGGCCGATGCGCAAACCTTTATTTACAGCCATCCGATGCTGGCTTTTCTGCCCGGAATTGCGATTGTTTTGATGGTTCTGGGGCTGAATTTGATGGGCGACGGGCTGCGCGATTTGCTGGATCCGCGGATCAGAAGGCTGCGCAAATGATTTCGCTAAACGCCTTAAACCTGTCGATCAACGGCACCGAAATTTTGCGAAATGTCAGCTTTGATATCGGTGCTGGGCAAATTTTGGGGCTGGTGGGCGAAAGCGGCTCGGGTAAATCGATCACCGCATTGGCGCTGATGCAATTGTTGCCCGATGGCAGCCAAACCAGCGGGCGTGCGGTGTTGAATGGCACCGATGTTCTAAACCTTTCAGAAAGTCAGATGTGTGCGCTGCGCGGCAATGAAATCGGCATGGTTTTTCAAGAACCGATGACGGCGTTAAATCCGGTAAAAACCATTGGCGACCAAGTGGCCGAAACGCTGCGGATCCATGGCAAGGCAACTAAATCCCAAGCGGCCAAAGCGGCCCGAAAAATGTTGGACCGGGTTGGATTGCCGGCCGATAAATTCCCTGTATCGCGCTTTCCCCACGAGCTGTCGGGCGGCCAGCGCCAGCGGGTTTGCATTGCGATGGCGATTGCTTTGCGACCGAAATTATTGATCGCGGATGAACCAACAACGGCGCTGGATGTCACCACGCAAGCGCAAATTCTGGATCTGTTGCGCGCGTTGGTGGATAAGGAAAAAATGGCGCTATTGTTGATCACGCATGATCTGGCGGTGGTGGCCAAAATGGCTGATCATGTGGCGGTGATGCGGCGCGGTGAAATTGTCGAGCAGGGCCAAACCAAGCAGCTGTTCAAACAGATGAAACACCCCTACACCAAACAGTTGCTAAAGGCCTCGTCCCATCAGCCGAATCGCAACCACACGCCACATAAAATGCCTATTTTACAAGTGATTAACGCCAGAAGGGAATATGCCGCGCCGCGCATGAAGCTGCTGCACAGATCGCCGCCTTATCGGGCTATAAACGATATCAGCTTTGATTTAATGCGTGGCGAAAGCCTTGGGCTGGTCGGCGAAAGCGGCTGCGGAAAATCAACATTGGCGCGGGCTATTTTGGGGCTGGATCCGTTGCAAGGTGGTGAAATACTGCTGGCCGGAAAACCGGTTTTGGCGGGTCATGAAATGCCTGGATCCTTGCGTCAAAAAATGCAGGTGGTGTTTCAGGATCCTTACGGCAGTTTTAACCCGCGCCACAAAGTTTTTCGTTTGCTGATGGAGCCATTTCACCTGATCAAAACACCGGACAACCCGCGCAAACATGTGGCGGAGGCCTTGAAAAATGTCGGAATGGATGCGGATTCGATGGATCGCTACATCCACGAATTCTCCGGCGGCCAGCGCCAGCGCATCGCCATTGCCCGTGCCTTGATTTTGCGCCCAGATCTGATTGTGCTGGACGAAGCCGTATCGGCGCTGGACGTTTCAATCCGTGCTCAAATTCTGGATTTGCTGGCCGATTTGCAAACCCGTTTTGGCCTGTCCTATTTGTTTATCAGCCATGATTTAACTGTGGTAAAAACCATAACCGATCGGGTTTTGGTGATGCAGGCGGGCCGGATTGTCGAACAGGGAAAAACCGCGCAGATTTTCACAGATCCGCAGCATCCCTACACAAAACAGCTGCTAAACGCAGCCCCAAAAATTCCACAAGACTGGCTTCCACAGGACTGGCAGGAGAAAAAACATGCGCGATAAAATCTGGTTTCCAAACGACAAGATATTCATTGGCGGCAATTGGATAGCACCGGACAGTGGCGGGGTTTTGATGCTTGAAAACCCCTCGAGCGGCGGGCCGATGACAACAATTGCGCGTGGTAAATCTGCCGATATTGATGCCGCCGTCAACGCTGCCCGAACCGCGCTTGATGGCGAATGGGGTCGCAAATCGGCGCTGGAGCGGGGCCGGATTTTAACCCGCATCGGCCAGCTGATTTTAACCCGCGTCGAGGCGCTGGCCGAAATCGAGGCTGCCGATGTTGGCAAACCCTTAACCCAGGCCCGAAATGACGCCATCGCCATGGCGCGCTACATGGAATTTTACGGCGGTGCGGCCGATAAAATCCACGGCCAAACCATCCCGTATCTTGAGGGCTACACCGTTTACACCCTGCGCCAGCCACACGGGGTCACGGGCCATATTGTGCCTTGGAATTACCCGATGCAGATCATTGGCCGCTCGGTCGGGGCGGCGTTGGCGATGGGCAATGCTTGCGTTTTAAAACCGGCCGAGGAGGCCTGCCTGACAGCACTTGCCTTTGCCGATTTGGCCCGGGAAGCCGGTTTGCCGGCGGGGGCGTTAAATGTGGTTCCGGGCTTGGGAAACGAGGCCGGCGCAGCGCTTTCGGCGCATCCGGGAATTCAGCATATTTCCTTTACCGGCTCTGTCGAGGTTGGCAAATTGGTGCAAACGGCTGCGGCGCAAAATGTTATTCCTGTGACGCTGGAGCTGGGCGGAAAATCTCCTCAGGTGGTGTTTGATGATGCCGATCTGGACGCGGCCCTGCCGTTTTTGGTCGGGGCCTGCATCCAGAACGCGGGCCAGACCTGTTCGGCCTCGTCGCGCGTGTTGGTCCAGCGTGGAATTTACGATGAATTACTGGGGCGCATGGCCGAACGTTACAGCGCCATGTTGGTGGGGACGGCGATGTCGGATGTGGATGTCGGCCCGTTGATTTCGGCGCGTCAAAAAGAAATCGTGACAGGGTTTATCGCCAAGGGAAGTGATCTGCGTATCGCCGCGCAGGGTCGCATGGTTGAGGGCACGCCCGATGGCGGCCATTATGTGTTGCCGACCTTGTTTGCCGATGTGGCGCCCGATCATATTCTGGCGCAAAGCGAAATTTTTGGCCCCGTTCAAGTGGTGATCCCGTTTGAAGACGAGGCCGAGGCATTAGCGATTGCCAATGGCACAGAATTCGGGCTGGTTGCTTCGGTCTGGACCCGTGATGGGGCGCGCCAGATGCGCATGGCCAAGGCGCTAAAGGCCGGGCAGGTTTTTATTAATAATTACGGCGCGGGGGGCGGGGTTGAATTGCCGTTTGGCGGCGTTGGAAAATCGGGTCACGGGCGCGAAAAAGGCTTTGAGGCGCTTTACGGGTTTTCAAGTTTGAAAACGGTTGCGGCCTATCATGGGTAAAGGAGGCGATGATGCAGCTTGAGGGAAAAACAGCGATTGTAACCGGCGCGGCTTCGGGGTTTGGCGCAGGCATTGCGCGCAAATTCGCAGCCCAGGGGGCACGGGTGATGGTGGCGGATATTAACCTGGAAGGGGCGGCGGAAATTGCCAATGAAATCGGCGGTTTGCCCAAAGAAGTGGACGTTTCAAACGGGCAAAGTGTTGCGGCGATGATTGCTGCGGCGCATCGGGTTTTTGACCAGATTGATATTTTGGTTAACAATGCGGGGATTACGCATCTGCCCGGCCCGCTCGAGGATGTTTCCGAGGACGATTTTGACCGTGTTTTGGCGGTAAATGCCAAATCGGTTTTTTTAACCGCACGCGAAATTGTGCCGTTGATGAAGGCGGCCAAGGCGGGTGTGATTTTAAATGTGGCCTCGACTGCGGGCGTTTCGCCGCGGCCGAATTTAAACTGGTATAATGCGTCAAAAGGCTGGATGATCACAGCCACCCGCACGATGGCCGTGGAGCTGGCACCGTTTGGAATCCGGGTAAATGCGATTAATCCGGTGGCGGGGGAAACGCCGTTATTAAAGACTTTTATGGGGGAGGATACGCCGGAAATGCGGGCTAGGTTTTTATCGACAATTCCGCTGGGCCGGTTTTCGACGCCCGAAGATATGGGCAATGCGGCGGCGTTTTTATGCTCGGATGCGGCCAGTATGATTACCGGAGTGGCGATGGAGATTGATGGTGGGCGCTGTATTTAAGGTTGCAAACGGGGGTTTCACACCCCCGCGCCCCCGTGAGGTATTTTTGGCAAGAAGAAGGGTAAAGAAATGAAGCCGGGTGTGTTGAATTTGATTACGGATGTGGCCGGATTGCGGATTGGTAATGCGGGTGATGATGGTTTGAAATCCGGCGTTTCGGTGTTGGTTGGGGATGTGCCGTTTGTGGCCGCTGTGCATGTTATGGGGGGCGCACCCGGCACGCGCGAGACGGATTTGCTCGCACCGGATAAACTGGTTCAGCAGGTGGATGCGTTGGTGCTGTCCGGGGGATCGGCATTTGGTTTGGACAGCGCATCTGCGGTGGTGGATGGTTTGCGTGCGCAGGGCCGTGGCTTTAAGGTAGGTGGCCAGAACGTGCCGATTGTGCCGGCCGCGATTTTGTTTGATTTGCTAAATGGCGGTAACAAGGATTGGCAACAGAACCCGTATCGGGCATTGGGCAGATCTGCGCTGAAAAATGCCGGCGTGGATTTCGATTTGGGCAGTCACGGGGCGGGTCTTGGTGCGACTGTTTTTGGGCTAAAGGGCGGGCTGGGATCGGCTTCGGTTGTGTTGGAATGTGGCGTTACTGTCGGGGCATTGGTGGCTGTGAATGCGTTGGGATCGGTGACCGTTGGGGAGAGCGCGCAATTTTGGGCAAAGCCTTTTGAAATGGGGGGCGAGTTTGGTGGCTGTGGGCACGCCCCAGATTATGATGCCGGATCTGAGCCGCACCCCGAAGCGCAGTTGGGCCAAAACACCACGATTGCAATTATCGCCACGGATGCGGTTTTAACCCAAGCCCAAACCCTGCGCATGGCAACGGCCGCACATGACGGCATGGCGCGCGCAATCGTGCCCAGCCACACGCCGTTTGACGGTGATTTGGTGTTTGGCGTTTCAACCGGAAAAACGGAATTGCCCGACCCGGTGTTTGATCCGATCCGGTTGGGCCATGCCGGTGCGGTTTGTTTGTCGCGGGCCATTGCGCGCGGGGTTTTTCAGGCGAGCACTGCAGCCGGAGATTTGTTGCCGACGTGGCAACAGAAATTTGGGTGAGCCGGTCGGTTGGGGCAGGATTTCGGGGGCTTTTTTGGCCCAAAAACAAAGTGGGCCAATTCGCTTGAAACATTCTGCGTGGCCTGCCTTTTATTTTGTCGTTATGTTATGTTAGCCTTTAAACCTTAATTTCACCCCGGGTCTCCATGTAAATAAACGGTATTA
>CAYSBD010000017.1:0-6257 GCA_964429175.1 uncultured Marinosulfonomonas sp.
GCCATGCCCTTGGCCTTGCCGGTGAAACGGCCAAGCGTACGAAACATTCCGGGCAAATCCTTGGGACCAACCACAATCAGCGCCACAACGCCAATGACCAAAAGTTCGGCCCAGCCGATGTCAAACATGTGTAATCCGCCTGTCTAAAAAGGTAAAAAATCCAAACCGGTTAGGCGCGGATTAAACTTTTTCTTTTTCTTTTTCTTCTACAGGGGTCACATCTTTGGCAACTTCGGCTGTATCTTCCAGCTCGTCCTTGCCTTCGCTGACACCTTTTTTAAACGACGTAATGCCCTTGCCCACTTCGCCCATCAAAGACGAAATTTTGCCACGTCCAAACAGAACCAGCACCACAACCGCAATTAAAAGCAGGCCCGGCAGGCCAATATTATTCAGCATCGTCTTCTCCTTAAATCAGACGGCCCGGCGCGGCGGACCAAGAAATTGATCATTTTTATCTATTGCGTCTACTGACAAGTTCAAAGCGAAAATATGGCACAACCGCCGGGTTTTTTCACATTTTGCGTCGCCAAACTGTCAACTGACAGGTTTATGTCAGTTATTCGATGTGAGAAAAGCGATCAAAGCCGTAAATATTTCACTGATTCTACCGAAATCCTACCGAAAAAACAAATCGGAAAAAATAAATGCGCCGCAATGATCGTTTGGTTGAGCTGATCCAGATTTTAAGGGACGGGCGTCTGCACCGGGCCCAAAACATGGCCAATCGCCTGAATGTTTCGGTGCGCACGATTTACCGCGATATGGATGCGCTGATTGCCTCGGGTGTGCCGGTCGAAGGCGAGCGCGGACTGGGTTATATGATGACGGCCGCGATCACTTTGCCGCCGCTAAACCTGAGCATGGCCGAACTCGAGGCCTTTCATCTGGGCATGGCGGCCGTGGCCAAATCAAGCGACGCCGAGCTGGCTATGGCGGCCAAAACATTAAGCGCAAAAATCGACGTGGTTCTGCCCGAGGATCGCTCGGCGGCGGCTTCGAGTTGGATTTTTCCGGTTGAAACCGGTGATAAAGGCTTTGAGTATATGCCGATTTTGCGCGCGGCTGTGCGGATGCAGCATAAGGTTTCGATAGGGTATAAAAACATTGAGGGCGTCAAAACCCAGCGCCAAATCCGCCCGCTGCAACTGGAATACTGGGGGCGGGTCTGGACCTTGATATCGTGGTGCGAATTGCGCGATGATTTCAGGGTGTTTCGGATTGACCGGATGCAACAGGTTGCGGTTTTACCCGCCCAGTTTGGCGATGATGCGGGCAAAACACTATCGGATTATCTGCACCAGCTGGGCGAATAGCGGCGCGTTTTAATCGCGCGACTCAATCACGCACGGCCCCGTCACCCGTGACAATATATTTAAAACTGGTCAGCTGTTCGGCCCCCACCGGCCCGCGTGCATGCATTTTTCCGGTGGCAATGCCAATTTCGGCCCCCATGCCAAATTCACCGCCATCGGCAAACTGGGTCGAGGCATTATGCATCAAAATCGCGCTGTCCAGCCGCTCGAAAAATCGCGCCGCAGCCTTTGGATCTTCGGTCATAATCGCATCCGTGTGGTTCGATCCATGCTTGCGGATATGTTCAATCGCGCCGTCCAGATCGTCGACAATGCGCGCAGCAATCACCATGTCTAAATATTCATAGCCAAAATCATCGGGCTGCGCGATCTGGCTGCCTTGCAAACCATCACCGGCCCGCACCTCGACGCCGGCGGCCATCAGGTCGTCAATAACCTGCTGGCCCAATCCGGCCGCGCCGCTGTGGATCAACAAACACTCAACCGCGCCACAAATTCCAGGGCGCCGGGTTTTGGAATTCATCACCACGGCGCGGGTTTTTTCAACATCGGCCGCGGCGTCAATGTAAATATGCACAATGCCTTCCAAATGGGCAAATACCGGCACACGGGCCTCGCGCTGCACCAGCCCGACCAACCCCTTGCCGCCACGCGGAACAATTACGTCGATGCTGTCGGTCATGGTTAACATCTCCTTTACCGCCGCACGATCACGCGTTGGCACCCGCTGGATTGCATCTTTTGGCAGATCGGCCGCGCTCAGCCCCTGCACCAAACAGGCATGAATGGCGTTTGAAGAATGAAAGCTTTCCGAGCCGCCGCGCAAAATCACCGCATTGCCCGCTTTCAGGCACAGCGCGCCGGCATCGGCCGTCACATTCGGGCGGCTCTCATAGATCACCCCGATCACCCCCAAAGGCGTGCGCACCCGCTGGATATTCAGGCCCGAAGGCATGTCCCACTGGGCAATCACATCGCCTACAGGGTCATTTTGGGCCGCGACTGTGCGCAGGCCATCCGCCATGGATTTTATCCGAGATTCATCCAGCATCAAACGATCCAGCATCGCATCGGTCAGCCCTTTTTCGCGCCCGTAAGCCATGTCTTTTACGTTTGCGGCCAAAATATCCTCGCGGTTTTGCCAGATTGCATCGGCGGCCGCTGTCAGGGCGGTTTTTTTGGTTTTCGTGCTGGCATGGGAAAGTTGAGCGGCGGCAGCTTTGGCGCGCTTGCCAATGTCGGCCATGATTTTTGTGATCTCGGTTGTCATAAGATTCTATGCCTCCGGCGGGGATATTTAGGGAACAATAATAAAGTTATAGCACCATGTCATCACGGTGAATAAGGGAATTTCGGGCTTTGTGGCCAAGAATGTTCTCTATTTCAGCGGATCGGCGGCCCATAACAGATTTGGCGTCAGAACTGCAATAACGCGACAGGCCATAGCCGATTTGGTGGCCGTCCAGCGCCAGAATGCTTACCGGATCGCCACGTTGAAAATCACCTGTGACATTTGTCACACCGGCAGGCAGCAGCGATTTACCCCCCGTCAGCGCACGCGCCGCACCGGCGTCTATTGTGACACCACCCATTGGTTTCATCGCGCCAATCCAGCGTTTTCGTGCGGTTTGCGGATCATCCTGCGGCATAAACCAAGTGGCGTTGCCCCCGTTTTGCAAAGCCGTTAAAGGGCGCATTTCAAAGCCGTCACAAATCGCCATCGCACAGCCCGACGCCATTGCGGTTTTGGCCGCCATCAGCTTGGTCTTCATGCCGCCCTTGGACAGCCCCGATCCGGCATCCCCCGCCATGGCTTCCAGTTCCGGGGTGATTTGTTTGATCAGATCAAACCGTGTCGCGGCTGGGTTTTGGCAAGGGTTGGCGTTGTAAAACCCGTCAACATCCGACAATAGCACCAACTGATCCGCCCCCACCGTTGCCGCCACCTGAGCCGCCAGACGATCATTGTCGCCATACCGGATTTCATCGGTGGCGATGGTGTCGTTTTCATTCACGATCGGCACCACAGACAGGCGCAACAATTCCCCCAGCGTGGCGCGCGAATTTAGATAACGGCGCCGGTTTCGGCTGTCTTCTAAAGTGACCAAAACCTGTGCCGTGGTGATCTTGTGGGGCGCGAATGCGTCTTCATAAGCGCGCGCAAGGCGAATTTGGCCGACCGCGGCGGCGGCCTGTGATTGTTGCAGCACCAGATCGGTTTCGGGCAAGCCCAACACCCCGCGCCCCAACGCGATCGAGCCTGAGGAAACCAGCACCACATCCGTGCCCCGCCCCCGCAACCAAGCCACATCTTTGGCCAAGGATTGTAACCAGTCGCTGCGTAAATCCCCCGTGTTCCGCTCAACCAGCAAGGCCGAGCCAATTTTAACAACCAGACGTTTGGCAGCGATCAGGGACGCCATGCTCCGGCCTCCTCGTCCCCATTTTTGTCGGGGCTTTCATCCTGCATTTCCGCCTTTTTGGCCCGAATGCGATCATCGTTTATTTCAGCGCGCACCGCACGCAATACATCAACCACCCCTGCCCGACTGACGCCCGACATTTGCATCACCGGCCCGTCAACCACCGCCGATAATGCGGCGTGTTTTTCAGCCTGTTCTTCATCGGTTAGCGCGTCGATTTTATTCAACGCCGTGATGCGCGGCTTATCGGCCAGATGACCGCCGTATTTTTCCAGCTCGTTGATGATTATACGGTAATCCTCGGCCACATCCTCGGAGGTTCCGTCAATCAGGTGCAGCAAAACCGCGCAGCGCTCGACATGACCTAAAAACCTGTCGCCAATGCCGCGGCCCTCGGAGGCACCCGCAATCAGGCCCGGAATATCGGCGATCACAAATTCGGCCCCGTCCACCCCGACCACACCCAGATTTGGGTGCAGCGTGGTAAACGGATAATCGGCAATTTTGGGCCGCGCGTTGGAAGTGGCGGCCAGAAATGTGGATTTTCCCGCGTTCGGCATGCCCAAAAGACCCGCATCCGCGATCAGTTTCAGGCGCAACCAAAGCGTGCGCTCAACCCCCTCAAGCCCCGGATTGGCGCGACGCGGGGCGCGGTTGGTCGGGGATTTGAAATGCAAATTGCCAAAACCGCCGTTGCCACCCTTGGCCAAAAGCACGCGCTGGCCGACCTCGGTGATATCGGCGATTACGGTTTCTTCGTCCTCGTCCAGAATTTCACAGCCCACAGGCAGACGTAAAATGATGTCGTCGCCATCGGCCCCGGTGCGTTGCGAACCCATGCCGGGCACGCCGTTTTTGGCGAAAAAATGCTGCTGAAAGCGAAAATCGATCAAGGTGTTCAGCCCGTCAACGCCCTCGGCCCAGACATCGCCACCGCGCCCGCCATCGCCACCGTTTGGCCCGCCAAATTCCACATGCTTTTCACGGCGAAACGACACACAGCCGCCGCCGCCGCCGCCGGATCGAATGTATACTTTGGCTAGATCAAGAAATTTCATAACGGCTCGGCCTTAAATTGAGGTTTGGTTAGGCGATAAGTGGTATTGGCGCTAGACTCAAGCCTTGCCGCGGATGGGGCCATGCCGGTTGCGATTTTAACAAAACCCGTTTTGCGCAAAATATGGCCCGAAACAGGGTTGTCATCGAAATGGTCTGCCTCGACAGTTTGCAGGCCCAAATGCGTAAAGCAATGGCTGAGTAAACCTTGCAAAGCCTCGCTGGCATAGCCGTTGCCCCAGTGATCCGGGTCAATCGCATAGGCACAATTCACCGGATCTCCGCCAATACCGACAAAGCCGATCAACAGATCATTTAGATAAATCCCGGCACCAAAACCCAGTTTGGCGCGGTATGGCCCGCGCTGCATCCATTCTTTAACATCCGAATCGGGCCACGGCGATTTTAACGAGGCCATCATGCGGGCAACTTCGGGTTTTTGGCCGAAACTTTGCAGCTGCTTCCAATCACTTTCCGCGAAATCCCGGATGGTCAGGCGCGGCGTAGTAAATATGCTTTTAGCTGCCTTATCCATGATTTAACCAAGTTTCTTAATGTAAGTCCAGGTTTCCACATTGGCCCCGCGCGCCACCGAATGGATTTCGGCGTCGCCAATATATTCAAACCCCGCATTGGTCAGCACCCGCGCCGAGGCCGGATTGTCTTGAAACACCTGCGCAAAAATTGAGCTGTTGCCCTTGGGATTGGCGGCCAATACCGCCCTAATTGCCTCGGATGCATAACCCGTATTCCAGAACGCAGGCGCAATCCAGTAGCCGATTTCGGACTGGCCGCGCTCGATATCCTTCAAGCTGATCACACCCAGTAATTCGGCGTGATTATGGGCCGATCCATCCAGCGCCCAGACATCCTCGTCGCGCACATCGGCCGTTACGCGGTTAATAAATGCTTCGGTCGTGCCCGGCGGTAAGGGGTGCGGGATCGAGGATGTTGCGCACGCAATGCGTTTGTCACCGGCGTAAATTTCAAGCATGCCGCCATCGGATTTTTGCAACGCGCGCAGGCTGAAGCGCTCTGTTTTTATAATTGGCTGTTTTGTGATCGTAGCGAGTGTCATGCTTTTACTCCGTTTTAAAAACTAAAAGGGACCGGTGTTTCCACCGATCCCCTAAATTTTAAAACCATTAGGTTCGGCTTACTGGGCGGCCTCCGCGGCTGGGAGGACCGAAATAAATGTGCGCCGTTTAAGACCTTTGTGAAATGTCACATGCCCTTCAACGGTTGCAAAGATCGTATGATCACGGCCCATGCCAACACCTGCACCCGGAAACATTTTTGTGCCGCGCTGGCGCAAAATGATGTTGCCCGGAATCACGGCTTCGCCACCGAATTTTTTAACGCCAAGGCGACGACCTGCGCTGTCGCGACCATTGCGGGACGAGCCGCCTGCTTTTTTATGTGCCATTTTATCTCTCCTTAGCCTTTAGCCAATTTTTTAGCC
>CAYSBD010000017.1:6357-9106 GCA_964429175.1 uncultured Marinosulfonomonas sp.
TTTAGCCTGCGTGACCCAGTCTTCGCGGTCAATCCGGCCTTTAAACGACAGTTTGCCATCCATATCATCAATATCGGCCTTAGACCAGCCCGCGATTTGGGCAAATGTTGTCACGCCGTTCTCATGCAGCTTTTTCTCAAGCGCCGGGCCAACACCGGACAGCTGTTTCAAATCATCAGCGCCCTCCGGCTTTGTGGCCGCAGGCTTTGCTTTTTTAGCCGCAGGTTTCGCGTCCGCTGTTTTAGCCGCAGCTTCTTTAGCGGGCTTCTCAGCCTTTTTAGCAGGCTTGGTAGCGGCTTTAGCTTGGGTTTTGGCAGGTTTTGGGTTTGTTTCATCGCGCGCCGGCTTGTTGCTGGCAGGCTTCATCGCAGCCAGCGCTGCGGCCGAAACAGAACCCGTTCCAATCGCGGCTTTAACGCCGGATTTATCCGCGCCTTTTTCCAGAATTTCTGTAATCCGCACCAGAGTCAGCTTTTGACGGTGGCCTTTTGTGCGCTGAGAGCCGTGTTTACGGCGGCGTTTCACAAAATGGATCAGCTTTTCGCCTTTGATCTGGTCGATCACATCGGCCTGAACGGCCGCGCCGTCAACAGTTGGCGTGCCAACCGTGTTGCCAACCATAAGAATCTCGTTGAACTGGATTTTTTCACCAGCATCGGCCGCAATCCGTTCAATCCGAAGCACATCGCCTGATTGAACCTTATATTGCTTGCCACCGGTTTTTAGAACCGCAAACATATGTTATTCCTTCATTTTCTCGCGTCCTGTGGCCCCCGAAAACGGATGTTTTGCTAAATCTAGCGCCTCGAACTGCGCGCCCTGTTGGGCAGATTACATAAACCCTGACAAGAATACCCTTGCCAAGAGACCGGCTTATCGAAGAATTACGGCTGCAAGTCAAGTGTAATCGGCAAGGAAACCCAACGGAAATGCGTATATTTCACTTGGGTTTCAGCGCGGCTATTTCGGCGTTAAAAACAGCTCGATTCGCCGGTTAATCGCCAGATCGGTCGCGGTTTTTCCTGCGCGGATCGGCTGATATGGCCCAAAGCCGGTGGCGGCCAGATATTTAGGAGAAATGGCCTGTTTGGTAATCAGGTATTTCACCACCGCCAAGGCTCGGGCCTGGCTTAGCTGCCAATTGTCGTCAAACGCATTGCTTGCAGAGAGCGGCTTGGAATCCGTGTGCCCATCCACCCGCAGCACCCAATCGACATCATCCGGAATGGTTTGCATCACCCGCTTTAATACAGTCGCAACCTGGTCCAGCTCTTTCATGCCCGCCCTGCCCAATTTGGCCTTGCCCGATACAAACAATACCTCCGAAGACAGCGCGAAACGGTCGCGGGTCGGATCCGTCGTTGCCGACACGCCGATTTTTTCGCGCAATTCACCGGAAAAATCCGAATTTATTCCAGCCAGCACAATGGCACTGCGCCGCGCATGGCGCTTGCTCAGCCCGCTTAGATCAGCCGCCGCGACCTTGAATTTAGCTTGCATCGATTTGATGTCAGCGGCCGCGACCTCGGATTTGGCTTTGGCAACCTGAAATGCCTCACGCGCATTGGCCAGCTTGGCAATGGCCTGCTGATTTACCAGTTTTGCCTCGTCCAACGTATCAATCGCCGCAAGATTGGCGCCCTGAGCTGATTTCAATTCTCTGGCGGCCGTAATTCGATCTGCTTCCAAAGAATTTACCAGCGCTTTCAGGCGCAATTCTTCGGCCTTGGCTTGGTCCAATGCGATCTTGACGCGGTTCAATTCTTCTTGGCGATCCGCCTCGATTTCGGAAAACTCGATCAACCGGTCCTCGCCAGTGGCAAGCGCTATCGACGCCGCCTCAAGCGCGCGCTCGGCCCCGCTGATTTGCGGCTGGCTTTCGCTGAATAAATTAAACGTCAAACGCGCCAGAAGTGACGAATTTTCCGATTGCGCCTCCTCGGCCTCGCCCTCGGCAATCAGCTCTCCAGCAGATCGGGCCGCAGCAACGGCCGCCTCGGATGCCTCTACCGCCGCCAACGCCGCCTCGGTTGCGCGGCCCAGTTGCTCGACGGTTTTTTCAATCTTGGCAAAATCGGCCTTGGCGGTATTCAGCCGTGCCTGACTGCTGCGCAGCTGGGTCTTATTGGCATCAACATCGCTTTTGGCCGCCTTCAACTGCGCGGGTAAATCCGAGTTTACCAATGCAACAAAAGCCTTGTCAGCACCCTGCAATCGGGCTTCGGTCGCAGCCTGATCTTTTGTGCCCTTGCTCACAGCCTCCTTGGTCAGCTCGGACACTTTCACCAGAACTTCGATCTGTGATTTGGACGAATCCATCTGCCCCAGCGCGGTTTTCTGCCGCTTCAGGCTGTTTTGGAAATTGTCATTGGCAACGTTCCAGCTGTCGACAGCTTCGGAATAATGCTGCGGGTCAATCGGGGCGAACTGCTCCTTCAGGGATGGCTCATTCAGGTAAAGCCGCGCAATTTGCGGCCCCCAAACCTTGTGGATTAAAAAAAGCGACAACACCAGAACCACGCCCAAAAGCGCGAGCCGGATCAGGCCCGAACTTTTACTTTTCAGGGATGCTTGCTGATTTTCGTCTTCTGTGCTTTCCGGCTCTAATCCGTCAGAATAGCCATCCTCATCGGTGGTGGCAAAAACGTGAACCTCGTATTCCTCGCCGCCTTTGTTCACGCCGCCTTTGTTCACGGGGTCGTCTTTATTCATGGGGTCGTCTTTATTCATGGGTTAGCCCCGCAAACAG
>CAYSBD010000017.1:9206-26476 GCA_964429175.1 uncultured Marinosulfonomonas sp.
GGGGTCGTCTTTATTCATGGGGTCGTCTTTATTCATGGGTTAGCCCCGCAAACAGGCAAAACCGCAAACATCCGACACAATAGCCGCCCATCAAATATGAACCAACAAAAAACACGCGATACCCGTCCACTACTTCCCGTGCCTGTTTTGAATTTTATACAGGCTAATTGTTATTTTCTGATTATTATTCAGGCCCTTTTAGCGCATTTTCAACATTAAACAAGATATCTTGGGGCTAAGTTTAAGGGGAATACTATAAATTGTGCGCCGTAATAGCGTCTTTAGCGCACTTAAACCGAAAATGAAGTGCCACAACCACAGCCGCTGGTCGCGTTCGGATTATCAATAACAAAGCGCGCGCCGATCAATTCGTCGGAAAAATCAATGGTGGCATCGGCCAGAAATGGCAGGGAAACCTTATCGATCACCACCTTTTGGCCCGCCCCTTCCAGCACCAGATCATCGTCATTGGCCTCATCAAGACTGATGTCATATTGAAACCCCGAACAGCCACCACCCTCGACCGCAACCCGCAGCACTTTGCCCGCGGCATTTGCGTCAATTTCGGCCAAACGGGCGAAGGCGCGTTTTGTAACTTTAGGGGGAAGCACTAAATCCATGGACACACCATTTGCTGCGTTTCAATTGGTCTTGAAACCTAATATAAGCACGTTTGACAGAGGCAACAACAGGCAAAACCATGCTTGCAAAATATGCATCCGACCCGGCCCTGAGCAGGGGGCGGTTATTTTCAGAAAACGAAAGCGCATTTCGCTCTTGTTTCGGGCGCGACCGTGACCGGATTATCCATGCCTCGGCGTTTCGGCGCCTAAAGCACAAAACCCAGGTGTTTGTCGAGCACGAGGGCGATTATTATCGCACCCGCCTGACCCATTCGATCGAGGTGGCCCAAGTGGCGCGCACGATTTCCGGGGTTTTGGGGTTGAACGGCGCGCTAACCGAGGCCGTGGCGCTGGCGCATGATCTGGGCCACACGCCGTTCGGCCATACCGGCGAAGATGCGCTGGCCGCAGAGATGGCCAATTTTGGCGGCTTTGATCACAATGCGCAAGCCATTCGCATTGTCACATCGCTGGAGCGCCATTACGCAAAATGGGATGGGCTGAACCTGAGCTGGGAAACGCTGGAAGCGCTGGCCAAACACAACGGTCCGGTTGCCGGTGATTTGCCTTATGCGCTGGCCGAATATAACGCCCGCCACGATCTGGAGTTGGAAACCTATGCTTCGGGCGAGGCGCAGGTTGCCGCGCTTTCGGATGATATTGCCTATAATAACCATGACTTACAGGATGGTCTTCGTGCTGGTTTATTTCATGACGACGACATTTGTGCGTTGCCAATCGTTGGCGATTGCTATAAAGAGGTCGATGCGCTTCACCCCGATTTAGACAGCTACCGACGTCGTCACGAAGCACTGCGACGCGTGTTTGGTGTGATGGTTGAAGACGTGATAGATCAAAGCCGGCGCTTGATTTCAGAGCTTGGTCCGGCACGGGTTGAGGATATTCGCGCGGCCGGTGCGCCCGTGGTGCAGTTCTCGCCGGAACTGTGGGCCGATTTGAAAGAAATCCGCCGGTTTTTATTTTCACGCATGTATCGTGCGCCTTCGGTGGTCGAGATGCGCGAGAAAGTTACCGGCGTGGTGCGGGACTTGTTTCCGTTTTATTTGGCCAAGCCGCAAGAACTTCCGAAAGACTGGCAGAAAGATATTGCACAAACCGGCGACGAGGTTGCGCTGGCGCGTATTGTCGCCGATTATATTGCCGGAATGACCGACCGCTTTGCGCTGCAGGAACACGAGCGTTTGATTGGACGTTAGAGATTCTATGCCTGCGGCGCGGATACTTATAGAACAATAATGGGGGCCGTTTATTGACCTCAGCGTTTGTCGTGTTAAACGCGGGGCAACCCTTAAGGACCATTTATATGAACCTGTTTACCGATATTCGCACGCTGGTGATAGAAAACCTGACCGTTATACAAGCCGAGGGCGCGCTGCCTGAGGGGCTGGATTTTAAAAATGTGACGGTGGAGCCGCCGCGTGATCCGCTGCACGGCGATATGGCCACCAATGCCGCCATGGTGCTGGCCAAGCCCGCCAAAATGAAGCCGCGCGATATTGCCGATGCTTTGGCCGCCAAGCTGGCTGATGATCCGCGCATTGATGTGGCCGAAGTGGCCGGACCGGGTTTTTTGAACCTGCGTTTGGATGCCGAGATTTGGCACGGGGTGATTTCGGCGGTGCTAAAACAGGGGGCTGATTTTGGTCGCTCGGATCTGGGTGCCGGCAAAAAGGTGAATGTAGAATTTGTCTCGGCCAACCCGACCGGCCCGCTGCATGTTGGCCATGCGCGCGGTGCGGTGTTTGGTGATGCGCTGGCGTCCTTGCTGGATTTTTCCGGCCATAAGGTAACCCGCGAATATTATGTGAATGATGGCGGTGCGCAGGTTGATGTGCTGGCGCGCTCGGTCTATGAGCGTTACCGCGAGGCCAACGGGTTGGAGCCGCAAATCGCCGAAGGGCTGTATCCGGGCGATTATCTGGTGCCGATCGGTCAGGCGCTAAAGGCCAAATATGGTGACAGTCTGATTGATCAGCCCGAATCCGTCTGGCTGGCCGATCTGCGCGCGTTTTCCATCGCTGCAATGATGGGTCTGATCCGCGATGATCTGGCCGGAATTGGCGTTAAAATGGATAAATTCTTCTCGGAAAAATCGCTTTATGGCACGGGTCTGATTGAAAAGACGCTGGACGATCTGGGCGCTAAGGGTTTGATTTACGAAGGAAGTTTACCGCCGCCCAAAGGCAAGCCCGATGATGATTGGGAGCCGCGCATCCAGACCCTGTTCAAATCGAGCCAACATGGCGATGATGTCGATCGTCCGGTGAAAAAATCCGATGGCAGCTGGACTTATTTCGCCCCCGACATCGCCTATCATTACGATAAAATCCAGCGCGATTATGATTTGCTAATCGATGTTTTAGGCGCCGATCATGGCGGTTATGTCAAGCGGATGAAGGCGGCTGTTTCGGCGCTGTCGGATGGAAAAGTGCCGCTGGATGTCAAGCTGTGCCAACTGGTGCGTTTGTATAAAAATGGCCAGCCTTTCAAGATGTCCAAGCGTGCCGGAAATTTCGTTTCCCTGCGCGAAGTTGTCGATCTGGTCGGCTCTGATGTGACCCGTTTTGTGATGCTGACGCGCAAAAATGATGCGCCGCTGGATTTTGATCTGGCCAAAGTATTGGAGCAATCCAAGGATAATCCGGTGTTTTATGTGCAATATGCCAGCGCCCGGATCCATTCGGTTTTGCGCAAAGCCCGCGAGTCTGGAATTGCGGTGGATATGGCCGCGTTGGCCGCTGCTGATCTGTCGCTGAATGCCCACGCGGCCGAGCTGTCTATGGCCAAAAAACTGGCTGAATGGCCGCGTCTGGTCGAAATTGCCGCCCGCACAAACGAGCCGCACAGGATTGCGTTTTATCTGTATGATCTGGCCTCGGAATTTCATTCGCTTTGGAACAGGGGCAATGATTTGCCCGAACTGCGATTCTTGCAAGAAGACAACATCGCGCTGTCGCAAGCGAAAATCGCCCATATCGTTGCAGTTTTGATTGTTATTTCTGCAGGTCTTGCTATTGTCGGCGTAACTCCGGCTGAGGAAATGCGCTGATAACAAGCGCACCCCGCTGTGGTTTGAGGCAGTTTTAGGCAGACCAACCCCGTAAAAAACAGGGTCGGCAGTGAGGCGAAAATGACGAATATCGATTACCGTGAGCTGGGCGGTGGCAACGTGGGCATTAACGAAATGCCGCGTGAATCCGGGCAATTGGAAAACACGCAATCCGGCAAAATTGGCAAGATATTGAACACCGCGGGTGCGGTTATGTCTGTGGCTTTGGTCATTGGCATCAGCATTTGGGGCTACCGGTTGCTGGTGCGCGATGTGGCCGGTGTGCCGATTGTGCGCGCGCTGGACGGGCCGATGCGCATGCAGCCCGCTGATCCGGGTGGCATGCAGGCCGCGCATCAGGGGCTGGCTGTAAATAACGTAAAATCAGATGGCCACGTTAGTGATATTGCCGATCGTTTGGTGCTGGCGCCGGTTCATGGCCGCATTGATCCGCAGGATCAGGCGGGCTTGCATCAACCGCACCCCGAACCGCGTGCTGGCGCGACCCGACCAACAGAATCCGCCGATGCCGCGCTGGTTACCCCCCCGCCAAGCGAAATTGTCGCCCCTGCCCTATTGACCCAAACCATCCCCGACACCGCGCTGCCAAAAACCGTTACGGACGGTCAAGCTGTGGTTGTTGCCGCGTTAAATTCAGCCGACAGCACCCTTTCGGCAACCGACAAGGCCGTGACCCAGGCGCTGGCAATGGCCGAGCAGATTTCAGCCAGCTCAAAGCCTTTGGGTGATGTTGCCGAGGTCGCTCAAAAAGCGCCGCTGGCCCTGATTTCGGCCTCGGTTGCCGGTGTCGCACAGTCGCCGCGCCCGCTGCAACGCCCCGGCGCGCTGAACACCACCCCCGCCAGCGCCCCCGTCGAAGTGGCCGCCGCACAAACCGTGGCCGCCAACTTGAGCACAAACGAAATTGATGCCGGATCCATTTCGCCCGGCACACGTCTGGCCCAGTTGGGGGCCTTTGATTCCGCGCAAATCGCACGCCAGCAATGGGATGTAATCCACGGCCGCTTTACCGAATATATGCAAGGCAAATCACGGGTAATCCAAAAGGCCCAAAGCGGCGGGCGCACGTTTTACCGTTTGCGCGTGGCGGGCTTTGACGATATCTCGGATGCACGCCGGTTTTGCTCGGCCCTGTTGGCCGAAAAGGCCGCCTGCATTCCTGTAAAAATGCGCTAATTCAGTGACAGATCGTCAGGGTGCCTATATTTTTGGCTGCACCGGCAAGCAGCTGTCGGCAGACGAGGCTGCGTTTTTTACCCAAGCCAACCCTTGGGGCTTTATCCTGTTTGCGCGCAATATTGACAACCCCGGTCAACTGCGCCGCCTGAGCGCTGATTTGCGCGGCACCGTCGGGCGTGATGCGCCGATTTTCATTGATCAGGAAGGCGGCCGCGTGCAACGAATGGGTGCGCCGCATTGGTTGCAATGGCTGCCTCCGCTGGATCAGGTTGCGGCCAATCCCGAGGCGGCGACGCGTGCAATGTATCTGCGTTACCGCATCATTGCCGATGAATTGCGCCGTGTCGGGATTGATTGCAATTGCAGCCCCTGCGCCGATGTCGCAACGCCCCAAACCCACCGTTTTTTGCGCAATCGTTGTTATGGCCAAGATGCCGAAACCGTGACGCGCATTGCCCGTGCTGCGGCCAATGGTTTGCTGGCTGGCGGGGTGTTGCCGGTTTTAAAACACATCCCCGGGCACGGGCGCGCGCAGCTTGACAGCCATCTGGAGCTGCCCCGCGTTTGCGCCAGCCGCGCCGATCTGGAGGCCGTTGATTTTGCCGCGATGAAGGCGCTGGCGGATCTGCCGATCGGTATGAGCGCGCATATTATTTACGAGGATATTGACGGAAACGCGCCGGCCACCACCTCGGTCATTATGGGCGATCTGATCCGCAACCAAATCGGTTTTGGCGGGCTGTTGATGACGGATGATATCTCGATGCAGGCGCTTTGCGGCGATATTTTTAGCCGCAGCACCGTGTCTTTGGCCGCCGGAATGGATCTGGTTTTGCATTGCAACGGGGATTTGGGTGAAATGCAGCAGGTCGCGGATGCTTGCGGTAATCTCAGCGATCAGGCGCAAATCCGTGCCGATACAGCGTTGAAATCGCGTAAATCACCCGATAATGTTGACATTTGCGCCTTGAAACGCGAATTTGGCGATCTGTTAGGTGGGCATTTAAATGGCTGACGTAGAGTTTGAACAAGACAAGACGTTGTCTGTCGGTGACCGGTTGGTGGCCGAGGCGCTGATTGTCGATGTCGATGGCTACGAGGGTCCGCTGGATTTGTTGCTGACCCTGTCGCGCACCCAAAAGGTGGATTTACGCAAAATTTCGGTGCTTGATCTGGCTGTGCAATATTTAAAATTCATCAATCAAGCCAAGGATTTACGCATTGAACTTGCGGCGGATTATTTGGTTATGGCGGCTTGGCTGGCGTTTTTAAAATCGCGTCTGCTGCTGCCGCCCGACCCCGACGAGGATGGTCCCTCGGGCGAAGAGCTGGCCGCGCATCTGGCCTTTCAGCTGGAGCGTTTGGCCGCGATGCGCGATGCGGCTGCCAAACTGATGGCGCGTGATCAGATCGGGCGCAATTTTTTCGCCCGTGGCCTGCCCGAAGACGTCACCCGCATTCGGCGCGTCACCTACACCGCCAGTTTGCTGGACCTGATGCAGGCCTATGCGCGCACCCGCACCAAGGATGAATTTCGCCCCTTTAGCATGGATCGCGACGCGGTGATGACGCTCGAGCAAGCGCTGGCGCGGATGCGCGGGCTGATCGGTTATGCGGGCGACTGGACCGGGCTGGAAAGCTATCTGCCCGATGGCTGGCAAACCGACCCCGCCAAACGGCGCAGCGCCACCGCGGCCAATTTTGCGGCCTCGCTGGAATTGGCCAAAATCGGTCAGATCCAAATTCGTCAGGCTGATGCATTTGCCCCGATCCAGATCCGTAAAAAAGGCCCGTCCTAATGGTGCAAGATACAGAGATTGAAGAAAGCCTGTTTGAAGCCCCGCCGATGGGCGAACAAGAGCGCATGATCGAGGCGATTTTATTTGCCACCAGCCAGCCGGTCAGCGTAAAGGAAATGGCCGACCGGATGCCGCACGGCTGTGATCCGGCCGAGGCGATTATGCGCCTGCGAAAGCGTTACGAGGGGCGCGGGGTTTGTCTGGTTCGGGTGGCCGATGCCTGGGCGATACGCACCGCGCCGGATTTGGGTTTTTTGATGCAGCGCGAAACGGTTGAAACGCGCAAATTATCGCGGGCAGCAATTGAAACTTTGGCAATAATCGCGTATCATCAACCCGTTACGCGGGCCGAGATCGAGGAAATCCGCGGTGTTTCGGTTAGCCGTGGCACGGTTGACCAGCTGCTGGAAATGGAGTGGATCCGGTTTGGCCGGCGCCGCATGACACCCGGGCGGCCCGTGACTTTTGTGGTGACGGCCGCGTTTCTGGACCATTTCGGGCTGGAAAATGCGCGTGATCTGCCGGGGCTAAAAGAGCTGAGATCGGCCGGGTTGCTGGAAAACAGGCCATTGGCAGGGGCCATGCCGACAAGCGGTGAAGACAGTGACGAGGGCGAAGGCGATGAAGACGTCTCGCAAAGTGAAATGTTTGAGGAATAGGAGCGTTTTTCTATGAATATCAACGGGATTATCAGTATGATTGTTCGTATGGTCGCGCGAAAAGCGATCAACATCGGCGTCAACAAGGGCATTAAAATGGCCGGATCAGGCCGCAAAAGCCGCGATGAAACCACGCCGCAAGATGACAAGCAAGCCAAAGAGAGCGCACAAAAGGCAAAACAAATGGCGCGTTTGGCGCGGCGCACAGGCCGGTTTTAGCCGATTATTATAGTGGCCCGATCAAAGCAGAATATCGAGATGATTCAGCTGCGATTCGGGTCTGGCTTGAAACATGATTCGAAATGCATATTTCACGAATCACGGCCTTGATATATTTTTTGTTTCCGACTTAATTTTCAAATTAATTCAATATTTCCTTATAATTACAGGGTAATTACAGGTGCCGCCCCCTACGCAGTAATACTGATTGGCAACGCAGAAACCACGCGCTAGGCTATTTGGTAACATATTTATGTTCACATTTCTGGGAGGAAAATCATGAAACATTTACTTAGCCGCGTGGCTGTCGCCGCGATTGCGGTATCCTTTGGCGGCCAAGCGCTGGCAACCGAATGGAACGTATCACTTTGGGGCAAGCAGCGCGCCTTTACCGAGCATGTTGAAAAGCTGGCCGAGCTGGTTTCCGCCAAAACAAACGGTGAGTTTACGTTAAATATTTCCTACGGGGGTTTATCCAAGAACAAAGAAAACCTTGACGGCATTTCCATTGGGGCCTTTGAGATGGCCCAATTCTGTGCCGGTTATCACCGCGATAAAAACCCGACCATCACCGTGCTGGAATTGCCGTTTCTAGGTGTTGCCAATCTGGCCGAGGAAGTCGCTGTGGCCAATGCGGTTTACGCCCACCCTGCCGCTCAGGCCGATCTGGCGCGCTGGAATGCCCGCCTGCTGATGACCAGCCCGATGCCGCAATATAACATCGTTGGCACGGGCGCGCCGCGTGCCACTTTGGCCAGCATGGAGGGCATGCGCGTGCGTGCAACCGGCGGGATTGGCAAAGCCTTCAAGGCAATCGGTGCCGTGCCCACATCGGTAACCGCAACCGAGACCTATAACGCGATGCAAAGCGGTGTGGTTGACACCGTGGCCTTTGCCCAGCACGCGCATCTGGCATTTCGCACCATTGATATGGCCGATTGGTGGACCGAAAATCTAAACCCCGGCACCGTGAATTGCCCCGTTGTGGTTAACATCGATGCCTACAATGCGCTGTCTGATAGCGAACGTGCCGCGCTGGATGGCTCGGTTGACGAGGCGATCGCGCATTACATTGCCAATTACGAAACCCTGCTGACCAAATGGGACGGCATTCTGGACGAGCGCAACATTACGCGCGTCACGATTTCCGATGCGGATCTGGCCGAGTTTCACAAAGTTGCCGCCGATCCGATCCGCGAGCAATGGATCAAGGATATGACCGCTCAGGGTATTCCCGGCCAGGAACTGTATGATCTGGTGATGGATACTTTGAAAAAAGCCCGGATGTAGGCGATAAAATCAAACCCCGGTTCAATTTGCGTGCGAATTGGCCGGGGTTTTTTAATAAATCGGGGGGCCGGGGATGTCGGGCGCTGCAAATATACTTGAAGACGACTCGCGCCTGAGCCGGCTGGATCGGGCATTATACCGGCTTGAGGGCCAGATGGCGCTGATCAGCGGATTGGCGATATTTTCACTGGTGATATTGGCCGTGGTATCGGTTGGCGGACGCAACCTGATGAATGCCCCCCTGCCCGGCTATGTCGACTGGATCGAGCAAGTGATGCCGCTGATTGCCTTTATGGGTGTGGCCTATACCCAACGTAGCGGCGGCCATATTCGCATGGATATTCTGGTTGGAAAACTGCGCGGCCGTGCCCTGTGGGGGGCCGAATTTATCACGACATTGGCGATGTTCATTCTGGTTATCCTGCTGATCTGGGGCACATATTCGCATTTTTTACGCTCGTTTGATTTTAACGCCCCGCTCTGGAGCCGCGACAGCTCGATCGATATTTCAATCCCGTTGTGGCCCGCCAAACTGCTGGCACCGGTGGCGTTTTCGGTGCTGGGCTTTCGCATTATGATCCAGCTTTGGGGTTACGGGCGCGCCTTTGTGCTGGGGCTGTCTGAGCCGGTTGCCGTGCCGTTGGTGATGAGCGCCGCCGCACAAGCTGCCGAAGAAGCCGAACATGTGACCGGATTAGATGACAAGGAAGCGCGCTGATGGAACCGATTGATATTGGCCTGATTGTTTCAGGCGCCATGCTGTTGCTGGTTATTTTGGGTATGCGGGTGGCTTTTGCCGCCGGTATGGCCGGTCTGGTTGGTCTGGTCTGGATTTTCTGGGCCAAGTTCGGCTATGCCCCCGATCAATTCATGAAAGCGCTGACGGTCTCTGTCAAAGTGTCCGGCCAAGTGCCCCATTCGAAAATATCGCATCAGGCGCTGTCGTTAATTCCGATTTTCATCCTGATCGGTTATCTGGCCTATTACGCCGGTTTGACCAAGGCCCTGTTTGAAGCCGCCAAGCGCTGGGTTGGCTGGCTGCCCGGCGGTATGGCTGTGGCCACGGTATTTGCAACGGCGGGTTTTGCGGCCGTTTCGGGGGCCTCGGTGGCGACATCGGCGGTGTTTGCGCGCATTGCGATCCCGGAAATGTTAAAGGTGGGTTACGATAAACGCTTTGCCGCGGGTGTGGTGGCGGCTGGCGGGACTTTGGCGTCGCTAATTCCGCCCTCGGCGATTTTGGTGATTTATGCGATTATTGTCGAGCAAGACGTGGGCATGTTGTTGCTGGCCGGGTTCATCCCCGGTGTGGTTTCGGCGCTGATTTACGGCGTGCTGATCGTTATTCTGGCGCTGACGATTCCCAATTTTGGCCCCCCCGTTGGCGGCTATACCTGGGGCGAGCGTTTTAAATCATTACCACCGGCCGCGCCAATTGCCTTTGTGGTGCTTATCATCGTCTTTTTTATCTATAACCCCTTTGGCGGAGACGCATGGGGCACCCCGACCGAAGGCGGCGCGCTTGGGGCTTTTGTGGTGTTCTGCATGGCCGTTTACAAAGGCATGCGCTGGGGCCAGTTAAAAGACGCGCTGCTGGAAAGCGCCAAGCTGGCGGTGATGATTTTCACCATCATCTGGGGTGTGTTGATTTATGTGCGGTTTTTGGGCTTTGCCCAGCTGCCCGATGCGTTTTCAACCTGGATCACCGGGCTGGAGCAATCGCCGATGCTGACCTTGGTGTTCATCCTGCTGGCCTATGCGGTGTTGGGCATGTTTATGGACGCTATCGGCATGTTGCTGCTGACTTTGCCGGTGGTTTTTCCGGCCGTGATGGCGCTAAATGGCGGCGAATTTGTGTCGGCGGCCGATAGCGCATTTGGCATGTCGGGACCGATGTGTGCGATCTGGTTTGGCATTCTGGTGGTCAAGATGGCCGAATTTTGTCTGATCACGCCGCCCATCGGGCTGAACTGTTTTGTGGTGGCCGGTGTGCGCGATGATTTAACGGTGCAGGATGTGTTTGTGGGCGTCACCCCGTTCTTTATTGCAGATGGAATTACCATCGCCACATTGGTTGCTTTTCCGGCGATTGTGCTTTGGTTGCCCAGTCTTGCGGTGTAGTGAACTATAATATCGTCACTTAAGTGACTGTTTTAAAACACATTATTTACCTCTACATTTCAATTGTAAAAAAAATTGGCGCGCGTAAGTCAATTTTAACCACCGTGCCTTAAACCTGTTTCATAGAAAATGTGAAAAGGAAAATTTGCGTGGAAAACCTTAGCAATAATATGTTTGGCCATTTCGTATGACGGCAGTTCTTTCATTACAAGAGAAGCTTGATTTTGCTGCCGTAAGCGCATTGAAATCCGAGATTGAGGCACAGGTTGGCAATGATCTGGAAATCAATGCTTCGGCTGTTGAACATATGGGAACACTTTGTTTGCAAGTGCTGCTGGCAGCGGCGCGCGACTGGTCCAGAGCCGGGCATAAATTCCAGATGATAAACGCCAGTGAAACCTGCCTGACGCAGCTATCCTTGCACGGGTTTAACCCAGATACATTAACCAAAGGGGCAACAACATGAGCCTGACAATATTAGCGGTAGACGATAGCCGCACCATCCGCGACATGCTTAATCTGACCTTAAAGCAGGCAGGTTTTACCCCGCATCTGGCCGACGACGGTGTGCACGGGATTGAAGTTCTGGAAGCGATGTCGCCACCACCTGATGCAATTATAACCGATATCAATATGCCGCGCATGGATGGGTTCGGTTTTATCGAGGCCGTTCGCAAAATTGAAAAGTTCCGCGCCATTCCAATTTTGGTGCTGACCACCGAAAGTGCGGCAGACCTGAAACAGAAGGCTCGCACCGCTGGTGCAACAGGCTGGATCGTCAAACCGTTTCAGCCCCAAAAGCTGGTCCGCGCTTTGCATATGGTCACAGGGTAGGAGCATACCATGATGGATGATGTTGATCCAATGGTCGAAATCCGGGCTTCTTTCTTTGTTGAATGCGAGGAATTACTGGAAAGCCTGCAAGACGGGCTACAAATTCTGGATGACGGTGAAGACGACGAAGAAACCATCAACGTGGTGTTTCGGGCGGTTCATTCGATCAAAGGCGGTGCCGGTGCTTTTGGTCTCGGCACGCTTGTGCGCTTTTCCCATCAGTTTGAAACCGTTTTAGACGGGGTGCGTAGCGGCACTATTGTAGCTGACCGTTCTGCTGTATCTGTATTTTTTCAATCCGGTGATATTCTGGCCGATCTGGTGCGTGCAGCCCGCGATGATGAAGACCCAAACGATACACAGATGCAAAAGGTTCTGGACAGCCTAAATTCTATACTTGGCGATCAACCCGAAGAAGAGGAAGAAGTCGATGCCGCCGATTTCCAACCAACAGGGCTTTCGCTTGATCTGGGTTTAGGTGGCCCATTGGGTTTAACTGATTTACCCAGTCTTTCAGAAGAACCATTAGAGGCTGAACCGATAAAAGGTTTTGAAGATGGCTACGCCATCCATTTCGACCCGGACAGCTCATTATATGAATCAGGAAATGAGCCCCTGCACTTGCTCCGCCTGCTTCGTGAAATGGGGGAAATCAAAGTGATTTGCGACACCTCATCCTTACCTACATTATCAGAGCTCAATGCAAAAAAGTCATATTTATCCTGGACTATTCAGTTAACTACCGAAGAGGCTGAAGACGAGATCAGGGATATTTTTGATTTTGTTGCCGATCTATGTAACCTTACGATAATATCCCCCGGATCGAACGGGCCAGACTCCCCCCCCCCTTCCCCGAACCAGGCCCCCTCTGCTGGTGAATGCGGTCTTACCAAGGCCCCTAAATTAGCACAGAATACTACCGCCGAATTATCTATCCTATCCGATTCCACCCCACCTGCGGAAATAGGAGGCCCCATCAATCTACCAGATAAAACCAGCCCCGGTCTGATCAAACAGGAAAAGCCAGAAAAAATCTCGGGGGCAGCAAAACCACGCCCTACAGTGCGCGTGGATCTCGAGCGCATTGACCGCCTTGTGAATTTGGTTGGAGAACTCGTCATAAACCAGGCAATGATTTCCCAAAGTGTCGAAGTGGCAGGGTTGCAAGCCAACTCTGCCGTTGCTGATGGCTTGGACGAGTTCATGCAGTTGACACGCGACATTCAGGACAGCGTCATGATGATCCGTGCCCAACCTGTAAAGTCACTATTTCAAAGGATGAGCCGTATCGTTCGCGAATCTTCTTCCATGATTGGAAAATCAGTCCGGCTGAAAACCGTGGGAGATACAACCGAAGTTGACAAGACCGTAATTGAACGCCTAGCGGACCCCTTAACCCATATGATACGCAATGCCATAGATCATGGTGTTGAAAGCCCAGCAGACCGGGTTGCCGCTGGAAAGCAAAAGGAAGGAATTGTCAGCCTTAGTGCGGGGCATCGCTCAGGACGGGTGATTATTGAGGTTTCGGATGATGGTGCCGGTATAAATCGACAAAGAGTATTGCAGATAGCCACTGAAAAAGGTCTGATTTCAAGTGACGCACAACTCAATGACAGCGAAATTGATAATTTACTATTTGCACCGGGGTTTTCCACCGCAAGCGAAATATCAGACCTATCAGGCCGCGGCGTTGGCATGGATGTGGTCAAAAGCGCAATTACGGCTCTTGGTGGGCGCATCACCATTCAATCCACACCAGGATACGGCACAACATTCACCATTAGCTTGCCATTAACTCTTGCTGTACTTGACGGCATGGTCATTGATGTAGCACAGCAAACTCTTGTCGTGCCACTCAATACAATCACAGAAACGCTAACACTAACTGAAACTGATATCCGTGCCCTTGGTCCAAACACCAATGTTATCAAGGTGCGCGACAGTTTTGTGCCATTATTAGACCTTGGCGCAGAGCTTGGGTACCGCGTACCAATGGACAGTTACATTGGAACTATCGTGCTATTAATTGCACAAGAAGACGGCAGTCATGCAGCATTGGTTGTGGACGCAATTCAAGACCAGAGACAAGTCGTAATAAAAGGCCTGCAAGATACTTTCGGGCGTGTCCCCGGCGTTGCAGCAGCAACTATTCTAGGAGACGGGAAAATTGCCTTAATTCTGGATCCTGTTGACGTCGTTTCTAATGCAACTGGAAAAACTATATCAACACAATGCAACCTCCAACTCGCAGGATAACCTTATGACTGATATCCAACAAGAAAACCACGCTGACGAAATAGAATTGCTAACCTTCCAGGTCGGTGGCCAAGAATATGCAATTGATATTATGTCTGTGAGAGAAATTCGTGGTTGGTCCAAAGCAACACCGCTCCCTCATGCGCCAAGGTTTGTACGCGGCGTTATAAATCTACGCGGCACGGTCCTGACAATAGTTGACCTTGCTGATCGCCTAGGTATGGATAAAACCCAAACAAATGAGCGAAATGTCATTATTGTTGTACAGGCAGAAAAAGAAACAGTAGGCCTTCTTGTCGATGCTGTTTCTGACATTCTTGCAACTCGAAAAGCAGAACTGCAAACACCGCCAGAAATGTCTGCAGATAGCGAGCACGCTTTTATCAGCGCTTTGATTGTCTCAGGTGAACGGATGATCCGTATATTGTCGCTTGCAGCTGCTTTGCCCTCTGAAAGCATGGAGGCTGCGTAAACATGTGTCCTGATACAACCTCCACAGAAATGTCGAATGCGGATTTCAAGACCATCACCAATATCGCCTATCAAGAAGCTGGTTTGGTATTTCCCCCCGAAAAGGCATCTCTGGTAAAATCCAGAATCAATCGTAGGCTTAGGAAGCTAAAAATCCATAGCTTTTCTGACTACACCAATTATGTTGCTTCCGAAACAGGAAGTGATGAGCGGAAAATAATGATCTCGTCATTGACAACAAATATATCAAATTTTTTTCGCGAACAGCATCACTTCAAAATATTAAGCGATAACGTTCTCCCTACACTATTAAAGCACGCACGCTCAGGTGGGAGAGTCCGGATATGGTCTGCAGGATGCTCAACTGGACAAGAACCTTACTCAATAGCAATGACACTACTTGAGCTGGCCCCAGATGCCGTTAATCTGGATATCAAGATTCTAGCAACAGACATAGACCCCGCGGTTATTATGACTGCCAAGAAAGGGTTTTATGATGAAAGGTCAATGTGTGATATTAAGGAATCCTACCGTGATCAGTATCTCATACCTGTACAAAATGGGGCACGAAACGGATTCACTATGACCGAACCCATTCGCCAATTAGTAACATTTCGCGAACTAAATTTGCTTAGCACATGGCCTGTTTCTGGTCTTTTTGATGTAATTTTTTGCCGTAATGTTGTTATTTATTTTGATGAAGAAACACAACTCTCTCTCTGGTCAAGATTTGAAAATATTTCAACGCTGGATGGTTGGTTGTTCGTTGGCCACTCTGAGCGCTTATCTGACAAACTGACGACCAGCTTTATAAATGCAGGCCCTACGGCGTACCATCGATCCAGCTAAATAATTCGCAATACAGAAGTGGAATAACAATGAATTTACGAGACCAAATACGCGTAATGGTTGTTGATGATATGTCGACCAGCCGTGGCCTAATAACCCAAGCATTGGATTCATTTGGTATAAACAATGTAGCCACAGCTTCTGACGGGAAAACAGCGCTTAGTTCCATGACCCAATCCCCAGTTCATTTGGTAATTTCAGATTACAATATGCCAGAGATGGATGGATTACACCTACTACACGCTTTGAGACAGGGGCCTAGAACAAAAGGGACGGGGTTTATATTAATCACGGGCAGAGCAGATCGCCAGATTATTGATAAAGGCCGACAGTTGGGAATGAATAACTTTTTAAAGAAACCATTTACCCCTCAGCAACTACGGGCCTGTATAGAAGCTGTTGTGGGTCGGCTATAAATATGGATGAATTCAGCGATAAATCGTTTGCAACCGAAACTAACTATGTAGCAGTAAATTTGCTACATAAAAGAATGGCTAATGAGCTATATAATTTAGCCAATACCTGTGCAGAGGTAGAGGCCGCTTTGGGTGATGTTATTGAGAAATCTGATTTGACCAATAGCAGATCAATTATTACATTGCAGGGGCTAGACAGGATACGTCAGAGTTTAGAGGACTTTGCTCGATTAACAACTTTTTTATCTTTAACTAATGAAAAAAAAGAACCCAACCAGATATCGATATCAGATATAAATAAAAGCATTATATTATCTCAGCTAGCAACGCGGTTAACACAACCCTTTGACACTATCTCGATAGAAAATGATACCGAGAGCGACGTACTCTGGTATTAAGCTGTAGTGATTCAGGCATGATCTGACAGTTACCGTTTTTCAGGCGGCATTTATCAGGTTAAATTCGGGACCGGTGTTTGTCAAACACCGAATACCGCCAGTTTGTGCCCTTCGTATTATCGGAGGGCGGGAGATGTATTCTGTGGATATTTTGAAGTGGTCCGGCAAATTCGGACAGTGTGCTAAGATGTATCCAGCACGAACGAATGGATATTCAAATGACGAAGAGACGGAACTTTTCAGACAACTTTAAAGCAGCAGTGGCGCTTGAGGCGCTGCGCGGGGATAAGACGGTTCAGGAGATTGCTGCCAAGCGGCAACTCCACCCAACACAAGTGAGCACATGGAAACGGCAGGCGATTGAAGGGCTGGCCGGGGTTTTCTCGGACAAAGTGAAGAAGGCTGAGAATAAGGAAGGTGAGATCAAGGATCTTCATGCCAAGATCGGTCAGCTTGCGGTGGAAAATGATTTTTTGTCACAAGGGCTGAAGCGATGAGCCCGTCTGAACGCCGCGAGATGATCCGCAAAGAGAATGCCGATCTGAGCCTGACACGTCAGTGCAAGCTGCTGAAGGTCAGTCGTTCATCAATTTATTACACGCCGGTCGGGTTTAATCAGACGACGATTGATCTGATGCATGAGATCGACCGGATATTCACGAAGTATCCGTTTTTTGGCAGCCGTCAGATCGCGGCATATTTGCCCCAGTCGGGGTTTTCGGCAGGGCGGCACCGCGTACGCCGCTTGATGACCATCATGGGCTTACAGGCCATCTACAAAGGCCCCAACACCAGCAAGAAGCACCCTCAACATCGGGTCTACCCCTACTTGCTGAGAAAGCTGGCAATCACGCGGCCCAATCAAGTTTGGTGCAGCGACATCACCTACATCCCAGTCAAGCGTGGTTTTCTGTATTTGGTGGCAATCATGGATTGGGCGACGCGCAAAGTGCTGACGTGGCGGCTTTTGTGTTGAGGCACTGGAGGAGGCGATCGCCAAATATGGAAAGCCAGAGATTATGAATACAGATCAAGGCAGCCAATATACAGGCACTGGCTGGA
>CAYSBD010000018.1:0-26034 GCA_964429175.1 uncultured Marinosulfonomonas sp.
GTGCAAATAAGTGAACAGCAACTGACCTTCGCGCAGCATTTGTCGCTCGATGGGCTGGGGTTCTTTGACCTTTACGATCATCTCGGAGATTTGGAATATTTCAGCCGCAGTGCCCAGAATTTTGGCACCTGTCGCGGTGTAATCATCGTCTGTAAACCCCGCGCCGGTTCCTGCCCCGGTTTCAATCACTACCTTGTGGCCGTGGGCGATGGCCTCGCCGGCCGCATTGGGGGTTATTCCAACGCGGAATTCCTGGGGTTTGATTTCTTTTGGGCATCCTATGATCATGGCGTGTCCTCCTTGCCTGTGTGCCCCGTTTAGTTAGGGCGTCACGCAATTGCTTTGAGAATGTGGTGGTGTTTTGTAGAAATATTGGTAATTACTTCGAATAATAATGGTATCTTTAGAAGGAATTACCACCGATATGGAAATTGACAGTATAGATCGCCGAATACTAAATGCCCTGCAGCGGCGCGGGCGGATGTCAAATGCGGATTTGTCGGAAAAGATTAACCTGTCGCCATCGGCCTGTCACAGGAGGGTTCAGCGGTTGGAGGCCGATGGCTACATCGAGGATTATGTAGCCCTGCTGGATACGCGTAAATTGGGCAAGCCATCGACGATATTTGTCGAAATCACCTTGTCGGGGCAGGCCGATGAGCTGCTCGAGGCGTTTGAACGCGAGGTGGCGCGGGTGCCTGATGTGCTGGAGTGCCATTTGATGGCGGGAGCGGCTGATTATTTGCTGAAGGTAGTTGCGCAAGATACCGAAGATTTTGCCCGCATTCACCGGCGCTATCTGGCGTGCTTGCCGGGGGTGGCGCAGTTGCAGTCGTCGTTTGCTTTGCGCACTGTGTTCAAGACCACAGCGTTGCCGGTTTAAGAGATTCTATGCCTGCGGCGCGGATATTTATGGAACAATAATCGGCTAGGTCGGGTCAACTAAGGTAACGATGTCGGCCATGATTTTGGTTAGCTCGAAATCTTTTGGTGTGTAAATTCGGGCAACGCCCATTTTCAGCAAGGTTTTGGCGTCTTCATCGGGAATAATGCCGCCCGCGATAATCGGAATATGCGCCAGACCGGCATCGGCCATTTCATTTACCAGTTGCTCAAGCAACGGGATGTGAGAGCCGGACAGGATGGACAAGCCGACCACATGCGGGTTTTCGCGAATGGCGGCGCTGACGATTTCTGTGGGCGTCAGCCGGATGCCTTCGTAGCAGATTTCCATGCCGCAATCGCGCGCGCGCGTGGCAATTTGTTCGGCCCCGTTTGAATGCCCGTCAAGGCCGGGTTTTCCAACCAGAAGTTTCAGGCGGCGGCCCAGTTTATCGGAAACCGTATCCACTTGGCCGCGGATTTCATCCAGATTTTCAGTGCGGTTTGACGGGTTTGGTGAAACGCCCGTCGGCGCGCGGTAGCCGCCGAAAACATCACGGATCACAGCGCCCCATTCGCCGGTTGTGGCACCTGCGCGTGCGGCCTGAATCGAGGCGGGCATGATGTTTTCATCGCAAAGCGCGACGCGACGCAGGTTTTTCAAGGCTTCCTGAACGGCCGCTTCGTCGCGGGTTTTGCGCCACGCGGTCAGGCGGCCAATCTGGTCGGCTTCGGCATTGGGATCCGAAGCCATGACCGATCCATCGCCCGCCGTTAACGGGCTTTCGGCGGCCTCGGTCCAGCGGTTTACGCCGACCACGGTGGTGTCGCGGGTTTCAATGCAGCTGATGCGCATCGCGTTGGATTCGACCAGCCGTGATTTCATATATTCAATCGCCGCCACCGCGCCGCCCATGCTGTCGATCCGGGCCAATTCCGAACGCGCGCCGGATTTCAGCTCCTCGACTTTGCGCTCGATTGCCGGGTTGCCGTCAAACAAATCGTCATATTCCAGCAGGTCGGTTTCATAGGCCAGAATTTGCTGCATTCGAAGCGACCATTGCTGATCCCACGGGCGCGGCAGGCCCAGTGCCTCGTTCCAGGCGGGCAGCTGCACGGCGCGGGCACGGGCGTTTTTGGACAGGGTCACGGCCAGCATTTCGATCAAAATCCGGTAGACATTATTTTCGGGCTGCTGTTCGGTCAGCCCCAGTGAATTGACCTGAACACCGTAACGAAAGCGGCGGAATTTCGGGTTTTGCACGCCGTAACGCTCACGCGTGATTTCATCCCACAGCTCGACAAAAGCGCGCATTTTGCAAAGCTCGGTGATAAAGCGGATGCCGGCGTTTACAAAAAACGAAATGCGCCCGACCATGGCGGGGAAATCATCGGCCGGAACCTTGGTGCGCAAATCATCCAGCACGGCGGTGGCGGTGGCCAATGCGAATGCCAGCTCCTCTTGCGGGGTCGCGCCGGCCTCTTGCAAGTGGTAGGAACACACATTCATCGGGTTCCATTTTGGCAAATATTCGCGGGTGTAGGCGGCGATGTCGGTGATCATGCGCAAGGATGGTTTGGGCGGGCAGATGTAGGTGCCGCGCGATAAATATTCCTTGATGATGTCGTTTTGCACCGTGCCTTGCAGGGTGGAAATATCGGCACCTTGTTCCTCGGCCGCTGCGATATAAAGCGCCAGCAACCAAGGCGCCGTGGCGTTGATTGTCATCGAGGTGTTCATTTTTTCAAGCGGAATATCGGCAAACAGGCTGCGCATATCGCCAAGGTGGTTGATCGGCACGCCGACCTTTCCGACCTCGCCTTTGGCCAGAATGTGGTCACTGTCATAACCGGTTTGGGTGGGTAAATCAAAGGCAACCGACAAGCCGGTTTGACCCTTGGCCAGATTGTTGCGGTAAAGTTCGTTGGAAGCCGCGGCCGTGGAATGGCCCGCGTAGGTTCGAAATAGCCATGGCCTTGTTTGGGGGCGGGGTTGGTTGGAATCGGACATGGGCTAACCTCGTTTGAAATCTTGCGCCGTCTATTTTCGCAAAAGCAACAATATTGCGCAAGGGGCAATTGGCGGGCAATATAGTTGCGTTAAAATTATAGTCTAGACCTGCGGTGTCTTTCCTGAAAAACTGTTGTGATGAATAAAATGGTTGAGCTTCCTCTTTGGTTATTGGTGTTGATTGTCGGGTTTGCTATTTTTTCGGCGCTTGAGCGGGTTTTGGTGCCATCGGTGCGCTGGTTTTTCCGCCGCCGGATGGAGCGGGCTGTGGTGCGTCTGAACGCAAAGCTGCCGCGCCCGATCCAGCCGTTCAAGCTGGCGCGCCGTTATGATATGATCCAGCGGCTGATTTACGACCCCAAAGTCGCCGAGGCGATTGCGCGCCATGCCAAAACCGAGGGCGTGCCGGAAAATGTGGCCTTTGAAACCGCGCGGAGTTATGCGCGTGAAATTGTGCCATCGTTCAGCGCCTCGATTTATTTTGGCGTGGCTTTGGGCCTGTCACGCTGGTTAAGCCGGGCGTTATATCGGGTGCGGCCGGGGCGGTTTGACGAAGAGGCGATCGAGGCGATCGACAAGGATGCCACCGTAATTTTTGTGATAAACCACCGCTCGAATATGGATTATGTGTTGGTGACTTATTTGGCCGCCGAGCGCTCGGCGCTGTCTTATGCCGTTGGTGAATGGGCGCAGGTTTGGCCGCTGAAATTATTGTTTCGCGCGATGGGTGCCTATTTTATTCGCCGCGATTCGCGCAGCCCTTTATACAGCAAGGTTCTGTCGCGTTATGTGCAGCTGGCCACGGCGGGCGGCGTGACGCAGGCGGTGTTTGCCGAAGGCGGGCTAAGTCTGGATGGCACCGTTCGCGCGCCAAAGCTGGGCCTGTTGAATTATGTAGTTTCCGAGTTTGACCCCGATGCCGGCCGTGATGTGGTTTTTGTGCCCGTCGCGCTGAATTATGATCGGGTGATGGAGGACCGGATTTTGCTTTCGGCGGCCCGCAAAGGCGTACGCAAATTCCGGTTTAGTTTGTTCAAAATGCTGGGGTTTATTGGCCGGATGGTCAGGTTCAAGCTGACGGGGCGGTACCGCCGGTTTGGTTATGCCTCGGTTAGTTTTGGTGATCCGGTAAGTTTGCGCGAATTTGTTAAATCCAACCCTGAAAATGTGACCGAGCGGGTGGCCGGAGAAATCATGGGCCGGGTGCGCGATGTGGTGCCGGTTTTGCCGGTGCCGTTGGTGGCCACGGTGATGTTGGCCGCGGACGAGCCGATGGATGCGGCGCAAGTGGCGGCGGCTGTGACGGCGCTGGCGCAGCAGATGCAGGCAAGCGGAGCGCATGTTCATGTGCCGCGCGGCAGTCTGGATTATGCGGCTGAAATCGGGCTGAAAATATTGGCCATGCGCCGGATGGTGCTTGAAAAAGACGGCAAATTCAGCGCCAATAAATCCGAGCAGGATGCCTTGGAGTTCTACGCCGCCTCGATCGCGCATTTCAAAGAAAAATAGCAGGCTGCGGTTTTTGTTACGTTAGATAATTACAATAATTGCCCGATTTTGGTTGCAATGTTGCGACGCCAATCTTATTTCGACGATGAACAATAATCAGATTTTACGCCGCATGTCGGCATGAGGAGGCTCGCATGGCCCATATTACCAAGACCGATGTTGCTGCTGGTGCGGTTGAAAAAGACTTATACAATATCGGTGAAATCCCGCCAATGGGTTATGTGCCAAAGCAGATGTATGCTTGGGCAATCCGGCGGATGCGCCACGGCGACCCTGACAAGGCCATGCTGCAAGAGGTGGTCGACACGCCTGAAATCGGCAGCCACGAAGTGCTGGTTATGGTGATGGCCGCGGGGGTAAATTATAACGGCGTCTGGGCCGCGCTTGGCACGCCGGTTTCGACATTTGATCTGCACGGTGCGGATTATCACATTGCCGGATCGGACGCTGCGGGCATCATCTGGGCGGTTGGTGACAAGGTAAAAAAATGGCGCGTCGGCGACGAGGTCGTGGTGCATTGCAATCAGGATGATGGCGATGACGAGGAATGCAACGGCGGTGATCCGATGTTTTCGCCCAGCCAGCGCACTTGGGGTTATGAAACGCCCGATGGATCATTTGCGCAATTTACCCGGGTGCAGGCCCAGCAATTAATGCCGCGCCCAAAGCATCTGACATGGGAGCAAAGCGCCTGTTACACGCTGACTTTGGCCACCGCTTACCGCATGTTGTTTGGCCATCATCCGCATGAATTAAAGCCGGGCCAGAATGTGCTGGTTTGGGGGGCTTCGGGCGGGATCGGATCATTTGCGATTCAGCTGATTAATACGGCCGGCGGCAACGCGATCGGGGTGATTTCCGATGAAAGCAAACGCGATTTTGTCATGGGTCTGGGTGCCAAGGGCGTGATTAACCGCAAGGATTTCAGCTGTTGGGGCCAGATGCCGATTGTGAACACGCCGGAATATAAAACCTGGTTTGCCGAAGTGCGCCGGTTTGGCAAGGCAATTTGGGAGACCACCGGCAAGGGCGTCAATGTCGATATGGTGTTCGAGCACCCCGGCGAGGCGACGTTTCCGGTTTCGGTGTTCGTGTGCAAACGCGGCGGCATGGTGGTGATTTGTGCGGGCACCACGGGCTATAATCTGACCATGGATGCGCGCTATTTGTGGATGCATCAAAAACGCGTGCAGGGCAGTCATTTTGCGCATCTGAAACAGGCGGCGGCGGCCAATAAACTGATGATCGAGCGGCGGCTGGATCCGTCGATGTCCGAGGTGTTCAGCTGGGATCTGATCCCGCTGGCGCATATGAAAATGTGGAAAAACGAACACAAGCCGGGCAATATGGCGGTGCTGGTGCAGGCCCCTGTTACGGGTTTGCGCACGCTTGAAGATGCTTTGGACGCGCGTAAATAACTGGTCTCTTTTGGCGGCGGGCTGTAAGGTCTGTTTATGGCAGAACCCGCAGTAATTTTTTCCGACGACCAAGCCGAGGCTTATGACCGAATATCCGCGCTTTTGCGTGGTGTCGGCGTTGATCTGGACAATGGCATTTTAACGCCGCAGGCCGATGGCGATGACAGCGTGATCGCCGTTGTCGGCAAGGCGGGGTCGGGCAAAACGCTACTGCTGGCGCGATTGTACGAGGCGCTTCAGGACGCGGGCATTGAAGTTATTTCAGGCGATTATGAATCCAAACGCCAAAGCAGCAAACGCAGGCTGGCCATTTTGGCCCCGACCAACAAAGCCGCCAGTGTTTTGCGAAATCGCGGCGTGCCGGCCACCACGATTCACCGCATTCTTTACACGCCGCTTTACGATCCCGAATATGAAAAAATTGCCGAATGGCTGGCGGGGCGCGGCGAGCAGCCGGAAATCGAGGGGCTGACAGAAACGGCGCTTGAACGTGCCGCGCTGTTTTATGCCTCGAACAAATCCATCCCCGGTGCCTTGGCCGCCGCGGGTTTGCGCGGTTCGGATTTTATCATCGGCTGGAAACGCCGTGACGAGGGGCTGGATATTGGTTTTGTCGATGAAAGCTCGATGCTGGATGAAAAGCAACTGGATGATTTAAAAGAGATTTTTCCGACTTTGGTGTTGTTCGGAGACCCCGCGCAGCTGGCCCCTGTCGGTCAAGCCGGCGAGATGGTTTTTGACAATTTCAAGGGCGAACAAAAACTGACGCTGCACCGGATTCATCGTCAAGATGCCGATAACCCGATCCTTGATTTGGCCCATGCGCTAAGCGACGAAAGCCTAACATTTCAGGATTTCGAGCGCATGATTGAGGAGGTCGCGCGCAAAGATGATCGCGTGGTTTTTTCCCGTCGGGTTGAATCCGATCTGATGGCGCGCTCGCCTGTTCTGGTTTGGCGCAACAAAACCCGGGTGCGGCTAATTCAGGCGTTTCGCAATGCTTACGGCGCGCCGCCGGATGAATTATTGCCGGGCGAGCCGCTGATTTGTGACGGGATCGAGCTGCCGGTCAAGCATCGAAAAAAACGCATTGATCTTGAGGCGCGTGGCCTGATCAAAGGCGCGCAGGTGGTTTACATGGGGCCGGGAAAGCGCGCCGGATTTTCGCGGCTGCATGTTTTGGGGGCGCAAGATCCACAGGTTTCGGCCGCCTCGATTATCAAGATCGAAATCCCCGACCAGGAAGAGCCGTTCATCCCGTTTGCGGCGCGGATGGGGGCGGCGTTTTTGCACGGATCGGCCGTGACAATCCACAAATCGCAAGGCTCGCAATGGCAAGATGTGCAGGTGTTTGGCCCCGATTTATTTGTGGCCGCCAGAATGGGGCGCGTCGAGGCCGGGCAGGCGCTGTGGAAACGGCTGGCTTATGTGGCCATCACGCGGGCGCAAACCCGGCTGTTTTGGGTGACGCGAAATATGCTGGCACGGCCAACCGGAGCGTTGAGCATTGCGGATTTGCGCGCGGCACCGGTCGCGTTATCGCTGGAAACGCAAGACGAAGCAGGCGAGAATTAACGCCGCCGCAGCCGTTCCAATGCGCGTGACCAGCCGCCCGGGCTGACCAGAAACGAGACGAAAAACCCGACGACAAAGCCGGTTACATCGGCGATCCATTCCGGCCCGCCGCCAAAGAATATCCCGAATACCAGCTGGATAAACAACAAAAATCCGATCAGGGTAAAGGCGCGGTATTTATTGGCCCCGTGCGCCGCCAGATCGACCCAGAGCAAAAATGTAAACGCCCCGATCAGCCCGTAAACCGCCGGATAAGCCCCCACCAATGCCACGTTGCTGTCGATAATCAGCGCGTAAACCACAGCGCCGATAATGCTCGAGGCAAAAAACACCAGCAGCACCGCCCACCAGCGAAATACCTCGCCGACGAATTTGCCAAGCGCCAGCAAAAGCACGCCCGCAAAAATCATATGGGTGAAAGAAACGTGGATGAACGCATAGGTCACAAAACGCAGCAAATGTTCGGGGGGGTAGCGGCCGGCCTCGATCATCCGCTGGAACAGCAGGCCCGATACGCCGTAATCCTGAATGATAATCGCGCGATGATCAATGCCCGAAATGCCGCCAAACAGCCCCAGTTTCCAGAGATATTGCATTGCCTCCATACCAAAAATAACCAGCGCCAGCAGTATCACCACCGGGGGCAGCGGGTTTACGGGCGATGTGGGGTTGTTGTTCATTTTCGGCTCCATTGGTTGACGGGCTTGATGCCTGTGGTTAAGCGAAACTACAAGATTAATCCAGACGGAGAACATATTATGACCGAGGTGATTCATACTCCCCGCGTCTTTTCAGGCATTCAGCCATCGGGCGGGCTGACGCTTGGAAATTATCTGGGCGCCATCAAGCGCTTTGTCGAAATGCAGGATAGCGGCATTGAAACGATTTACTGCATGGTCGATTTGCACGCGATCACCGTCTGGCAAGATCCGGCCAAACTGCGCCACGCCACCCGCGAGCTGTGCGCGGGCTATATTGCGGCGGGGCTGGATCCGGCGAAATCGACACTGTTTAACCAATCGCAGGTTTCCGCCCACGCCGAACTGGGCTGGATTTTTTCCTGTGTGGCGCGCATGGGCTGGTTAAACCGGATGACCCAATTCAAGGATAAAGCCGGCAAGAACCGTGAAAATGCATCCGTGGGTTTGTTCAGTTATCCCAGTTTGATGGCCGCCGATATTCTGGTTTATCACGCCACGCATGTGCCGGTGGGCGAAGATCAAAAACAGCATATCGAGCTGACCCGCGACATTGCCGCCAAATTTAACCACGATTATGGGGTTGATTTTTTTCCGATAACAGAACCTGTGATCGAGGGTGAAGCGACGCGTGTGATGAGCCTGCGTGATGGTTCCAAAAAGATGTCCAAATCCGACCCTTCCGATAACAGCCGCATTAATATGACCGATGATGCCGATAAAATTGCGCAGAAAATTCGCAAGGCCAAGACGGATGCTGACGGGTTGCCGTCGGATGCCGAGGGTTTGGAGGGGCGCGCCGAGGCCACCAATCTGGTGAATATTTATGCCGCTTTGGCGGATATCTCGGTGGATCAGGTTCTGGCGGATGTGGGCGGCAAGCAGTTCTCGCAATTCAAGCCGATGCTGGCGGAACTTGCCGTTGCCAAACTGGCCCCGATTTCGGAAGAAATGGCGCGTTTGATGCAGGCGCCCGATGAAATTGATGCGATCCTGAGCCAAGGCGCTGACAAAGCCCGCGCGATTGCCAGCCCGATTTTGGCGGACGTGAAAAAGATCATTGGCATGGTCGCCTAAAAAGCAAAGGTTGCGGCATTGGCGGCTCTGGTCCATTATTGCGCCAGCCGAGGAGGTTAATCTATGCGTAAGTTTTTAGTTGTACTGGATAGCAGCCGCGAATGTTTGAACGCGATACGTTTTGCCGCGATGCGTGCCGCCAGCACCGGTGGCGGGGTCGAGGTTCTGGCGGTTATTCCGCCCGAAGAATTCAACCACTGGATCGGCGTTGGCGACATCATGCGCGAAGAAGAACGCGAGCGCATCGAGGTGCATTACGAGGTGTTCGCCAAATGGATGCGCGACCGGCAGGGCATTGATCCAGAGCTGGTGATCCGCGAGGGTGAGCCGGTGGCGGAAATTTTGGCGCAAATTGCCGAAGATAGCGAAATCGGCGTGCTGGTTTTAGGCGCGGGCAGCGATAAAAAAGGCCCCGGTCCGCTGATTGCCAAATTGATGAAATCGGCCGCCGAGTTGCCGATCCCGATTACAATTGTGCCCGGATCAATGGCAAAAGAACGGCTCGAGGCGATCACTTGACCACTTTAGAATAATTCTAAAGACTTGACAGCCAGCTTTTGCAAGCGCATATTTGAAACCTGAATAATAAGGTGTGCAGAATGTTTATCCAAACCGAATCTACTCCAAATCCGGCCACTCTGAAGTTTCTTCCGGGTCAAAGCGTTCTGGCCACTGGAACGGCTGATTTCCCGACCAAAGATGCCGCCGGTAAATCGCCTTTGGCGCAGCGAATTTTTGGGCTGGAAGGCGTGATCGGTGTGTTTTTGGGCATGGATTTCATCACTGTGACAAAAGATGAAAAACTGGCATGGGAACATATTAAGCCAGCGATTCTGGGCGCGGTGATGGAGCATTATCAATCCGGTGATCCTGCCATTATTGGCGAGGCCCAAGTTAGCGGTCATGCCGATCACGCCGATGATGAAGATAACGAAATTATCATTCAAATCAAAGAGTTGCTGGATACCCGCGTGCGCCCTGCCGTGGCCCAGGATGGCGGCGATATTACCTTTCACGGCTTTGACCATGGCGTGGTTTATCTGCATATGCAGGGTGCCTGTGCGGGTTGTCCGTCATCCACCGTGACCTTGAAAATGGGTATCGAAAACCTGCTGCGCCACTTTATTCCCGAGGTCACCGAGGTGCGCGCGATTGAAGCCTGAGCCTTTAATTTTAGCCTTTGACACATCGGTCGCGCATGTCGCGGCCGCTTTGATGTCGGGCGATAATCTGTTGGCGTCGCGCGTTGAGCTGATGCAAAAAGGGCAGGCCGAGCGGCTGTTTGGCGTGCTGGAAGCTGTCTTGGGCGAGGCGGACAAAACTTGGTCTGATCTTGATGCAATCGGCGTTGGCGTTGGTCCGGGCAATTTTACCGGCATCCGAATTTCGGTTTCGGCGGCGCGTGGACTGGCCTTGTCGCTGGCCATCCCCGCCGTAGGTGTTTCCAGTTTTGAAGCCCAAGCGATTGATCTGGCGCGCCCCGTTTTATCTGTGATCGACGCAAGGCGCGAGATGGTTTATATTCAGGAACTAACCGATAGCGGCACAGACCTGCCAGAGATAATCAGCAAAGATCAGGCGGCCATTCGCGGCAAAACCCAAAACATGATCGGGCCGTTGCAAACGGTTTGCGTCCAATCAATCGCGCAGATAGCGTTGCAGCGTTATGCCGACAACGATTTGCCCCGCCCCGCGCCCTTATATGTGCGCGCCCCCGATGCCGCCCCGCCGCGTGATCCGGCCCCTGTTATTTTACCATGACACCGGATGGTTTGGCCGCATTGCACGCCAAATGTTTTGAAATGCCGCGACCTTGGAGTGCCGATGAATTTGGCCAAATGTTGCAATCTTATGGCGTATTTTTGCAAACCTGCGAGGCGGGGTTTGTTTTGGGCCGCGCAATTTGCGACGAGGTCGAATTGTTAACCATCGCCATTGATCCATCCTGTCAGCGGCGCGGGCATGGCAGGGCGCTGTTGACCGCGTTCGAGCAAAAATCCTGTGCCTTGGGTGCCAAAGTGTCATTTTTGGAAGTTGCACAAAATAACACGGCCGCGCGCGCGCTGTATCAAGCCGCCGGATACCGCGAATCTGGTCGCCGGCCCGATTATTATCGCACCCCCGATGGCAAAAAAATCGCCGCACTGACCTTGCGTAAACCCCTGATTTGATCCCGATTTTAGCATATTTTGTGGAGCACTGCTAGAAACCGGCTCCAAGTTGTCAAGAAACCGTAAATAGCTATTGACCAGAGCGGCCAGCTGCGGGCTTAATCGCAGATGATCTTTCAAATGATCTGCACGCCGGTCCGGGTTCTGCCCTGTTTCGGCGGCAATCCAATAACGCTTTCGGGAGAAATACCATGACATTCAAACAAACATTGCTTGGCGCGGCTGCGACACTGGCCTTAACCGCCGGTGCGGCGCTTGCCAAGGGACCTGCCATTATCTTTGATATGGGCGGCAAATTCGATAAATCCTTTAACGAGGCGGCCTTTACGGGTGCCACGAAATGGGCCGAAAAAACCGGCGAAACATTCCGCGAAATCGAAATGACATCCGAGGCCCAACGCGAGCAGGCCCTGCGCCGCTTTGCCGAAGAAGGCTATAATCCGGTGGTTATGACGGGCTTTGCCTTCGGCTCTTCGCTTGAGGCCGTGGCTGCCGATTTCCCCGACACAAAATTTGCCATCATCGACATGGTGGTTGATCAGCCAAACGTGCAATCGGTGGTTTATCGCGAATATCAAGGCTCGTATCTGGTCGGGATGATGGCTGCGATGGCCTCGGAAACCGGCACGGTTGGATTTATCGGCGGCATGGATATTCCGTTGATCCGCAAATTCGCCTGCGGTTATGTGCAGGGCGTCAAAGCCGTGAACCCGGATGCGACCGTGATTCAGAACATGGCCGGCACAACTCCGGCGGCGTGGAACGACCCTGTCAAGGGCGGCGAGCTGACCAAGGCGCAAATCTCGCAAGGTGCCGATGTTGTTTTCGCCGCTGCCGGCGCTACTGGCTCGGGCGTGCTGCAAACAGCGGCTGACCAAGGCATTCTTTCGATCGGTGTCGACAGCAATCAGAACCACCTGCATCCGGGCCAGGTTTTGACCTCGATGTTAAAGCGCGTTGATGTGGCGGTTTATAATGCGTTTACGGCGGGCACGGATCTAGAGCCGGGCGTCAACGTGATGGGCTTGGCCGAAGGCGGCATTGATATTGCGCTGGACGAGCATAACAAAGAGCTGGTGACACCTGAAATGCTGGCGGCTGTTGAAACGGCGCGCGCCAAGATTATTTCCGGCGAGATCAAGGTTCACGATTATATGTCAGACAATTCTTGCCCGGTGAAATAAACCGCAATGGCAAGCGATAAAGCAGGGGGGCGCCGGGAAACTGGCGCTCCGGCGATCGAGCTGGTCGGTATTTCCAAGGCCTTTGGACCGGTGCAGGCAAACAAAGACATTTCAATTTCCGTTGCGCGCGGCTCAATTCACGGCATTGTTGGTGAAAACGGGGCCGGTAAATCCACCCTGATGTCGATCCTTTACGGGTTTTACAAAGCTGACGCGGGCGAGATTTTTATCGGCGGTAAAAAGACCCGGATACCCGATAGTTCGGCTGCGATTGCGGCGGGCATCGGCATGGTGCATCAGCATTTCAAACTGGTTGAAAATTTCACCGTGCTGGAAAACGTAATTCTGGGCATGGAGGATGGCGGGCTGCTAAAGCCGTCACTGGCCAAGGCGCGCAAACTGCTGAAAAAATTATCGGATGAATACGAGCTGAGCGTCGATCCTGATGCGTTGATTGAAAACCTTTCGGTGGGGCATCAGCAGCGGGTCGAAATTCTGAAAGCGTTGTATCGTCAGGCCGATATTCTGATTTTGGACGAACCCACCGGCGTTTTAACCCCCGCCGAGGCCGACCATTTATTTCGCATTTTAATCGGGCTGCGCGACGAGGGAAAAACCATCATCCTGATCACCCATAAACTGCGCGAAATCATGGAGGTAACCGATACGGTTTCGGTGATGCGTCGTGGTGAAATGACGGCGACGATAAAAACCAAAGACACCAGCCCCGCGCATTTGGCCGAGCTGATGGTTGGGCGCAAGGTGCTGCTGCAAATTGATAAAAAACCGGCCGAACCCGGCAAGCCGATACTGGAAATTGAAAACCTGCAAGTGGTTGATGATAAAGGCGTTAAGCGGCTCAAAGGCATTTCTCTTCAGGTGCGGGCCGGTGAAATTTTAGGCATTGCCGGTGTGTCTGGAAATGGCCAAACCGAGCTGCTGGAAGTGTTGGGCGGCTACATGAACGCCACAGGAAAAGTCCGTGTGAATGGCACGGAACTGGATCTAACCGGTCGATATTCTGACGGTCAATCGCGGCGCGCCCACGGGATTGCGCATGTTCCCGAAGATCGTCAATCGCAAGGTTTGATCATGGATTTTATGGCGTTGGAAAACACGATTTTTGGCTATCAAAATGATGCGCTTTATAACAAAAATACGCTGATGATGGACAACACGGCGATCAAAGCTGAAACCGAGGCTAAAATGCAGCGCTATGATGTGCGCCCACCCAATCCCAATCTGTCTGCCAAGAATTTTTCTGGCGGCAATCAGCAAAAAATCGTGCTGGCCCGCGAGATCGAGCGTAACCCCGATTTACTGCTGGTCGGTCAGCCAACCCGCGGTGTGGATATCGGTGCGATTGAATTTATTCACCAACGCATTGTCGAGCTGCGCGATGCGGGCAAGGCGATTTTGCTGGTTTCGGTCGAGCTGGAAGAAATCCTGTCGCTGTCAGACCGCATTATCGTGATGTTTGACGGCCATATTATGGGTGAACGTATGCCGGAAGAAACCGACGAAAAAGAACTGGGGCTGCTGATGGCAGGAATGGACAGCAACGAGGCGGGGCGTAATGGATAAAATTCCAAGATGGGCCGATGTGGTGCTGATTCCGATGATCAGTCTGGCGCTGGCTTTGACGGCCTCGGGGCTTGTGGTTTTGGCGATCGGCGAAAACCCGTTTCACGCCGTTTGGGTGATTGCCAAAGGCGCTTTGGGGACCACCTCGAATATTGGTCACACGCTGTATTATGCCACGAATTATATGTTCACGGGATTGGCTGTTGCGGTGGCGTTTCATGCGCGGATGTTCAACATCGGCGGCGAAGGGCAGGCGGCCATCAGCGGCATCGGCGTGGCCATTGTTTTGCTGGCTTTTGATTGGCCGCACTGGGCAATCGCGCTACCGTTTGCCATTATTGGCGGCGGGTTGTTTGGCGCAATGTGGGCGGCGATTCCGGCCTATTTACAGGCCAAACGCGACAGCCATATTGTGATTACCACGATCATGTTCAACTATATCGGCGCGGCGGTAATCGGGTTTTTGCTAAACGGAATCTTGAAAAGCCCGCACACTCAAAACGCCGAAACCTTGCCGTTTTACCAAGGCACAAACCTGCCGACATTACACGATATGCTGGCGCCTTTTGGTATCGAATTTTCCAAACATGCACCGGTGAATGTTAGCCTGCTGCTGGCGCTACTTTGTGCTTTTCTGGTTTGGTTTTTATTGTGGCGCACGCGGCTGGGTTATGCCATTCGCGCCTTTGGTCACAGCCCCGGCGCGGCCCAATATGCCGGTATTTCAGCGGTGAAAATCACCATGATTGCCATGATGATATCGGGGGCTTTGGCCGGAATGCTGGCGATTAATGCGGTGATGGGGCAACAGGAACGCCTGACGCAGGGCTTTGTTGAAGGGGCCGGTTTTGTCGGCATTGCCGTTGCTCTGATGGGGCGCAATCATCCGGTTGGCATTATCATCGCGGCGCTGCTGTTTGGCATGTTGGCGCAGGGCGGATTTGAGCTGCTTTTTGATATGCCCGGCATCAGCAAAGAGGTGGTGATGGTTATTCAGGGCATGATTATCCTGTTCACCGGCGCGCTGGATTACATGGTGCGCGGGCCGGTCGAGCGTATGTTTCTCCGCGCCAGAGCGAGGGCAGCCTGATGGATTTTGCACAAGCATTTTTACAGTTTATCGTGACGCTGGATATGACAATCCGTTTGTCGGTGGTGTTGCTGCTGGCCTGTTTGGCCGGGCTTTACTCGGAACGGGCCGGTATTTTTGACATCGGGCTGGAAGGCAAGCTGCTGATTTCGGCCTTCTTTTCGGCTGCAATTTCATTTGAAACCGGCAATGTCTGGCTGGGGGTCCTGGCCGGAATCGCCGCCGCTATGTTGTTTTCGCTTATCCATGGCATTGCCTCGATCACCTATCGGGGGAACCAGTTGATTGCCGGTGTTGCGCTTAATTTTCTGGCCTCGGGTTTGACGATTGTGATTGGGCATGCGTGGTTTAACAAAGGTGGCCAAACACCGGCATTATCCGGCGGGGCGCGGTTTCATGAAATCACCCTGCCATTTGCCGATGCCTTGCGTGATGTGCCGCTTTTGGGGCCGATTTATGCCGATGTGATTTCGGGCCAAAAGCCGCTGGTTTATGTGGCCATGCTGCTTGTGCCGTTGACGTGGTGGATCCTGTTTCGCACCCGTTTTGGCTTGCGGCTTCGGGCCGTGGGTGAAAATCCGGCCTCGGTTGATACGGCCGGGGTTTCGGTGGTTCGCTATCGTTACGCGGCCGTGATGATCGCCGGTGTTTTATGTGGTCTTGGCGGCGCGTATCTGGCCACATCCCAAGCCGCGGGTTTTGGGCGCGAAATGTCGGCAGGTAGCGGTTTTATTGCCTTGGCGGCTTTGATTTTTGCAAAATGGCGGCCGTGGTATGCCTTGATGGCCTGTTTGCTGTTTGGTTTGCTTGAGGCGGTCAGCAATCTTTACCCCACTATTAACATCTTTGACCTGTTTGAAATTCCAGTGCAGTTCACCCAGGCGCTGCCGTATATTTTAACGGTGGTTATTCTGGCGGGCTTTGTCGGCAAGGCGGTTCCGCCGCGCGCTGGCGGCGAGCCTTATGTAAAAGAGCGCTAAATTAACCATTAGCAGATACAAAATCAATTCAGCCTATTGTCTGAAAGGGTTAATCTGGATTAGGAAGCGGCTATGCAAATCTATCTTCCTATTGCCGAGGTCTCGGTAAACGCGTTTTTACTGCTTGGGCTTGGCGGTATGGTCGGGGTTTTATCCGGCATGTTCGGCGTGGGCGGCGGATTTTTAATGACGCCGCTGCTGTTTTTTATCGGCATCCCGCCAGCCGTGGCCGTGGCAACCGAGGCAAACCAGATTGTGGCCTCGTCATTTTCCGGCGTTCTGGCGCATTTCAAGCGAAAGACGGTGGATTTCAGGATGGGCACCGTGCTGCTGGTTGGCGGTTTGATCGGTGCATTTCTGGGTATTCAGCTGTTTAATATGCTTAAAAGCATGGGGCAGGTCGATCTGCTGGTCAAGTTGAGCTATGTGCTTTTTCTAGGCATCATCGGTTCTTTGATGTTTGTCGAAAGCCTGAATGCGATCCGGCGGCAGAAAAAAACCGGAACGGCGGCGAAACGGCGCAAACATAACTGGATCCATGCGCTGCCTTTCAAGATGAAATTTCGCACCTCGGGGCTTTATATTTCGGTGATCCCGCCGTTTGTGATCGGTATTTGTGTCGGTGTTCTGGCCGCGATTATGGGGGTTGGCGGCGGTTTTGTGATGGTGCCGGCGATGATTTATCTGCTGGGGATGCCGACAAAAGTGGTGGTCGGAACCTCGCTGTTCCAGATCATTTTTGTCACTGCCTTTACCACGATGCTGCACGCCACCACCAACTTTACGGTTGATATTGTGCTGGCGGTTTTGCTGCTGGTTGGCGGTGTGATCGGTGCGCAGATCGGTGCGCGTATCGGGCTAAAAATGAGGGCCGAGAACCTGCGGATTTTGCTGGCCATTCTGGTGCTGGCGGTTTGCGGAAAACTGGCGCTTGATCTGCTGTTGCAGCCGGGCGAGCTTTATTCAATCGCCACAAGTGCGGGGCATTAGATGCGAGGTTTAATCGCCATATTCCTGCTGCTGGCCTGGCCGCTGAGCGCCGAAGAAATTGTTGCCGATCTGTCGCAAAGCAGCGTGGGGATCACGGCCACGTTTGATGGCTCGGAAATTCTGATTTTTGGCGCGATCAGCCGTTCGGCCCCGATGCCCGATGATGCCCCGTTAGAGGTGATCATCACGGTTGCCGGCCCGTCCGAGCCTGTGATGGTGCGGCGCAAGGATAGAAGGTTTGGTATTTGGGTTAATAATGAATCCGTGCTGATTGACAACGCGCCCAGCTTTTATTCGATTTCCACAACGGCACCGCTGAAAAAATCGCTGGCGGATTCGGCCGATATATTGCTAAAGGTCTCGATCCCGCGCGCGATTGCCTCGGTTGGTGCGCAGCTTGCTTCGGGTCAGGCGCAGGAATTCACCGAAGCTTTGATGCGCGTTCGCACTGCTAACGGGCTTTATAATGTGCGCGAGGGTGCGGTGGAATTTATGTCTGATACGCTGTTTCGAACCTCGGTTGAATTGCCGTCCAACCTGACAGCCGGCGAATATACCGCCCGGATTCTGATCACCCGAAACAAGGCCGTTGTCGATGTTTTTGAAACCAGACTTGATGTTCAAAAGGTCGGGATTGGCCGTTGGCTTTATAATCTGGCGCATGAGCACGCGGTTTATTATGGTTTGATGTCGCTGTTTATTGCGATTTTCGCTGGCTGGAGCGCGTCGGCGGTGTTTCGCTATCTCAAATATTAAGAGCGGCGCATCATGCGTTTGAATTCGGATAGCTTGAAGGCGCCGAAAATATGGCCGGCAATAAAGTAACTGACCATCCCCAAAGTGACCAACAAAAGCAGCGCCAAATAACGCCACGCACCTGCGCCAAACATCGGATTTAGCAGCAGCTGCAGACCAATCAGCGCAGCCCCCATGACAATCGAGGCAAGCAGAATGCGCCAGATCCGGCGTTTAAACCGCTTGTCAAACCGGGCCGAATTACCCATGCCGCGCGCGCCAAACCAGAGCAAGGCAACCATGCCCCAACTGGCCAGCGTAACCCCGATGGCGGCCGCCAGATAACCGATGATCGGGGCCAGCCCGATAGCAATGGCTGCGTTAATTATCATGGCGACAAAGGCGTAATAAAACGGACGTTTGGTGTCGGCGCGGGCAAAAAACAGCGGTTGATAGATTTTTTGCAAAACGAATGCAGGCAGCCCTAAACCATAGATTTGCAAGGCGGCGGCGGTGCCCGCAGTGTCGTCGGTGCCAAATTTTCCGCGCTGGAATAAAACCTCGATCAACGGCAGCGGGATTATCACCAGCGCCACGGCTGCCGGAATTGTCAGGGCCAGCGATATTTCACCGGCGCGCGAAAATGCATCCTGACCGCCGGTCTCGTCCTTGGCCTGCAAGCGGCGCGATAATTCGGGCAATAACACGATGCCGATGGCAATGCCAATCACCCCCAGCGGCAATTGATAAAGCCGGTCTGCATTATAAAGCCACGCAACCGCGCTATCGAATTGGCTGGCGACTTGGCGGCCGACCAGCAGGTTTACCTGCACCACGCCTCCGGCCAAAACGGCCGGGGCGGCGATGATGGCAAGGTGTTTTAAATCCGGCGTCCAAACCGGGCGGCGCGGGATCAGGGTAAAGCCCGCGCGTTTGGCCGCAATCCAGACCAGCACCAGCTGCGCGATGCCGCCAACCGGCACCATCCATGCCAGCAGCAGGCCGATGTCCGCCCCCAGCGCGCCGCCCAAAACCAGCCCGATAATAAAGACCGCATTTAGCAAAACAGGTGCGGCGGCGGCGGCGGTAAAGCGGCGCATCGCGTTCAGCACACCCGATAGCAATGCCGCCAGCGAAACGAATAAAATATAGGGAAAGGCAATGCGCCCGTAGGTCACCGACAGATCAAAACGCACATCGCCGACAAAGCCGCTGGCCATCGCCCAGACCAGCCACGGCATAAAAACCATCCCCGCCACGGTCAGGATAATCAGGATCGTGGCCAGCCCGCTAAACGCATCGCGCGCAAAGCCCTGCGGGTCATCATCTGCTTCGAGCTTTTTGGAAAACATCGGTATAAAAGCCATGTTAAACGCGCCCTCGGCAAAGAAGCGGCGAAACATGTTGGGCAGTGAAAACGCGATGATAAATGCCTGCGCGGCCGGGCCTGTGCCTAAAAATGCCGCGATCATCACGTCGCGCACAAAGCCAAAGACACGGCTTAACAAGGTCCAGGACCCCACGGTCAGAAACCCGCCCAGCATCCGGTTTTTTACAGCCATTATTCCCGCGCCCTTTTTGCCCCGGCCTTGATCGCCTCAAGCAGGCGATTTTTCAGGGCATCCTGTCTGTGTTTTTCGTGAAATTTAAGGCCAAACATATCTTTGACATAAAACGTATCTACCACCTGTTCACCATAAGTCGCAATCACCGCGCTGGCGATATAAACATTGGCATCGGCCAAGGTGCGGGCCAGATCAAACAATAAACCGGCCCGATCACGGGTATCGACCTCGATGATGGTGTAAAGTTCACTGCCCTGGTTATCAAAGGTGATGGTGGTCGGCACCCTGAAGGCACGTTCGCGCTTTTTGATCTTGTCGCGGGTTTGCAGCGCATCGCGTGCGATCACCTCGCCTTTCAGGGTTTTCATGATCATGGTGCGCAGACGTTCCAGACGCGGGCCTTCATAGGGGCTGGCGTTGTCATCCTGTATCCAAAAGGCCGATGTGGCGTGGCCGTCTTTGGTGGTGTAGGTATTGGCGTCGACCACATTGGCCCCCACCAGCGCCAAGGCACCGGCAAGACGCGAGAAAATACCGGGGTGATCGGCCAGCGCGAAACAGGTTCGGGTTGCGTCGCGTTCCTCGGAGGGGGTCAGGCTGATGCCGATTTCGCCGTCGGGCAGATCCTTTAACAGCTTGGCAAAAATCACATGGGCCGGGGTGCGAAGGCCCTGCCAATAAGGGCTGTAATGGCGTGTGGTTTCGGTTTTTAGATCTTTTTTGCTCCAATCGGGCAGGGCGGCGCGCAAGTTCTTTTTGGCCTCGGCCTCGCGGGATGTGCGGTTAAATGCCTCGACTCCGTTTTCCAGAACCAGCCGGGCGTCGGCATAAAGATTGCGCAGCAACATCGCCTTCCAGTTGTTCCAGGTGTCCGGCCCGACGCCGCGAATGTCGCAGACTGTCAGCACTGTTAGCAAATCCAGTCGCGCGACGGATTTGACCTCTTTGGCAAAACCGCGAATGGTGCGCGGGTCGGTAATATCACGTTTCTGCGCCACATCGGACATGCGCAGATGATTGCGCACGAGCCATTCAACCAGCTTGCATTCGGCCGGTTTCAACCCCAGACGCGGTGCCACCTTGCGGGCAATTCTTGCGCCCAGAATTGAATGATCCTCGTCTTGTCCTTTGCCAATATCATGCAGCAGCAACGCGATATAAAGCACCTTGCGGTTCACGCCCTTTTTCAAAATACCCGAGGCAACGGGCAACTCCTCAACCAGCTTTTCGCGCTCGATCTGGGCAAGGTTGGAAATGCACTGGATCGTGTGCTCGTCCACCGTGTAGGCATGATACATATTGAATTGCATCATCGCCACGATCGGCTCAAATTCGGGAATAAAGGCGGCCAGAACGCCCAATTCGTTCATCCGGCGCAGCGCGCGTTCCGGGTTGCCGTGTTTTAGCAGCAGATCCAGAAAAATGCGCCGCGCCTCTTTGTCGCTACGCATATCATCGTCGATCAGGTGCAGGTTTGCCGCCACCAGACGCATGGCATCAGGGTGAATTAAAACACCGGTGCGCAGGGCTTCTTCAAACAGGCGCAGGATGTTCAGCTTGTCATTTAGAAAGCTTTTACTGTCGGCAATATTAAGCCGGTTCTGCACAATTTTATAGCCCGCTTTGGCCGGTTTTCGGCGGCGCAGAAAACGCAGCAGGCGCGGTTCTTTTTTAACGTGGCTGTCCTCGAGCCCGCTTAGAAAAATCCGAGTCAGGTCGCCAACATGGGTGGCATGGCGAAAATAATCCTGCATAAAATATTCAACGGCGCGCCGTCCGCCGTGGGTTTCATACCCCATGCGCGACGCGACTTCGACTTGTAAATCAAAGGTAATCTGCTCGCTGGCACGCCCCGTAATCAGGTGCAAATGACAGCGCGTAGCCCATAAAAATTCTTCGGCTTTGGCAAAGCTGTCATATTCATCCTGACTGAAAAGCCCCAGCGTAACAAGTTCGGCAACATCAGCTACCCTGTGAATATATTTGGCAATCCAGAACAGAGATTGCAAATCGCGCAAACCGCCCTTGCCCTCTTTCACATTCGGCTCGACCATGTAGCGCTGGCCGCCCTGTTTTATGTGGCGCCGGCTGCGTTCCTCCAGCTTTGCCTCGATAAATTCAGAGGCCGTGCCGCGAAATAAATCATGCCAAAGCGTTTCTTTCAGCTCTTGGGCCAGCCTTGCATCACCGGCCAAATAGCGTTCCTCGAGCAGGGCCGTGCGGATGGTGAAATCTTCGCGCCCCAAGCGGATGCAATCGCGGATCGTGCGCGATGCGTGGCCGATTTTCAGGCGCAGATCCCACAGCATGTAAAGCATGGATTCAATCACGCTCTCGGCCCATGCCGTCATTTTATAGGGGGTTAAAAACAGCAGATCGATATCGGAATGTGGTGCCATTTCGGCCCGGCCCGATCCGCCGACGGCCAGCACCGACAGACGTTCGGCATCCGTAGGGTTGGCCAATTTATGCAGCTTTAGCGTTGCCACCTTAAAGACGGTTTCAACAAGACAATCGGCCAGATAGGCATAAGATCGCGCGGTGCGATTTGCGGCAAAGGGATTTTGCGCGAAAGCCTTTGCGATGGCGTCATTGCCCGTCTTGCGCGCCTGCAATAAATAACCCACGCTGGCGGCCCGGATTTCGCGCCCGTCTTTGGCCTCAAAGAAGGCCGCATCCAATGCCTCCCATGCTTTTTCGGCATCGAAAATATCAATCGCCGGACAGATCAAATTGTCCGGCGAAAACAGTGGGTTTTGCACATTCATCGACCGGATCAGAAACCAGCGCCGCCAAAGCTGCGTGGCGCAGGGGCAATGATAAACGGCTGCTGGTTGCGGATTTCGGCAATGGCCAGACCGCGCTCATTGGTGCCGTTGGGCAGCAGCCGGAAAATACCGCTGGCGCCAACAAAACCTGAGCCTTGGGTTAGCCCCGCTGTGGTCAGCGCATTTGATTTGCCGGATGCTACCAAAGCACCGACCGCGGCAATTCCGTCATAGGCGATACTGGCAATCGGCAGTGGTGTATTTCCAAATGCAGCATTGTAGCGCGCATTGAAGCCGGATGTCATTGTTGGGTCTGGCATTGCGTACCAGCCGCCTTGAACACCGGGTAATGCGAGCGTTGCGGCTGGAATATCCCAGCGGGTTAGCCCGATGAATTTAACCACGTTTTGGTCGATGTTCTGGTCGGGCAGCATTTGGGTCAGCAATGGCAATGCGCCCGAGCTATCTGAGGTAAAAAACACAGCCTGCGCGCCCGAGTTGCGGATGGTTCTGGCCATTCCAGGCACGGCCGCGATTATGCCATTTTGCGAAAACTCATAAGGCCCGATGCCGGCGTATGTTGCACCATTTCTGGAAATAGCCTGCAAAACGGCAGCTTTGCCTGCTTCCCCTGCGGGGGTTTGGGCGTGAATGACCATAATTTTGCCATGCCCTTGTTTTTTCGCGTGGGCCACCAGCCTGTTGGCGGTGTTCTGGAAAGTGTGGCCCAGAACGAAAACATTTCCACCGGCAATTGCGGTGTTGTTGGAAAAGGTCAGCACGTTCACATTTCGTCCGGCAACAGCCACACCAACGGCATTGGCTGCCTCGGCGTAAACTGGGCCAAGGATGATTTTGGCACCGTCATTTACAGCCTGATGCGCCATATTGGCGGCCTGAGCAGCATTGCCGGCGGTGTTATAAACACGCAGATCAATCTTGACGCCTTGCAAATCGGAAATCGCCAAACGTGCTGCGTTTTCAAGGTTTTTGGCCAACAGGTTGTCGCTGGCATTGGCCGAGCCTCCGGGAACCAGCAAAGCAACAGGAACGGGATCTTTTGTGTTGATCGAGGGGCCGTTTGCGCCGCCGGTGGTTGTGACGGGTTGACAGGCGGCTAGCCAAAGGACGGCCAATAGGGCAACTATCCGGCCTGTAATATTTCCTGTAATATTTCTGGATTTACTCAATAATGAAAACATAGGTTGATCCCCGCTCCCTTGCGCGTAATGATTCAAAGATGGGGCAAACCTAAGGGTTTGTGCGAAAATAGTAAACGCTTATGGAAGGTCGTAAATTGGTGAATTTCGAAAAGAAGCAACTCGTTGCCGGTTTGTATTTTGTGGCAACGCCGATCGGGGCGGCCCGTGATATTACTTTGCGGGCGCTGGATATTTTGGCATCGGCCGATGTGATCGCAGCAGAAGACACCCGAACCTTGCGCCGTTTGATGGAAATTCACGGCATTCCTTTGGCAGATCGTAACCTGATTCCTTACCATGACCACAACGGTGATAAAGTGCGCCCGCGCCTTATGCGCTTGCTGAAAGAGGGTAAATCAATCGTTTATGCATCCGAGGCCGGAACACCCCTGGTGGCAGATCCGGGGTTTGGGCTGGGCCGCGCGGTGATCGATGCGGGGTTTCTGGTAATTGGTGCGCCGGGACCATCGGCCGTGATCGCGGCCTTGACCGTTGCCGGCTTGCCCACCGACCGGTTTTTCTTTGCGGGGTTTGCGCCAAATGCAACAGGGGCGCGCAAAAAATTCTTTGAGGAGTTTGCAGAAGTGCCCGGAACGCTTGTTTTTTATGAATCACCTAAACGTGTTCAGGGAATGTTAGGGGATTTGGTGCAAACATTGGGCGGGCAGCGACAGGCGGTTGTTTGTCGAGAGCTGACAAAACGATTTGAAGAAGTATCGCGTGGCACGCTGGATGAATTAAATGCGGTGTTTTCTGTGCGCTCGGTCAAAGGTGAAATTGTTGTGCTGGTAGATAGGGCGCATCGGGAAACGGTTTCGGATCAAACTATGGAGGATGCTTTGCGTGATGCATTGAAGACCATGCGGATTAAAGATGCGGCAACGCTCGTATCGGAAGCTTTGGGGATTAAGCGGCGCAAAGTTTATCAGGCGGCACTTGCCATGGAAAAGGAAAGTAAATGACGGGAATTGTATCATATCACGCAGGTTTGGCCGCAGAAGGTTCGGTTGAAAGACATTATGCATCTTCTGGCCATGAAATTGCGCGCCGCCGCTGGCGTGGTTCTGGCGGTGAAATTGACCTGATTGCACGCGATGGGGATGGGTTGGTTTTTATTGAGGTAAAGAAAAGCAAAAGCTTTGCGCGGGCGGCTGAACGCGTTTCGCGCCGACAAATGCAGCGGATTTATGCATCGGCTTCGGATTTTTTGGCTGGGGAGCCTAACGGGCAGGATACTGATGTGCGCTTTGATGTGGCGCTGGTGAATTCTGTTGGTGAAATACAGGTTATTGAAAACGCTTTTGGCCATTGTTGATGTCCTGCCATTGAACCCATTGCCTGACTGCGCCATGTAGGGTGCAAGTATAAAGGGAAAATGGCCATGTCGTTAAAAGTAGCAATCCAGATGGATCCGATTGGTGCGATCGATATTGACGGGGATAGTAGCTTTCGCATTGCCGAAGAAGCGCAGATGCGCGGGCATCAGCTGTTTTATTACACTCCTGATAAATTATCTTACCGCGAAGGTCGCGTAATGGCGCGGGGCTGGCCGCTTACGGTGCGGCGCAAAATGGGCGATCATTTTACATTAGGCGATGAGCAGGACATTGATCTGTCCGAATGGGATGTGGTTTGGCTGCGCCAAGACCCGCCGTTTGATATGGGGTATATCACCACAACTCACTTGCTGGATATGATCCACCCTGAAACGTTGGTGGTTAATAATCCATTCTGGGTGCGAAATTATCCTGAAAAACTGCTGGTGCTGGAGTTTCCTAACCTGACGCCCCCCACCATGATTGCCCGCGATCTGGAAACTATCAAGGAATTCAAGGCAAAGCATGGCGACATCATTTTAAAGCCACTTTATGGTAATGGCGGGGCGGGGGTGTTTCGATTAGACAAAAATGATCGAAACTTAACTTCGTTACATGAATTGTTTACAGGCATTAACCGTGAGCCACTGATTGCGCAAAAATTTCTGCCGGCTGTTTCAAACGGTGATAAACGTATTATTCTGGTGGATGGTGAGGCAGTAGGTGCGATCAATCGCGTGCCGGCACCGGGCGAAACCCGATCGAACATGCATGTTGGTGGGCGGCCTGAGAAGGCTGAGTTGACCAAACGCGACATAGAAATCTGTTCTATAATTGGTCCATTATTACGCAAAAAAGGGCAGGTGTTTGTCGGCATTGATGTGATTGGTGGATATTTGACTGAAATCAATCTGACCTCGCCGACAGGCATTCAGGAACTAGAGAGATTTGATAGCATTAACATTGCCGAAAAGATTTGGCAGGTGATTGAAGCGAAAGTGGAGGGGCATTGAGGCTGTTCAGAATTCCGTGTCACGGGGTTGGCCTAGATATCCGGCACGTCGTCTAACCTGCCTTCAAAATAGATCCAAAGCTGTCACAATGTCAAATTCCAGTTTTGCAGTGGATGGGCCATTTTTCCCGCCACGATTTCCCGCCACGATTTGATGGCAATCGGGTATTTTTCGCCCCATTTTTCCTCCAGCTCATCCAGCGCAGTTTCGGCCCCTCAACGGTTTCAGCCTTGCAAACCGGCTTTAGATCGGCCATGAATTCACCT